>JACVRW010000134.1 GCA_014534235.1 Thermoleophilaceae bacterium | reverse complement strand
GCGGCAACGACGTCCCACCGAACGCCGTCGCGAAGGTCGGCGACTCCGTGATAACCCAGGACGAGTTTGACAAGTGGCTGAAGACCGCCTCAGCCGGTCAGGCTCAGGGGACGGGCAGCCCCGCCGCGCCGGACCCGCCGAGCTTCGAGAAGTGCGTGGCGTCGAGGAAGAAGCAGCCCGTCCCTAAGGGTCAGGACCGGCCTACGGACGCCCAGCTGAAGAAGCAGTGCAAGCAGGAGTTCGATCAGTTGAAGACCGAGGTGATGCAGTTCCTGATCCAGGCCGAATGGGTGCAGCAGGAGGCGGAGAAGCAGGGCGTGAAGGTCTCAGACAAGGACGTCACGCGCTCCTTCGAGGAGCAGAAGAAGCAGGCTTTCCCCAACGACAGGGCCTACCGGCAGTTCTTGAAGACCTCGGGTATGAGCGAGCAGGACATCCTCTTCCGTGTCCGGCTCGACCAGCTCCAGCAGAAGCTGACGCAGAAGGTCACGAAGGACGCGGAGAAGGTCTCCGACAAGGACGTCGAGCAGTACTACAACAAGCACAAGAAGCGCTTCGCCCAGCCGGAGCGGCGCGACCTGCGCGTCGTCCTAACCAAGACCCAGGCCAAGGGGAAGCAGGCCAAGAGCGCGCTCGATGAGGGCGATAGCTGGCGCAGTGTCGTCAGGCGGTACTCGATCGACGAGGCCTCGAAGGCCCAGGGCGGCAAGCTTCCCGCCGTGGCAAAGGGCCAGCAGGAGAAGGCCCTCGACGACGCCGTCTTCGCCGCCAAGAAGGGCGTGATCGAGGGTCCGGTGGAGACTCAGTTCGGCTGGTACGTCTTCCAGGTCGACAAGATCACGCCCGCGTCGCAGCAGTCACTCGAGGAGTCGAAGGCGACGATCCGCAACCTGCTCCGCTCGCAGCGTCAGCAGAAGGCGCTCGACGACTTCATCAAGGACTTCCGCGAGAACTACAGGTATGAGACGCACTGCGCGGAGGACTACCGCGTGGCCGAGTGCGAGAACGCCCCGAAGGAGTCGACGGAGACGGGTCCCCCGGGCGGTCAACAGCCGCCGCAGCAGGCGCCGCCGCAGCAGGCACCGCCGCAGCAGCCGGAGCCGCAACAGCCTTAGTGGGTACCACTTAGATGAGCGATCTCTCGGCCGCGCTGCTGCGGCTCGACGAGATCACCCGACGGCTGCGCCGGGAGTGTCCCTGGGACCGGGAGCAGGACGAGCGCTCGATCGTGCCGCACACGGTGGAGGAGGCCTACGAGCTCGCCGACGCTGCCCACACGGGAGATGACGCCAGGCTCCTGGACGAGCTGGGCGACGTCCTGTTTCAGGTCTACTTCCTGGCGCTGCTCCTCGAGGAGCGGGGGCGTGGCGATCTCGCCGCCGTGGCCGACCATTGCCACGCCAAGCTGATCCGCCGCCACCCGCACGTGTTCGGAGATCGCGCCGCGGAGACGGCCGGGGACGTGGTTCGGAACTGGAACGAGATCAAGCGCGAGGACGAGCGCGGCGGGGAGATCTTTGGGCGGATCCCCGAGACGCTGCCCTCGACGCTGTACGCGAAGAAGGTCCTGAAGCGGGCGGAGGGCGCCGGCTTCCGGTGGAAGCCGGGAGCGGACGACCCCGGCGGCCGCCTGCTCGCCGCCGTCGAGGAGGCGATCGTCGCCGGAGAGGATCCGGAACTCGCGCTGCGGCGGGCGGCCGACCGGTTCAGGGAGCGGGTGGAGGAGGAAGCGTGAGCGAGATCGAGCGAGTCCACGGACGGCAGGTCCTCGATAGCCGGGGCAACCCGACGGTGGAGGTCGACGTGCTGCTTAGGTCCGGCGCGGCAGGGCGCGCGGCCGTACCGTCCGGGGCCTCCACCGGCGAGTTCGAGGCCGTCGAGCTGCGCGACGGCGGAGACGCTTGGGGAGGCAAGGGCGTCTCGCGGGCCGTTGCGAACGTGAACGGGGAGCTCGCCGAGGCCGTGCGCGGAATCGACGCCGCCGACCAGCAGGGCCTCGACCGGGCGATGGTCGCCCTCGACGGCACTCCAAACAAGGGTCGCCTCGGAGCCAACGCGATCCTCGGAGTGTCGCTGGCGGCGGCCAGGGCGGCCGCCGCTGAGGCGGGGCTGCCGCTGTGGCGCTATCTCGGCGGGGACGCTGCCCACGTGCTGCCGGTGCCGCTCATGAACGTCTTGAACGGCGGCGCCCACGCGGACAACAAGGTGGACTTCCAGGAGTTCATGGTCGTGCCGGTCGGGGCGCGCTCCTTCTCTGACGCGCTGCGGACCGGGGTCGAGGTCTTCCACGCCCTAAAGCGCACGCTGCACGACCGCCGGCTCGCCACCGCCGTCGGAGACGAGGGCGGCTTCGCGCCGGATCTCGACTCGAACGAGACCGCCCTGGAGGCGCTCGTCGCGGGCATCGAGGCCGCCGGTTACGGCCCCGGCGAGGAGGTGGCGATCGCGCTCGACCCCGCCACGAGCGAGCTCCATCGGGACGGTTCCTACGTGCTCGAGCACGAGGGCCGCATGCTGACCCCCGACGAGATGGCCGACTATTGGGCGGGGGTGGCCGGGCGCTACCCGATCCTCTCGATCGAGGACGGCATGGACGAGGAGGACTGGGACGGCTGGCGCATGCTCACGGAGCGGATCGGCGACCGCGTCCAGCTCGTCGGCGACGACCTCTTCGTGACCGCGACCGAGCGCCTGCGCCGGGGGATCGACTCCGGCGTGGCCAACTCGATCCTGGTGAAGGTCAATCAGATCGGGACGCTCACCGAGACCCTCGAGGCGGTGCGGACCGCTCAGGAGGCCGGGTACACGGCCATCATGTCGCACCGCTCGGGCGAGACCGAGGACACCACCATCGCCGATCTCGCCGTTGCGACGGGCTGCGGCCAGATCAAGACCGGCGCTCCCTCCCGCTCGGACCGCGTGGCCAAGTACAACCAGCTCTTGCGGATCGAAGAGGCGCTGGGCGCGGACGCGTCCTACCCCGGCCGCAGCGCCTTTCCCTCCTAGCAGGAGCCGGCCTCGCCGCGGCGAAGGCAGGCGCATGGCCCGCCGCCGTCGCTCGGGGATACGCTGGGATCGCCTCGGACGCTTCGCGCTCCTCGCGACCCTCGTGGCGATCCTGCTGCTCTACATCTCGCCGGCAAAGCACTGGATCCAGCAGTCGGGCACGGCCGCGGCCCAGCGCGAGGAGCTGCGGGAGCTGGCCGATGAGAACCGGGAGCTCCGGCGCCGGGTGCGCGCGCTGCGAGACCCGGGCGCGCTCGAACGCGAGGCGCGTCGGCTCGGCATGGTACGCCAGGGGGAGCGCGCCTACGTGATCGAGAACCTCCCGTAGGGTCGCGCCGTCACGCCGCGGCGCTAGCCTCGTGCTCCGCATGCCGTACGCGGTCGAGAACGCCCTCTACCAGTGGCGCGACGGGGAGCGACGCATCATCGATGCGCCCGAGGCCGCCCGCGCCGACCTCGAATGCGCCGCCGAGGCCGTGGTCGAGGAGCTGCGGCGGCGGCTTGGCTCCCGGTTCGTGCTCGACGAGCTCGCCGACCTCTACGCCGGGGGCACGGACTGGGCGATGGACCTCGCCCGTCGTCACGCCGCCGGAACCGACGCCGCGGCCGTGGTCGACGCCGCGTTCAACCGCTACGCGCGCGAGGCCTCCAACTACGCGGGCGGCGTGGCCCGCGAACGCCACGACCGACCCTAGGAAGCGGTCAATCGTCGTCGTCCGGCTCGGCGCCCTCCTCGCCGGCACGCGTGATGACGATCCGGTCTGGCTCGACCGTCACCGTGACCGGACGGTGACCGGCCCAGTGCTCGGCGTAGACCGGGTCGTCCTGGACGGCGGGGTCGAGCCATAGGCCGTAGCCCTCCTCGCCGTGGTCGAAGGTGCCCTCGAGCTCCGCCGGCCGGCGTCGCCGGCCGCGTCCGCCGCGCCGGCCGCGGCGCCGGCGGCGAGGCTTCTCCTCCTCGTCCGCCTCGGGCTCGGCCTCCTCCTCTTCGGCCTGGAGCTCAGCCTCGAGCGCGGCGGCGACGAGGGCGTCGTCCTCCGCGCGCAGATCCTGCTCCTCCGCGTCGGCCCCCGGAGCGAAGGCCTCGCCGTCGCCGTCGCCGGTCGCATCCACCGGCGCAAGCTCGTGCTCGCGCTTGAAGGCGCGGATGTCCCCGACCGAGACCTCGAGCTGATGCGCGATCCAGGCGTCGGTGCGACCCTGACGCACCCAGGTCCGGATCTGGTTCAGCTGCGGCTTGAGCGGTCGCCGTGCCAACGGGCGCCGGAGACTACCAACCGCGCCCTGCGGCGGAGGGGCGTTGCGGCGCCGGCGAAACGGTGGTTAAGTGGAGGCATGACCATCCTTTGGCAGGGGAGGCGCCAACGTGTTGGTTCTCACGCGCAAGCCGAATCAGAGCATCATGATCGGGGATGACATCGAGGTCTCCGTGCTCGCGATCATGGGCGAGAAGGTCAGGATTGGGATCGCGGCACCGCGCTCGGTCCCGGTCTTCCGCACCGAGGTGTACGGGCAGCGACAGGACGCTGAGGTGAACGCGGAGCGTGCCTATACGGACCGCGAGAACGGCTAGCCCACGAGCATCGCCAGCGTCTCGAACATCACGATCGCCACTATCACCGCGGTCAGGATGATCGAGAGGGCGAGGAACGCGAAGCGCAGCTTGCCGAGCTTGCGCTGGCGCTCGACGCGCCGGGCGCGCGACCGCTGAGCGGAGCGCTTTCGGAGCCGCTCGCGCCGTGCGATCGACTGGGCGGCCTCCTCGCGGAAGGCCTCCTCGAATTCGGCGAGTGATTGCCGCATCCGCATCGCCGGCGGAAGCGTAACACCCGTCAACTGGGGTTTTCGGCCGGCGGGCTACGCGGTCGCCGGCTCCCTGGCGGCCTCGCTGTAGACCCGCACGAACCGCAGATAGTTGTCGGCGATCTGGCGCGCGGCGTCCCCGCGCTCGAGCGCGCCGTCCAGGTAGCCCTTCAACGGATCCCACCAGATCGTCCGCCCGATCGCGAAGCCCGCATAGCCGTCGACGGGGGCGCCCTGGCGGAGCCAATGCTCGACCTTCTGGTCGTTCGCCCCGCGTCCCAGCACCACGCAGATGACTCCCTCACGCCCGTCGCGCCGGGCGGTCTCGACGATCCGCTCGCAGTCCTCCTGCGTCTCGATTCCCTCGATCTTCCACACGTCGGCCTCCACGCCGGCGTCCCGGAGCTCGACGATCGTCCGCCGCATCAGCTCGGGGCGCAGTTCGGCGTCGTACCGGTCAGAGTCGCCGCCGACGCGTTCGAGTTGCGCATCCTCGGCGGGCACCAGCAGCTCGAAGAGGAACTTCCTGTCGCGCTCGTGGAGCCAGTCCGAGAGCCGCCGCAGCCGCTCCGTCTGGCGGGCGTTCATCTCCGCGTCCCCCTCGGGGTTGTAGCGGACGAGCACCTTCGCGAACTCGGGGTCGAACTGCTCGATATGCGCGCCGAAGTCGTCGCCGTACTCGAAGTCGAACTCGTCCTGGCCGGACTTCTCGACGGGCATGGCTAGGATCAGCCCGCGCTCCTTGGCCTCGGCCGGTATCCCGGTCGGCGCGCCGAACTGCTCGTCCACGAGGCAGCCGGTCACGCCCGGCTCGGCCCCTTCCTCGGACGCCTTCAGGAGCCCCTCGAAGATCAGGTGCTTGGCGTCGGCGATCCTCTCCGCCTCCTCGGGCGAGGGGTCGCCCTGGATTCCGAACATCTTCTTCTGGAACGACCCGCGGTGGTCGAACGCGAGGATGTAGAGCTTGCCGTCGTAGCCGAGTGCCATGAGTCCTCCTGGTCGCCGTAAGTGGGGACAGAAGCCGGCCCGAAGCCGGCCTGAGGGGCGGGACTCATTTATACCTGCTTTCGCCGGCACCCCTCCGGATACGATGCGAAACGTGGAGCATCGGTTCACGGGCCCCTCGTACACCCTCGGGATCGAGGAGGAGCTCATGATCGTGGACGACGAGACCCTCGACCTCGCGAACTCGATCGAGGGCCTCTTGAACGACCTGAGCGAGCTGCCGAGAGAGGGCGAGGTGAAGCCGGAGCTGATGGAGTCGGTGTGCGAGATCGCCACCACGCCGACGGCCAACGCGGCCGAGGCAGGAATGCAGCTGCGGGCGCTTCGGCGCCAGGTTCAGCAGGTCGCCTCTCAGCGCGGGCTTGCTATCGGGTCGGCGGGCACCCATCCCTTCGCGATGTGGGAGGACCAGCGGATCGTGGCGCGCCCGCGGTACCGCGATCTTGTCTCCGGGCTCCAGTTCGTCGCCCGCCAGGAGATCATCTTCGGCTTCCACGTCCACGTGGGGCTCGACGATCCCGACAAGGCGATCCACGTGACCAACGGCATGCGCGTGCACGTGCCGCTCCTACTCGCGCTGTCGGCGAACTCTCCGTTCTGGCGCGGCGACGCCACGGGCCTCGACTCCACACGGACGCCGATCTTCCGCACGTTCCCGCGAGTGGGCATCCCGCCCCGCTACGAGAACTACCAGGACTGGTCCAGGCGGATCGAGTTCATGATGGCCGCCAAGGCGATCGGCGACTACACGTACCTCTGGTACGACGTGCGCCCGCACCCGAACTTCGGGACGATCGAGATCCGGGTGATGGACAGCCAGACGCGCGTGGAGCACACGCTGGCCCTCGCCGCTCTCGTGCAGGCCATGGTGAAGGAGCTGGCCGAGCACCACGAGGCCGGCAAGCGCCTCTCCCGCTACCCGTATGAGATGCTCGACGAGAACAAGTGGCTCGCCGCGCGGCACGGGCTCGACGGGCAGCTCGTCGATCTGCCCAAGACCGCGCGCGTGCCGGTTGCCGACCTGGCTCGGCGGCTCCTGGAGCGCATGCGTCCCCACGCCGAGGAGCTCGGCTCCGCGGACGAGCTGGACGGCCTCGAGGACATCATCGAGAACGGCAACGGGGCGTCACGCCAGATCGTGGTCTACGACGCCAATCACGACCTTCGCGAGGTCGTCCGCGAGCTGCTCGACGCGACAGTGCCCGAGCCCGCCGAGACGCCGCGCGAGTAGTTGGCGGCCTCCGGGTAGTCTGAGGGGGCCGTGTCGCAGCCGGACCTCTTCGTCGTATGCAAGAACTGCGGGTCGGAGGTCAGCCCGTACGTCACCGAGTGTCCGTACTGCGGGCAGCGGGTTCGCAAGCGGGCGCCGAAGATCGACCGCGGGGCGGGCGCCCCGACGAAGCGGCGCCGCCGGACCAAGCTGCCTCGGCTGCGGGCCGAGGAGATCGCGGGCATCGCGCCCGAGCGGCGTCCGTTCGCGACGATCGCGCTGATCCTCGCCTGTGCGGCCTCGACGCTCGTGTTCGCCGCCGACCCCAATCTGGACCTCGGCTACGTCGCGGTTCCGTTCGGCGAGCAGGTCTGGCGCTTCTTCGTTACGCCGTTCCTGCATACGGACCAGCTGGGCTACGGCTTCGTCGCGATGGTGGCGGTCGGCATCTTCGGCTCGATGCTGGAGCGTCGGTTCGGCCCGCTCCCTGTGGTGGTCACGTTCGTGCTCGCCGGCGCGGCCGGCGCGGCGCTGACGGCGACACTCGAGGCGCCGCCGCTGCTCGACGACAGGCCGTTCTACCTCGTCTTCGGCGCCAACGGGGCGGCGCTCGGGCTGCTGTGCGCCTGGCTCGTGGACGACCGGCTGGCCGCCCGCCGCGGCGACGAGCGGGACAACGACCTGGTCGGCGTGTACGTGATCGCCGCCGTGCTGCTGCTCCTGTCGCTCACCACCGAGGAGGCGAACATAGCCGCCGCGGTCGGCGGCGCGCTGGTGGGGGCGGTGATCGGCCTGGTGCTGCCGGTCTTCACCCGGAAGACGCGGCACTAGGTCTTTCCGACCCGCCCTAAGATCCCGCCGGTGTTCACGGACGAGCAGGTGGAGGCGGCCGTCCGGGCGCTGTCCGACCCGAAGCGCTTCGCCGGCGCGGAGCGTCGCCTCGCGGTCCTCGCCCCGCAACTCCAGCGGGTCCTGGCGCACGCGCTCGAGGAGGGCGGCTGGTTCGGCGAGGCGCACAGGTCGCAGGTTCGAGCCGCCGCCGCGGCGCCGGACGAGGGCGATCGCGCCCGGCTCATCGACACCCTCCTGGCCGAAGAGACCCGCATGGGGATGCTGATCGGGGTGGCCGTCGGGTGGGAGCTCGCCCGTGAGCTCGCAGATGAAGACCCCAAAT
>JACVRW010000135.1 GCA_014534235.1 Thermoleophilaceae bacterium | reverse complement strand
GGTTTGCGGCCTCCCCCTGCAGGGCGACCGCGGAGGACCACCAGCCCAAACGGCTGGCCCCTCCATCTCCGATGCAGCGCCGCAACAAAACTCCGATCTTCTACATCGCCCTCCTCATTGCGTTCGTGGCACACCCTGCCCGGCCGCGTTCTCCCAGAAAGCCCCCGTCCCGGATCGCCCGACCGTAGGGTCAGAACCGGACAGCAGCCCTCCGAGCATGATTTTCATGCCCCGAAGAGCAAGCGCACGAGAGTGCTCTTTCTGGACGGATCCGGGGCTGACGCGCCGTCCTGCTAATCCACAGGAGGAGCACTGCGCCATGCGGCGCCTGAGACCTGCCACCCGCCCCTGTCGGGCCGATCCTCCCGCCACAAGCGCACAGGACGACTTTGGTGGGCGCGAAATGCTCCCATCGCGCCAACGCAACCTCACTGCGAGCCGTGCGACGGGTGAGGCGGTCTCGGAGGGCGCCTCGGTAGGCGAGAGAGGACTGAGAAATAATGCGCTCAAGCTCGCCGACGAGCTCCTCGAGCGACCTCGCGCCGGTCGCCGGTCCGCCAGCTGCTGGACGGGCTCGGGGTCCATCTCGAAGGCCACGCACCCGTGGCCGGCGCGCAGCATCGTCGCACCATGTTGGCGCTCATCCGTCCGAGTCCGGCCATCTCGGGTTGCATCGCGCGAGTCCCGCTGTTGTTACGTGGCCTGAGCCAGTGGCGGTGCTTGGCTCGGCGAGGCTCAGGCTCTTGCGACCGGTTCCGGCGCGGGTGCCGGAGGGCCGCCGGGAGGCCGCTCTGCGTCGAAGTACCCCGCCCCCTCGATGCTGATGTGCGGCAGGACCCGGTCGAGCCAGCGCGGCAGCCAGATCGTCGCCCTGCCGGCGACCGTGATCAAGGCGGGCACGAAGAGGCACACCACGATCGCGTCGATCGCGACCGCCGTCGCCAGGCCGAGGCCGAACTGCTTGATCGTCGGGTCGCCGTTCAGGACGAAGCTGCCGAACACGCAGAACATCACGAGCGCCGCCGCCCCGATGATGCGCCCCGAGTAGCCGAGCCCCTCGATCACGGTCGCGCGGGCGCGCTTGCCCTCCTTGAAGTGCTCCTGGATCTGGGTCAGCAGGAAGACCTGGTAGTCGGTCGAGAGGCCGAACAGGATCGCGAACATGATCAGCGGCACGAAGCTGACGACGGGTATCGCGCCGTCGAGTCCGATCAGGCTCGTGGCGAAGCCCTCCTGGAAGACGAGCGTGAGCACGCCGTAGGCCGCGCCGACCGAGATCAGGTTCATCACGGCTGCCTGGGTGGGCAGCACGAGCGAGCGGAACCCGACCAGCAGCACCAGGAAGCTGAGCGCCGCGACGACCAGGATGACCAGCGGGAGCTTGTTGGTGATCTTGTCCGCGAGGTCGACATACGATGCTGTCGTACCGCCGACGAAGGCCGTCATGCCCTGACCCTTGGTCGCGTTCGGGATCGTCGTGTCCCTCAGGCGGGTGACCAAGTCCTCCGTGTCGAGGTCGGAGGGCGACGTGGTGGGAATCAGCGTGTAGACGGCCGCAGTTCCCTTCTTGTTGACCAGCGGCTCCGACACCGACTTGACGCCCTGGGCCTTCCCGAGGTCCTTCTTCAGGGTCTGGAGGCGCGGGTCGGTTGCCGGCTGCTCGGCCTGCTTCTTCTTGTTGGCGAGCTCGTTGGACTGCTTCTGCGTCTGCTGCTTTGCCTCCTCCTCCGCCTGTTGCTGGGTCGCGCCCTCAAGGAGCGCCTCCTGCTCGATCTGCTGCTGCTGCTGCTGCAGCTTCTTCTCGTTCTCGTTGATCTCGTTGAGGTTCTTCTGGTCCGGCTTCGCGGGCTGGCTGAGCCGGGCGGAGATCAGGAACGGCCCGTTCGTTCCCGCGCCGAAGCCCTCGGTAATCAGGTCGTATGCCTGGCGTGCGGTCGTGTCGGTCGGCTCTGCCCCGACGTCCTCCTGACCCAGGCGCATCGACAGCGTAGGAATCGACAGAGCGAGCAGAGCGACCAGCACCGCGACCATCACGGGCCAGCGGTGGTTTGCGATCCACGTGGCCAGGCTCGTCCATGCCGGGGACTGCACCTCGTTGGCACGCTTCTTGCGGAACGGCAGCGTGAGCGCCGAGACGTGCGACCCGAGCAGCCCGAACAGGGCCGGCAGCAGGGTGAGCGCGGCCAGGATCGCGAACGCCACCGCGATCGCCGACGTGTAGCCCAGGGTCGTGACCAGCGGAATGTCAGCGACTGCCAGCGCCAGCAGGGAGATCGCAACGGTGCCACCCGCGAACAGGACCGCGCCGCCGGCGGTCGCGGTCGCGCGCGCGATCGACTCGCGCACCTCCATGCCCTGATTGACCTGCGTGCGGTGCTTAGTGACGATGAACAGCGAGTAGTCGATCCCGACGGCGAGCCCGATCATGGTCGCCAGCGTGGGTGCGGTGGTGGGCACGTCGGCGACGTGGCTGAGCAGCGTCACGACGCTCAGGCCGCACAGCAGGCCAAGCACGGCAGTGAGGATCGGCAGCCCCATCGCGACCGCGGAGCCGAAGACGAGCAACAGGATCACCATCGCGGCGAAGATCCCGATCTTGTCGCTGGCCCCAGTGTCCGGCTTGGACAGCTCCTGGCCGACGTAGCCGCCGATCGCCACCTGAAGCCCCGCCTTCTTCGCCGGGTTCGCGGCGTCGAGCACGGCGTTGGCCTCGTCCTCGGTAATCGACCCTTGGCCGACGTCGAGCGCCACCGATATGTAGCCGATCTGCTTGTCCTTGCTGAGCGCGCCGGCCCCGGCGTCACTCAAGGGGCTCACGGCGGCCGTCACGTGCGGCGTCTTCTTCAGGGCGCTCACGGACGAATCGATGGCCTTCGAGTACTTCGAATCGGTCAGCTTGCCGCTGTCGGTGGCGACTACCAGCGGGTTCGATCCATAGGCCTGGCTCGGGAAGCGGTCGCTCAGGAGGTCGGTGGCGCTTTGGCTTCCGGTGCCGGGCAAGGTCACGTTGTTGGTGGTCTCCGAGCCGGCCCCACGGGCGCCGATCACAAGCGCCACGACCAATACGAGCCACAGCCCGAGCACCACAAAGCGCCAGCGCGCGCACGCGTGGCCGAGTCCGTAGAGCAAGCCGGTCATCCGAACCTCCTATCGCCCACGAGACGGGGAGAGCCAGTCCTGCGCCAACAGTACGCCGAGTGAACGACGCCCGCAAGCTTGGGCGAGACCTTCAGCACACCAGCCATGACCAGCCCCCTTCCTCTCCGTCAGCGGCTTTCGCTGCAGTTGTGTCGGCGTGAGGTCAATCGTCCGCGTGTGCCGGACCGAGCACAAGAGGGGGACCCCGCGTGTTTTCCCTACGGTTTCGCGGAAGGCCGGCTGCTCGAAGCTGCTAGCCGATGGCCGCCGGCAGCTGGAAGCGAGAGCGGATCCCGAGCTTCTGGTACGCGCTGATGAGGTGGCGCTCGACGGTCTTCTCGGTCACGAACAGCGCTTGTGCGACCTCACGGTTGGTGTGCCCCTCAGCCACCTGGCGGCACACGCGCCACTCCGCCGCGGTGAGCGCGCCCGGCCCGGTCAGCTCAGCGCGCGGGCGACGGCCCGGTCCGGCATGCAGCTCGGCCCGCGCGCTGTCGGCCAGCGCGATCGCGCCGCACTCGCCTGCTAGCTTGATCGCCCTCCGCTGGGCGTCGCGCCCCTCCCGCCGCCGTCCGGCGCGTGCCAGGGCCTCGCCGAGGTCGGCGAGCGTGTGAGCCAGCTCCAGCCGCGCAGAGCTGCGCTCTAGGACCGAGACCGCCTCCTCGAGCAACGCCAGGCCCTCGTCTCCACCGATCGCCAGCCCGGCGGTGCGCAGTGACAGTCCCAACGCCCCGGGTGCACCGACGCGCCGAGCAATGGCCAGCTGCTCGCGGGCGAGCCTCGCGGCCGTCTGCGACTCGCCCAGCGAGGCGAGCGCCGGCGCCGCGAATGCCTTCCAGTCGCTCGGCCACCGCAGACCATACGGCTCGAGCCGCTGGCCACACCACATCAGGTCGGTGACGCCCTCGCGCACGTGGCCTTGGGCGATCCGCAGGCGCGCGCGGGCGATCAGGTAGTGGTCCACGTACAGGCGATCCTCGGCGATCCCCAGCGCCTCGCCCGTTCGGGCCAGCTCGGCCGCGGCCGCGAGATCTCCGCGCTCGATGTGCACGACTATCGCCACGGCGAGGAGCTGGAGCAGAACGAAATGCTGCTTCTCCACGAGCAACAGTCCGGTCTCGGCCTCGACCTGTGCGTCGTGAAGCGAACCCTGCGCGAGCGCGATCGCGGCGCGCCGGCCGTGGATGAGCCCCTGTCTCGTCGCATGGCCCTCACGGCGTGCGCCTTCCAGCGCGACGTCAAGCACTCGAAGGGCCTGGTCATACTGCTCCCCAAGCTCCAGCGTCAACAGCGCCAGGAACGTGGCGTTCATTGCAGCGCCGGGCGGGAGGCCGGCCGCGAGCGCCGCCTCCACCTCCTTCACGGCCGCGGCGGCCGAGCCTCCCTGAAGAAGCTGCTCCTGGGCGGTGTGAATTCGCGCTATGGCCTCGAAGCCGGGATGACCCGCCGCTTGCTCGCGAAAGCGCTGTAGGCGCGCGGCGAGCCCGGCACGTAGGCGCGGGACGGCTGTTGCGACCATCAACAGCTCGGAGGCCACCTCGAGCGTGCGCTCGGGGTCGTGCGGGCGAAGCTGGTCGACGAGCGAAGTCAGTGCGTCGAAGGCGGCCTCTGCCGAGCGACCTCCCGACGCGATCGCGCAGCGCCCGAGCGTGGACGCCGCGTCGGCTCGAATCATTGGGTCGGCGCCCGAGGTCAGGGCCGAGTGCAGATGCTCTTCGGCTGCCTCGAACTGCATTGAGGCCACCTCGAACGTTCCGAGCTCGGTCAAGATCTCCGCGCGCTCCTGCTCCCCCGGGGATTCCGCAAGCGCCCGGCGCAGGCGTGCCGCCGCCGCGCCCGGAGCGCCGCGTCGCGCCGCGACGCGGGCGGCCGATCTGAGCGTCTCAACCCTGCGTTGATCTCCGGTCGCGGCGGTCAACAGCAGATGCGCCGTCACGCGCTCGGGCGACGCGCCCTCCCCCGCCAGCGCTTCGGCCGCCGCGGCGTGCCGCGCCTGGCGCTCGCCGGGCGCGAGATCCTCATACAACGCCGCGCGAACGATCGGATGAACGAACCCCAAGCGCTCGCCTTGGGCGAAGATGTCAGCCCGGACGAGGTCATCCGCCGCCATGCGGGCGGCGTCCTCGCTCAGACCCGACACCCGACCGGCGAGCTCCAGCTCGCTGTCCTCTCCCAGCACGGCCACCGCCCTCGCCAGCTCGCTCGCCGCAGGGCCGAGCGTGGCAAGTCGATGTAGAACAAAACGGCTCACAGCCGCCGGACCGACCGCCTGCACCTCGCTCGCCGCGTCCGCCGACGGCACGACCCCCGCCGCGTCCAGGGCGCTCAGCAGCTCCCCCAAGAACAGGGGGTTGCCGCCGGTCGCTCTATGACACGCCCGGCAGAACTCCTCGGCCGCCTCCGCGCCCAGGCGCTCCCGCGCCAGAGCCACCGAAGCGGACTGGCTCAGCGGTCGCGGATGCAGCACGCCCGCCTCGGGACGCGACGCCACCTGCGCCCACAGCGACCCCCCGTCGGTCGCAGCCGGATCCGGTCGCCGGCCCGCGAGAAGCATCGCCACCCGAAGCCCCTCGATGCGCTGCGCGAGATAGGCCAGGAACCGCAGCGAGTCGCGATCAACCCACTGGCAATCGTCGACCGACACGAGCAACGGAGCGCGGTCAGCGAGGTTCACGACCAACCAGTAAAGGCTGTGCAGGGCCTCGAAGCCGACGTCGGCACCAGGCGACTGCCGCTCGTCCGGCTCAAACAAGCGCGCCGCGGGAGCGGCCGCGCCCGCGAACAGATCGACGCGCGCGGGAGAGTCGCCGATCATCGGCTCGAGCAGCTGGCGCACAATGCCGAACGCAAACGGCTGCTCGAGCTCCGAACCCCTTGCCTCGAGCGGCATCACCCGAGCCCGCACAGCCGCTGCGCGCGCCTCGCGCACGAGCTCGGTCTTGCCAACGCCGGCGGGGCCCTCGACCAGGAGCAGCGTCCCTGCGCCGGCGCACGCGCGCTCGACGCCTTCGCGCAGCGCCCCGAGCTCGCGCTCGCGCTCGCGCAGAGCCGACGTAGCCGACGACACGACGCGACCATACACCGCGGCCAGCCACATGGCAGAGACCAAAACCCAGGGGGAAACACTCGGGGTTCCTCCCTTGTAAACATGGCTCCTCGCCGACATCGTGCGACCGGTGGACAGTGCGAGCGAGCTCAACAAGCGAAAGGTCCGGCTGTTCGTCGAGGCGGTCTGGAACGAAGGACGTCTGGAGCTGATCGACGAGCTGGTGGCCGCCGACTACGTCGGCCGCGTCCCACGCATCGACAGGGCGGTCCACGGACCAGAGGGTGTGCGCCGGCTGGTGTCACGCGGCCGCCGCGCCCACCCGGATCTATACGTCAAGATCGAAGACCAGATCGCAGAGGACGACCGAGTCGCAACGCGCTGGCGTGCGACGACCAAAGCGCCAGTCGCGCGGGCGACGACCGCCCCCACCGGCCGCGCGCCGTGCTACGCGGGCATCTCGATCATTCGGCTCCTAGCCGGAAAGCAAGTCGACTCATACACCGAATACACGAACGTCACCCCCAGCGCGACCTGGGGACCAGCCAAGGACGCCGAGAGCAGCGCGCCCGGAGCGACATCCGCGCCTCCGACAGCCCGCGCGTAGATGTCGACTCGGGCGGCAATGGGCGTGTCGTGAGGCCGGTCGGAATACCGCGGGATCCCGGCCCGCGCGACCGCGGCCCGCCTGCTCGATCCCGAACCAGGCCGAGCAAGCGCGCCCACTGCCGCGCCCCAAGAACACGCGCGCAGCCGGTAGCGGCATCGCCCGCGCCGGGGAACGGCCGCTACACCTTCGGGCGGCGACGGCCACGCTACCGCTCGCGCGCGACGAGCAGCAACGCTGGCAGTGTCCGCGACGCTCGCTAGTTCGACGCACATCAGCAGCCCAGGACGGCGGTCCTGCTCCTCGACGAATGCGAGTGCGGCCGGGGAGCCGATTGTCTGCTCGATGACGCCTCCCTCTCGTCCGTTGCGCTAGCGACGGACGTCTCGCGGAGACGCTTACCTTATGGGAAGGGGACCCTCCTCGGGCGGGATAGACTGCCGCGCCGCATGGACTTGGAGCTCGAGCTGATCCCGGTTCCGGTTTCCGACGTCGATTGGGGGAGACGTTCTATCCGTCGGTCGTCACCTCCTCGTAGCGCTCGAAGATCACGCCGTTTGAGCCCGAGCTCGTCTACCACCTGCTCGACATCGTCCACGTGCACGGTGCGTTGGTCAGTCACTCGGCGGTGAACGCCCCAAACACGCGGCGCAGCGCCTCGGTTTGACGGCGCGGTAGCGACTCCTTCGGCTAGAAGCCAGTCGCGCCCAGGAGAGTCCACGCGTGTGGAACCGGGGCTACGGCGCCAAGGAGGCCGGCGACGCGGAGGCGGTGGCCCTCGTTGATCTGGCGCGGACCGCCCAGTTCTTCCCGCCCGAGCAGCAGGAGAAGCTGCGCGGCGACCTCATCTGCTACGCGCGCGCCGTGGCTTTCGACGAGTGGCCTTTGCTCGAGGATGGCCCGCGCAGCGACGTGGTGGAGCGCTGGCTCGTGGCGCTGCGCGACGCGTATGGCGCGCTCGATACCGGAACGCCGAAGCAGCAAGCGGCCTTCGGCCACCTGCTGGAGGTGACGTGCGCGCGCGGTGAGGCCCGTCGAGAGCGACTGAGTGCGGCGACGCCGATCGTGCCCAGTCCAGTGTGGGCCGTGCTCCTTTTCGGCGGTCTGGTCACGATCATGTTCGTCGCCCTCTTCGCTGACCGCCGTGAGGCAGCCCCGATCCAGGTCGCATTGATCATGAGCATGGCCGTGATGGTGGTCGCCGGGCTGCTGCTCGTAAGGTTCTTGGACCATCCCTATGGAGGGACGAGTGGGAGCATCGAGCCGACGGAGATGAAGCGGACGATCTCGATCGTGGACCGCACCTACCCTGGAGAACGGCTCTGCGACTCGCGCGGGCATCCGCGGACCTAG
>JACVRW010000105.1 GCA_014534235.1 Thermoleophilaceae bacterium | reverse complement strand
GACCCCGACGTTCTTCGCCAAGTTCTCGAACGCGCTGGCGCCTCCCGGGGCCCGCGTGAAGCTCCCCGAGTGGAGCGAGAAGGTCGACTACGAGGCCGAGGTGGCCTTCGTCATGCGTGACCGCGCGAAGGAGGTGTCCGAGGCGGACGCGATGGAGCACGTGGCCGGGTACACGCTGCTCAACGACCTTTCGGCACGCGACTACCAGTTCAAGACCCCGCAGTGGATGCCCGGGAAGGTGTTCGACGGCTCCGCCCCGTGCGGTCCGGCGCTTGTCACGCCCGACGAGGCGGGGCCGCACGACGCGATCGAGATCGAGCTCACCCTGAACGGCGAGGTCATGCAGAAGAGCTCCACTGCCGACCTCGTTCACCCCATGCCGGCGCTCGTCGCCTACCTCTCGAAGCTGATGACGCTCGACCCGGGCGACCTGATCTCAACGGGCACGCCGGCCGGAGTGGGCAGCATGCGCGATCCCAAGGTGTGGCTGAAGCCGGGCGACGAGGTCGTCGTCTCGTCGCCCCAGCTGGGAGTGCTGGAGACGCGCCTCGTCTAGAGGTGGTACCGGTGGCGGTGAGGCTCGCGCGCCGACGGCGCGCCGCGCACGCAGAGCCACGTGAGCAGCGTCCCAGCCGCCATCGCCGCCGCGAGCAGCGCCGAGGCGCCGGCGAGCCCGTCGGCGAAGGCGGCGTCGAAGGAGCTGCCGCCCGTCCTGCGCTCGAGCTCGATGTGCTGGAAGAGCGCGCCGCCGGCCGCCAGCAGCAGAGCGCCGCCGAGGCAGAGGCTCATGGCCAGGGCGCCGGAGCCTATGCCGGCCTTCTCCCGCGGCATCGCCGCCGTCGCCGCCGCCCACATCGTCGCATAGACGAGTCCGAGGCCAAGGCCGAAAAGCAGAAGGACTGGGAGGAGCTCGATGTAGCGGGTGTCGCCGTCGACGCGGGTCAGCACGACCCACGCGGCGGTGCCGCACGCCATCCCGGCGGTCATCACACCGCGAGCGCCCATGCGGGCGACCAGCATTCGCGCGAACGGACAGATCGCCACCATGGGCGCAATCACGGGCACTAGCCGCACGCCGCTTGCGAAGGTGGAGTGGCCGATGACGAGCTCGAGGTACTGGGGCAGGTAGAAGAGCACCACCCAGTAGGAGCCCGCGAGCGCGAAGGCCGCGGCCGTGGCGCCGAGGTACGGTGCGGTGCGGAAGAGCCCGAAGTCGATGATCGGCTCGCGGACGCGGTGCTCGACGAACCACAGTGCGGCGAGAAGCCCCAGGCCGGCGGCGAGGATCCCGAGCGTGGCCGCCGAGTCCCAGCCCCACTGCTCGCCCTGCACGAGGGAGAACACCACCGCGGTCAGGCCGAGCGCCATCGTCAGGAGGCCGGGGAAGTCGATTCGCGGGCCGGCCATCTCGCCCCGCGACACCGGTGCTGCGAAGCCCGTGATCGCCAGCGCGATCACGGTGATCGGCACGGTCAGCCAGAAGACCAGGCGCCAGCCCACGAACTCGACGGCTGCCCCGCCCAGGACCGGTCCGATCAACAGGGCGACCACCGAGGCGGCGGCCCACACGCCCGCGGCGTGGCGGCGCTCCTCCGGCCGCAAGGCGAGGTTTGCGACGACCAGGGACACGGCCAACAGAGCCGCGCCGCCCGCGCCCTGCACGGCCCGGCCGGCGATCAGCTGCGCGACAGATCCGGCGGTGGCGCAGATGACGGAGCCGGCGCCGAAGGCGATCGTGCCCAGCTGGAAGACCCGCCTGCGGCCGATCATGTCGCCGAGCCGGCTGAGGGCGATGACGAGCACCGCCAGCGTCAGCAGGTAGACGTTCTGCACCCATTGGAGCCCAGACGCGGAGGCGCCGAGCTCCAGCCGGATCGAGGGCAGCGCCAGCGGAACGGTCGTCGAGTCGAGCATCAGGACGAAGAGGCTCGTGGAGGCGCCTCCGAGGATCCACCACCGCCGGGTGTCCTCGCTCGGGGGTGGCGTCAAGCGGGCGCCTTGATCTCCACGGGCCGTCCGAGCGCCTGCGCGAGCAGGTCGGCGTTGCGGCGCGCGGCCCAGATGCCGACGGAGGCGTCGGCCCGGGGGTCGGTCTGGGCCTCCAGGGCGATGGCGCCGTCGCCGTGGCCCACACTCACCGCCCTGACCGACTGGTCGCGGCTGCGCTCGAGCTGCTCCGCGAGGCGGATCAGGCCGCACAGGAATCGCAGCCGGTCGCCGTCGCCCTTCCGGGCGAGGTCCCCGAGGTCGGAGGCGTCCGGATCGCCCTTGCGGTGGTAGCGAGCGATCAGCGCGATCAGCACCACCTCGCGCGGGGAGAAGCCGGGAAGGCCGGCGCTCAGGATGAGGTAGTGCGAGTGACGGTGGTGGTCGTCGTAGTCGATCGCCGTGCCGATGTCGTGCAGGAGGCAACCCGCCCACAGCAGCTCGCGCTCTTCGGGGCCGAGGTCCTGCATGCCCGCGCGTCTCAGCCCGTCGAACATGGCGAGCGAGAGCGCGGCCACGTGGCGCACGTGGTCGGGGTCGCTGTTGAAGCGGTGGGCGAGGTTCTCCACGGACGCCCGCCGAACGTCCTCGAACAGCCGGCCCGGGCCCAGCAGACGCTCGAAGAAGATGCCCTCGCGCAGGCCGGCCTCGGTCACCTCCACGGCGTCGAAGCCGCCCGTGTCGAGGGCGGCGGCGAGGACGAGCGCGCCGCCGAGGATGACGTCGCCGCGGTCCGGCTTGATGCCCGGGACGTCGCCGCGCTTTGACGCCGGTCGCGCCGCGAGCAGCTCGATCAGGTCCTCGAGCGCGTCCCGGGTGAGCGTGAAGCCCTGCACGTCGAGGTCCGGGAGGTCGAGCCGCTTCATCGCGGCCGCGGCCAGGTTGCGGATCGTCCCCCCAACGCCGACAAGTCGCCCGCCGCCGGTCCACCACCCGAGCGCCTCGAGGTCGGCGGCCACCTGTTTGCGGAGCGCCTTCGTCCCCTTCTTGGTGGCCTTCTCGCCGGGCAGGAACTGCTCGCTCACGCTGACGGAGCCGAGCGGCAGCGACTCCACCTCCGCCAGCGAGCGCCGCGCGATCCGCACGGTCTGGATGCTCCCGCCTCCCATCTCCAGCGCGAAGCCGTCCTCGACCGTGGTCGAGTTCACGACGGCCAGGTAGCCGTAGCGGGCCTCGTCGTGACCGCTGATCACCCGGGGGTCGAGCGAGGTCCGAGCGCGGATCGCGTCGAGCAGCTCACCGCCGTTGTGCGCGTCGCGGATCGCGCTGGTTGCCACCGCCTCGACCCGATCGATGTGCGAGGCGCGGCAGAAGGCGTCGAAGACGGCGGCGGTATGGAGGGCGCGGTCGATGCGCTCGCGCCGGAGCAGGCGCTCTTCGCCCATGCCGGCGCCGACGCGGACGGCCTCGCGGATCTCGTCGACCAGGCTCCACCACGGGGTCCCCGGCTCGTAGCCGTAGACCACGAGGCGCCACGAATTCGAGCCCATATCGGCGACGGCGACACGCTCCACCCCGCGGATCATCGCCGAAGGCGCCGCCCGGAGAAGGCCGCCCCGGGCCCCGGACCGTCGCTAGCCTTTAAGTCGGCCACCATCGGGGCCGGGCTCGCGTCGAACTCTGGCGGGTACGGTCCGGCCGCCGCGTCCCATGGCATCGATCGGAACACAGGAGCGCCCGCTGCGAGTCGCGATCATCGGCTCGGGGCCGGCCGGCTTCTACGCCGCCGGCCACTTGCTGAAGTCGAAGTCGCACCCGGACCTGTGCGTGCAGGTCGACATGTACGACCGCCTGCCGACTCCGTGGGGCCTCGTCCGTGGGGGGGTGGCCCCGGACCATCCGAACATCAAGGCGGTCAGCCGCGTCTACGAGAAGACGGCGATGCACCCGGAGTTCCGCTTCTTCGGGAACGTCGAGCTCGGTCGGGACGTGACCCAAGACGATCTCCTCGGCCGGTACCACGCCGTTATCTACGCCGTGGGGTCGCAGACGGACAGGCGGATGGGGATCCCCGGCGAGCACCTCCCCGGGAGCTGGGCGGCGACCGAGTTCGTCGCCTGGTACAACGGCCATCCCGACTACCGGGACCTCGAGTTCGACCTCGGGCATGAGCGCGCGGTGGTCGTCGGCAACGGCAACGTCGCGACGGACGTGGCGCGCATGCTCGCCCTGCCCGGTGAGGAGCTAGCCCGAACCGACGTCGCGGACCACGCCCTCGAGGTGCTCGCCGAGTCGAAGGTCCGAGAGATCGTGGTGCTCGGGCGACGCGGGCCGGCGCAGGCCGCGTTCACCAACCCGGAGCTGCTCGAGCTCGGTGAGATGACCGATGCCGACGTGTTCGTCGACGCCCGCGACGTCGAGCTCGACCCGCTCAGCAAGGCGTTCATCGAGAGCGACGCCGCGTCCGCGACGGTACGCAAGAACGTGGAGATCCTGTCCGGCTATGCCGCGCGCAAGCCCACCGGCAAGCGCCGCCGGATCGTGCTCCGCTTCCTCGTCTCGCCGGTGGAGATCCTGGGACGGGAGCGCGTGGAGGGCGTCCGCATCTGCCGCAACGAGCTCGTCCCCGACGCGTCGGGCGCGCTCCGGGCCCGCCCGACCGACGCCATCGAGGAAATGGAGTGCGCGCTCGTGTTCCGCTCGATCGGCTATCGCGGCATGCCGCTCGAGGGGCTGCCCTTCGACGAGCGCAGGGGGACCGTTCCGAACGAGGGCGGACGGATCATTGCCGACGACGGCGAGCCGCTCACCGGTGAGTACGTGGTGGGTTGGATCAAGCGCGGCCCGACCGGGATCATCGGCACCAACAAGCGCGACGCTCAGGAGACCGTCGACCTGCTGCTCGAGGACCTCGACGCGGGGCGGCTGCTCGATCCGGCGGACCCCGACCGCGAGTCGCTCGAGCTGCTGCTTGCGGAGCGGGCGCCGGAGCACGTCACCTACGCCGGCTGGGAGGCGATCGACCGGGCGGAGAAGGCCGCAGGGGAACCCCAGGGCCGGCCGCGCGTCAAGCTCTGCAGCCTCGAGGAGCTGCTCGACGCCGCCCGGGAGACCGAGAAGGTCTCGGGGTAGCCAGGCGGCCGCCGCTGCGGCTCCGGGCGCTCCGCACGTGCCGGGTTACGTCTCCGCCGGGCGTAGGGGCCCGCGGGCCCGGGCGCCGTCGCTCCGCCCGCCGGGGTGGGGGCGGGGTAGGGGTGGGTAACGGTTGCGCCGCTCGGATCTGCTCGGCGGTCCGAGGTGGCGGCTCGGCGGCGGCAGCTTGGTCCACGCGTTCGACCTTTTGCCGCTTATTCCGGCAAAAGGTCGAACACGTCGCTCGGCGGCAGCGGAAATCCAGCCCCTACCCAGCCCCGACCCGCTCGGCGGAGACGGGCAGCGCGGGAGCCCTCGGCCTTGGGACTACCCGCCCGGCCGGCGGAGACCAGCGCCCGCGCCGCAACTACCCCGCCGGCACCCGCACCCTCTCCCCGTCGAGGGCATCCAGCGCGCGCTCGACCGAGGCGGAGATACACGTGAAGATCGGCGTCTCGGACGCGGTGTACGCGCTCGACTCGGTGGCGCGCAGCTCGTGCACGAGGTCGAGGAACTCGGCAGGGTCGTCGGCGTCGAACGCCACGACGAACTCCTGGTCGTCGAGCCCGAACGAGTAGGCGGTGTTCGTCTCGATGCCGGTGAACCGGCGGGCCACGGCGATGTGGTCCCGCATCACCCGCATGCGCTCCTCGGCGGGCAGCCGGTACCACTCGCGCTTCTTCCACATCGGGTACACGATCAGGTACTTGGAGTCCGCGCCCGCTCGCGGCCCGAGCGGCCGGTCGGGGTCGTCCGAGTACGGTGACTCCTTGGTCATTGCGAGGTAGGAGTACGGCACGTCCGCGAAGCGGAGCACGCCGCTCTGGTTCAGCAGAACGTGCAGCTCGTGGATCGGCTCGAGCGTGCCGGCGATCGCCCGGACCATGAGGTCGCAGTCGCCGCGGGTGCCCACGAGCGAGTAGGCGCGCAGGTAGTGATCCTCCGCGAACTCCCTGCAGGCGGCCCCGAACTCGCGCTTGTCCTGAGCGCGTTCGTCGGCGGAGCGCCGGCGCCAGGCAGGATCGACGTTGAAGAAGGTGTACTTGACGTAGTTGCGGTGCTCGGTCACTCCCAGAAGTCTCCCCGATAGGATGGCGACGTGCGTGTAGCGCTCGTGTCGCCCTACTCGTACACGTATCCGGGCGGCGTTGGGCTCCATGTCGAGGCTCTCGCTCGTGAGCTTCAGAGAGCGGGTCACGAAGTCCGCCTGCTGGCCCCCTATGACCCCAACGACCGCTTGGCGCGTGTTCTCCACCGTGGCGTCTCGCCGCGACGCCGGCCCGTGCCCGACCACCTGATCCCGCTTGGGCGGACGGTCGGACTGCCCATGAACGGCGCCGTCTCGAACCTCTCGCTCTTCCCCGAGGCGATCGCGGTGCTGGGCCACGAGCTGCGACACGGCGGCTATGAGCTCGTTCACGTGCACGAGCCGAACGCCTTCGCGGTGAGCTGGTTCGCGACCGAGGCAGCGCGTGCGCCAGTCGTCGGCACCTTCCACGCCTACTCGACCAGCGTGCTCGTAAACGGAGTCACCGGGTATCTCGGCGGCGCTCGCCGCCTGTATCGCAAGCTGGGCGCCCGGATCGCCGTGTCGGAGGCCGCGCGGTGGACGGCCCAGCGGTTCTATGGCGGGCGCTATCGGGTCATTCCGAACGGCGTCGAGCTCTCCGCCGCGCGCCCCGACCCCGACCGCCCGCACGACGACCTGCGGATCCTCTTCGTGGGACGGGCGGAGGCGCGGAAGGGGCTTCCCGTGCTGCTGCGCGCCTTCGAGGCCCTGCGCAGCGCGGGCGTCGAGGCCCGGCTGACCGTGGCCGGCGCGACCGGCGAGGAGGTCGCGCCGCTGCTCCTCGACCACGACGGGGTGGAGGTGGCCGGGCGGGTGTCGGAGGAGGAGAAGTGGCGCCTGCTCGGAGCGGCCGACGTGCTCTGCGCACCTTCGCTTGGGGGCGAGAGCTTCGGGATGGTCCTCACCGAGGCGTTCGCCTCGGGTACGCCGGTGGTGGCGTCGGACATCGCCGGCTACCGGGACGTGGTGCGCGACGGGGTCGACGGCCTGCTCGTGCCGGCGGGCGACGCGGTCGAGCTCGGCGAGGCCCTCCACGGACTGGCGCTCGACCCCGACCGGCGCCGCCGGCTCGCGGTCGCCGCGGAGGAGCGGGCACAGCGCTTCGCGTGGCCCAGGGTGGCCGGCGAGGTGGTCGGGGTCTACGAGGAGGCCGTCTCCCTGCCGCGCCCGGAGGGCCGTGTCGCCCGCGCGGCGCGTCGAACCGGTCTCGCCGCCGCCGCGCCGCCCCCGCAGGGACCGGAGCCAGAGCTTCCGTCGCTCGAGCCGAGCCGGCCGGCGGCCGGCCCTCGTCGCGCCAGGCGCGGGGTGCGCCGCGCCCTCCTGGGAGCGGGCGTCGTCGCCGGAGCGGGCCTGGCCGCGCTCGCCCTGCAGCGCATCGGCCTCGAATCGATCGGCCGCGCGCTGCTGGCCGCCACGCCGGTGTGGGTGCTGGTGGCCTTCGCGCTCATGTGCGCCTCCATGCTCCTCCGCGCGGAGGCGTGGCACGCGATCTTGCGCGCGGCCATGCCGGGCACGCGCGTCCGCCGCCGGGACGCCACACGGGGGACGATGATCGGCGTGCTTATGTCCGCCACGTTGCCGGCGCGCCTCGGCGAGCCTTCGCGCGCGCTGATCGTCTCGCGGCGACTCGGCCGCATGCGCGAGCGCTTTCCGGTCGTGCTCGGGACGGTCGTCTCGCAGACGCTCCTGAACATCCTCGCCCTGACCGCCCTCGGCGCGGTGATGTTCCTGACGATCGGCCTCTTCCAGGGAAACGAGGACGCGCTCGTCTTGGCGACGCTGGCTCCCGTGATCCTGCTGGTGCTCGTGCTCTCGGCGCCCTGGCTGCTGCGACGGGGCAAGCCCTCCCGCTTCCAGCGCGTACAGCAGGCGGCCGCCAAGGCGCGGCGCGCGATGCTGCGGGTGCGCTCGGGACTCGCGGTCTTTCGCAGGCCAAGGCTAGGCGCCTGGGCCACCGTGAACCAGATGACCGCCTGGGTTCTGCAATGGCTCGCCTGCTATGTGCTGCTCGTGGCCCTTGGGCTAGACGTTCGCGCCGGACTCGGCGCCGCCGCGGCGGTGCTGTTCGCGGTCAACGTCACGGCGGCGCTGCCGGCCATGCCCTCGAACCTAGGCGTCTTCCAGGCCGCCTGCGTCGCGGTCCTGTCGGCTTACGGTGTGGGCAAGACCGACGCGCTGGCCTACGGAATCATCCTCCAAGCGGTGGAGATCGCCACCGCGCTCACGATGGGGATGCCGGCGCTCGTGCGCGAGGGGATGACCTGGAAGGACCTGCGCCTGCGCGCGCTGCACGCCGCGCCGGTCGAGTTGCGCCGCTCGGGTCACCGGCCGGAGGCCGCCGAGGCCGAGGCCTAAACCTTCACACGATCGTGTCAAGGTTGGTACGATGGCCTCTTGACTGAGCGCGCGTACATAGACGCGGTACGGAGCCGGGTCGTCGTCTTCGACGGCGGAATGGGCGCGACGCTCGAGCAGTTCGACCTGACGTCCGAGGACTACGGGGGTCTGCCCGGCAAGTGCCACGAGTCGCTCGTGCTCTACCGCCCGGACGTGATCCAGGGCGTGCACGAGTCGATGCTCGACGCCGGCGCCGAGGTCGTCGAGACCGACACCTTCCAGGCAAGCCGCCTGAAGCTCGAGGAGTGGGGCCTCGCCGAGCACACCGTCGAGATCAACCGGACGGCGGCCGAGATCGCCCGGGCCGCGGCCGGCGATCATCGGTTCGTGGCGGGGTCGATCGGCCCCACCGGGCACCTGCCGGCGAGCGACGATCCCACGCTCGGGAGCATCACCTTCCGCGAGCTGGTCGACGTCTTCATCGAGCAGGCCGCTGGGCTCGTCGAGGGCGGCGTGGACCTCATCATCATCGAGACGGCGCAGGACATCCTCGAGGTCAAGGCCGCGGTCTTCGGTGCGCGCGAGGCGTTCAAGGCGAGCGGCCGGGGTGTGCCGATCCAGACGAGCGTCTCGCTCCTGCCGCAGGGCGGCAAGATGCTGCTCGGGACGGACATCCAGGCGGTGCTCACGACCCTGTCCGCCCTCGACGTGGACGTGATCGGGCTGAACTGCTCGACCGGCCCGGAGGACATGCGCGACGCCATCCGTTACCTGGGCGAGTTGAGCCCGGTTCCGGTGCATTGCATCCCGAACGCAGGGCTCCCGCTCCAGGGGCCGAACGGCGAGACGATCTTTCCCGAGCAGCCGGACCCGCTGGCGAGCGTGCTCCAGGAGTTCGTCGAGCGGCACGGGGTCTCGATCGTCGGCGGCTGCTGCGGCACGACCCCAGACCACATCCGCGCCATCGTCGATCGGGTGGGAGGTCGGAAGGCAGCCGAGCGCACGAAGCGGTTTCACCCGCACGTCTCGTCGATGATGACCGCCACGCCGCTCGTGCAGGAGCCGCGACCGACCCTCGTCGGGGAGCGCGTCAACTCGCAGGGCTCGCGCAAGGCGAAGGAGCTCCTGCTCGCGGAGGACTACGACGGCCTCGTACAGGTCGCGGAGGACCAGGTCCAGGGCGGCGCCCACGTGCTGGACGTCTGCGTGGCCCTCACCGAGCGCCAGGACGAGGCCGAGCAGATGCGCGAGGTCGTCAAGCGCATCTCGCTGACCCAGCCCGCGCCGATGCAGGTGGACTCGACCGAGCCGGACGTGATCCAGGCCGCGCTCGAGCAGATCCCGGGACGGGCGATCGTCAACTCGATCAACCTCGAGGCGGGGCGCGCCAAGCTCGACGTCGTCGCCCCGCTCGCGAAGGCCCACGGCGCCGCGCTCATCGCCCTGACGATCGACGAGGCGGGCATGGCCAAGACCGCGGAGCGCAAGCTCGAGGTCGCAAAGCGCATCACGCAGCTCGTCTGCGACGAGCATGGCCTCGACCGCGAGGCGCTCATCTTCGACGCCCTCACGTTCACGCTCACCACCGGCGACGAGGAGTGGCGGCCGTCCGCCATCGAGACGATGGAGGGCATCCGCAGGATCAAGGCGGATATCCCGGGGGTGAAGACGTCACTCGGGGTGTCGAATGTGTCATTCGGCGTCTCGCCGGCGGCGCGCGCGGTCCTCAACTCGGTGTTCCTCCACCACTGCGTGGAGGCCGGGCTGGACCTGGCCATGGTCAACCCGAACCACATCACCCCCTATCCGGAGATCCCCGCGGAGGAGCGCGAGCTCACGGACGACCTCGTCTTCAACCGCCGCGACGACGCGCTCGAGCGCTTCATCGCGCATTTCGAGCAGAAGGGCGAGTCCGATGAGGAGGCGGCGGGCGATCCCACCGAGGGGATGGAGCCCGAGGAGGCGCTCCACTTCCACATCCTGCGGCGGAAGAAGGAGGGCGTCGAGGACTGGATCGACCGCTCGGTCGAGAAGATCGGCGCCGTCCCCACGCTCAACACCGTGCTGCTGCCCGCGATGAAGGAGGTGGGGGACAAGTTCGGCGCCGGCGAGCTGATCCTCCCGTTCGTCCTCCAGTCGGCCGAGGTGATGAAGCGCGCGGTGGCTCGGCTCGAGAACTACCTCGAGAAGATCGAGGGCCACACGAAGGGCAAGGTCGTGATCGCCACGGTGTTCGGCGACGTGCACGACATCGGCAAGTCGCTCGTCAACACGATCCTCACCAACAACGGCTACACGGTCGTGGACCT
>JACVRW010000162.1 GCA_014534235.1 Thermoleophilaceae bacterium | reverse complement strand
TATGTCGACCGGTCCCTGCCAGTGATTCAGGATCGTTAGCCTTGGCATCGGGCTCTCTCCTGGAAAGCTACAGCGTCCTAAGGGATCATTCACGCAGGCTTTGCGCATTACCTCCGACCTGGGCGGCGAGGGTGGCGTCGGTCTGCCAGCCGGCCATCGTCCCGTACATTCGCCGCCCGTAGAGGTAGCTGCCGACCGAGCGCCTCAGGTCGTTGATGGACGCGTGCACCTCCTCATCCGGTTCGGCCCACCCGAAAAATGACCTGCTCGTCCGCAAGGTAGCCGGCGCGAGAGAGGTGATCGCCGCGTTAGATTAGCTTGGCGATCTCACGCGTTCAGCGTACGGAATCGGGCCGGGCGGAGGTCAGCACAGCGTCTCGCCGCGCCCGGACGCCTCTCTTCCGATGACGGCAGGCGTCTCGGCGGAGACGCCCGTCCCTAGCGCAACGGAGGAACAGCAGGCGTGTACCGGCACGCGATCGGCTCCCGCGCCAGCGCCCCCTTTGTAATGAGCAGGACGCTGCCGTCGCTCCCGGATTCGTCGGAGACCCTGAAAAAGGGACGCTTGTGCGTGCTGCGCTCGCGCCGGCCGGTCAGCTGGTGTGTGTGTTGTGATGCGCGGTCGGCTCCTTCTATGCCGCGTGGGCCCGCAGGGCGGCGCCGATCGGGTGAGGTTGACGAGGACGGCGGTCCACACGGCCTGAAGGGTGGATTTTCGGGCCCCGAGGTAGCGGCTTTTGCGCCCTCGATAGCGGTGGACGATGAGTCCGAGCAGCCGCTCGATTAGCGGCCGGGTGCGCTTCAGATGGTCGCGCTCGGCGGGATCGGCTAACGCCTGGAGGGCGGCCTGGCGCAGGTCCTCGCGGCGGCTGATGCGGATGTCGCGCTGGCCGCCCGGCGCGCAGCGCGCTCGCAGCGGGCAGGGCTCGCAGTCGGTTCGCGCGAAGCGGGCGACCCGCTCACCGGTGGCGCTCGGGTGATTCGTCCTCGGCTTGTAGATCGGCGCCGTGTTGCCGCGTGGACAGGTGACAGTGTCGGTCTCGAGGTCGATGGCAAACTCGTCCTTGGGGATCGTTGCGTCCCTTGGCGAGGTGGTGTGCACCGGCGCGAGCACCGCGACCTTGCGCTCCTCGAGCCGCTCGCGGGACTCTATGTTGCCGTAGGCGGTGTCGCCGATCAGCCGCTTGGGGCGCCGCCCCTCGGGCTGCTGGTCGACGAGCGCTCCCGCGTGGTGGCCGTCGTGCTCATTCGCGGGCGAGAGCGAGAGCGCGGTCAGGATCGGCGCCTCGGCCGCGGCCGCTGCGTGGAGCTTGTAGCCGGTGAAGCGCCGTGACGGGGTGGTGCGGCCGTGGCGCATCTCGGGGTCATGGGTGGAGACGATCTGGCGCGTGCGGCGGCCCCGGCGGGGGCGCGGGACCTCGTCGTCTTGAACCTCGAACTCCTGGCCGACGATCTCGCGCAGCAGCCGCGCCGCCTCGGCGACCTGCTCGTCTGCGATCAGCTCGTCGTCCCGCTCGACCGCCCGCAGCGCGCGCTCGGCGTCTCTTGCAACCTCGGCGAGGAGCTCCATGCGAGCGGCCTTGTCGTGCCAGTCGCCCGCCGGCTTCTCCCGCGGGCGCGAATAGTCGAAGCGAAGCCCAAAGGCGAGCTCCCCGGCAGCCTCACAGTCACGGGCCTTGACGGCGTCGAGGAGCTTCCGGACCCCCGAGCGCACCAGGTCGCGGTGTCCTGGACCGCGGCCGCGCCGAGCATCGGGGTCGAGTCGACGATCTGCTCGGCCTCCCCCTCAAGCAGACCGAGCTCGGTGGCGAGCTCGAGCGAGCGCTCGAAGAAGAACCGCTCCATGCCGTGCAGCAGCAGCCGAGCGCGGAAGCGCACCAGGCTCGTCGGGTGAAAGCCCGGGTGGTCGACCGGCAGGTCGAGCGCCACCTTCCAGCGCAAATCGAAGCGAACCGCCTCCATCGCCCGCTCATCCGAGAGCCCGTCGCGGTAGGCCAGCAGCAGATTTTCGCCAGCAGGCTCGGCGGGATCGACGGGCGGCCTTGATGCTCCGAATAGCACTCCGCGAAGTCCTCGTCACGGACGATCCGATCGCCATGCTCAACGAGCAGCGAGTAGATCGAGTCCTCCGGCAGCAGCTCAGAACACCACGCCGCGTCGAAGAAGCCCCGCTGCCGATCCGCCACCGCCAGCATTCCCACCTCCCTGGAAACATCTTATTTGCAGGGAAACGCTACGGATCAGACCGGACGGAACGGGCGGGACAGCTACGGTACTTTTTCAGCGGTCTCGTCGAAAAGCAGCACGGCCGCCGCCCGCTCCTGCTGGTCATCCTGACCGAGCGTCTGGGCCCGCGCCGGCCGGTCGCACTATTCCTCCATAGCGGGAAGCGGCGATTTCCGGGGACCAACGAAGGGGAAGCCCGGTCGGAATGGCCCACCCTGCGGGGCGTGAAACGCGGAAGCACCTGCCCGGTCGCTCGCGGTCCGGTCAGATGGCGGCGGGCTCCTTCGCGAGCCGCCAGCACTTGCGCCTGGGGTTGTCCGATGCTCGCGATCCTCGAGTTGGGCAGCGTCTGGCGGGCCGGTCTCGCTGGCGACCCGGGCGCCGAGCACCAAGCACTTCGAGCAGCTGCCCGGTGCGCGTCGCCGGGGGCCCCAGCGCCCGGCCGAGCTCCCGCCGCTGCCGGTCGAGGCGCGGGCTTTCGGCTCACCCACCACGCGGCAGACCGTGGATCACCGCGGGAGCCTCGGCTCCAGGTAGGGTCGACCGGTGACCTCGGTCGCCATCCTGGGCGCCGGCGCCGTGGGTGTTGCCTGCGCGGGACCCCTGCTGCAGCTCGGCCTCGCCTCGCGGCTCACACTCTATGACCGCGATCGCGACAAGGCGCGAGGCGAGGCCCTTGATTTCCACCATGCCGCACCGCTTCTGCCCGAGTGCACGGTCGCGGGCGACTCCATGGACTCGATCCGCGCGGCCGACATCGCGGTGCTGACCGCGGGCGTGCACACGCAGCCGGGGCAGACGCGACTGGACACGCTCGATCACAACCTGGCCGTGGCGGTCGACGTCGCCGACGCCCTGGAGGAGGCGCTGCCGAGGGTGGTGATCGTGGTCTCGAGCCCGGTTGATGTGCTCGCCGAGTACCTGACGCGCCGGTGGGAGTCCCGCCCCGTGCACGTCTTCGGCACCGGCACCTCGCTCGACTCGTGGCGGCTTCGCGAGCTGCTGGCGGTCGAGCTCGGGGTGCACCCCGGAAACGTTCACGCCTGGGTCATCGGGGAGCACGGGGATTCGGCGGTCTTCCCGTTCGAGAGCGCCAGGGTGGGGCCGTTCTCACTGGCCGAGTTCGGCCGGCTGTCCGGGCGGCCGCTCGCGGCCGAGCGGCTGGCCGAGATCGAGCAGCGGGTGCGCCGCGCGGCCTACGAGGTGCGAGCCCTGAAGGGGTCGACGACACACGCGATTGGCCTCGCGACCGCAGAGCTGATCCGACATGTGGTCCGAGACGCGGGCAGGCTCGAGCCGGTCAGCGTCCGTGTCCGAGACCGCGTCTGCGCCAGCCTCCCTGCCCCGATCGGCGCCGACGGCGCCGGAGCGCCGCTGATGCCGGGGCTGGGCGATCGGGAGCGACGCGCTTGGGAGGAGAGCTTGGCCGTGCTGCGCGAGGCGAACCAACGGATCGCGATCTGAAACCGTGCCCGCGAGCCGCGCGCGCCAGCGTGGGGCGGCCCCGCTGTAGCGAAAAGGCTCAAGGTCGCGGACCAGCAGGAGCAATGCCAGCGCGTCCGGCGGCGGAACCCGCGCAGCCCTCGAGGCAAGCGTCGAGGCCAGCATGACGTTCCGCCCCTTGAGGGCGCTGAACTGTGATTAGACTCCGTCCGTGAGACGTCACAAAACGTTCGCACACGTCCCCGCGTCGGCAGACGCGTTGCATCGGGAGGTGCGGTCGATGCCGGGGCCACAGCGACGCGACGCCTGCCCTCGACTAAGCGAGAGGACTGTTGTTCTCTTGCGGAGGCTGTCTATAACGATCCAGCGGCCTCGCCGGGGGTATATACCACGGAAACGTCAGGAGACTCCGAAAAATCCCCCACCTCTCAGGCTGGCGCATAAAGCCGTCCCAGAAAACCGCAGCGGGCTCGCGGAAGTGCAGGCCGGAGCCGACGCGCGGGCCGACCTCACGATCGACCGGCCGCTCGCGACGGACGAAATCGGCGATTGGAGCCCACCCCTAGCCTCTTGTTTCCGACCGTTCGACAAGCCGGAAACCTAGGCGCGGAGCGGCGTGCGCCTCCCGCTCAGCCGCTCACTCCACCCACGGGAACAGCAGTAGCGCCATTTTTCGGGTCTTGCTGAAGGAACGGGGTTGAGGGCTTAGGAAGAGACATCCGCTGCCCCTTCGAGGCTTCGCGTGGTCATGAACTGCGGAGCCAGGAGGAACAGCGGATGCAGGACCACGTTAGCCGCCTCGTCGGCCTTGAGGGGTTCGAGGTGAAGCGCGTCATTGAGGTGCGCGACGGCTCGACCTCGAGGTCGAGCCGGTCGCCTTCGCGCGTCCCTCGATCGTCGCGCGCAAGCGCCGGCGGCTCGAGCTCGCCGCCGGGGCGCCGCGGCGCAAGCCCGGGCCGAACGGGAACCCCGTCTGGGCGGACGGCGCCCAGCACCGCGCCGAGCGCCGGGTCGTCGAGCAGGCCGAGGCCGCCTACCGGCGGCTGGTCGTGGACTGGCGGGCGAGCGGGCCGAAGCGGGGTGCGGGCGCGACACCGGGGCGCGCATCTTCGAGGCCGTCAGTGCGGCAAGCAGCGCGGCGGACCTCCAAGCCCCAGCGGTCCGCGCTTTAGCTCGTCGCTCGCCCGCACCCGGCCCGCACTCTCGCAAAGGAGGTTGCGGCCCGCAAGCCGAGCTTGACTTTCGTCCGTAGGACGCGGTCGGACGGAATCGCCGGGGGTCCGGGTCGAAACCAGGCGCTGTAAGCCGTCTGAGCGCCTCGGCGCAGGCTCCGAAGGGTTTCGGTCGTCCGGATTTCGGCCCCTGGGAGCGGTTCCGGCCACCGCGGCGCCGATGATCGTCGGCTCGTTCCAAGAAGTCGACGAAGGGAGAGCACCACGATGGCCGAGCTGGAAAGGATGACGGCTGACGAGGTCGTCAGGTACTTGTTGGAGGGCGCCGACCTCTGGTGCGCGAGTCGCTGCGCTGGCTTGTGCAGCAGCGATGGAGGCCGGCGCACGGCGAGCGCACGGAGGACCGCGCCAGCTGGCGCAACGGCTACCGGCCGCGCCGCTGGGACACCCGCGCCGGCGAGCTCGAGCTCAGGAGCACGAACCCGCTCGAGCGCTTCAACAAGGAGATCGGGCGGCGCACCGACGTGGTCGGCATCTTCCCCGACGACCGCTTGCTGATCCGCTTCACCTCCTCCACGTGCGCACCGGCCTCCTCGAAGGCCCGCACCGCGTCGGCGACCACCTCCGCCACCGCCCGCTCGACCGGGAAGACGTCGAAGTCGGGGCTGTAGCCGATCC
>JACVRW010000024.1 GCA_014534235.1 Thermoleophilaceae bacterium | reverse complement strand
GAGCGTCGCGAGCCAGTTGAAGATCTTCACCCCCGTCGGCACGGCGATGATCCACGACGACACCATGAAGAAGCCGTTCAGGACGTCCGGCATCCCGACGGTGAACATGTGGTGCGCCCACACGAGCATCGAGTAGAACCCGATCGCGACGGTCGCGATGACGATGGCCTTGTAGCCGAAGATCGGCTTCCGGGCGAAGACCGGCAGCACCTCGGAGACCATCCCGAAGGCAGGCAGCACCATGATGTAAACCTCGGGGTGGCCGAAGAACCAGAAGAGGTGCTGCCAGAGCATCGGGTCCCCACCCCCGGCCGGATCGAAGAAGGCGGTGCCGAAGTGGCGATCGGTGAGCAGCATCGTCACGGCTGCGGCCACCGCCGGCAGCGCCGCCACCAGTAGGTAGCTGTAGATCAGGATCGTCCAGACGAACAGCGGGATGCGGCCCCAGCTCATGCCGCTGGCCCGCATGTTGTGGATCGTCGCGATGAAGTTGATCGCGCCCACGATCGAGGAGAGGCCGGTGAGGTGGATCATGAGGATCCACGCGTCGACCCCGCCCCCGGCCGAGAAGGCGTCGTCCGAGAGCGGCGGGTACATCGTCCAGCCGGCCTGAGGCGGCTCGAAGAAGATGCTCACGTAGAACGCGATGCCGCCGAACAAGAGGAGCCAGAACGACAGCGCGTTTAGGCGGGGGAAGGCCATGTCGCGCGCGCCGATCATGAGCGGCACGAGGTAGTTCCCGAAGCCCGCGAACACCGGCACCACGAACAGGAAGACCATCGTGGTGCCGTGCATGGTCACGAGACCGTTGTAGGTCTCGGGGTCGACAAGCGTGTTGTTCGGTTGGGCGAGCTGGAGGCGCATCACGAGCGCCTCCACGCCGCCGAGGACGAAGAACAGGAACGTCGCGAAGAGGTAGAGGATCCCGATCTTCTTGTGGTCGGTGGTCGTGAGCCACTCGAGCCAGCCGCGCGGCCGCGCCGGGAGGCCGTGCAGGACGACCTCAGGGCGCACGATGCGCGTCTCGCGGGCGGTCCCCGCCTCCACTACTCGAGCCCGCCTTCCTGCGCGCGCTGCCTGCGTTGCTCGGCGAGCGCCTCGCCCGCCGCCCTGATGTCGGCCCGCTGCTGCTCGGCCCACTCCTCGAACTGGTCAGGCGTCACCGCGCGCACCGTGGCGCGCATGTCGGCGTGTCCCGCCCCGCACAGCTCGGCGCACTGGCCGTAGAACTCGTGGCCGGCCCTGCTCGCGGGGATCTTGAACCACGTCTTGTTCACGTGGCCGGGCACGGCGTCGACCTTGCCGCCCAGCTTGGGGATCCACCAGGAGTGGATCACGTCCGTGGCCGTGACGTCGAGCACCACGGTCGTGTCGGTCGGCACCACCATCTCCTCGTAGCTGTAGAGCTGGGCCCGGCCCGCGTAGTCGTAACGCCACAGGAACTGCAGGCCGTCGACGTCGATCGTCAAGGTCGGACCGCCGCTCGTCGGCGCCGGCGGCTGGTCGATCGAGGCGAACCGCGCCTGCTCCGCCCGGAGGCCGTTCGGCCCCGATGGAGGCGGGTTCTCGATGTCGTCGAGATAGATGAACGTGACCGTCGTCAGCACGACGAGGATGAGCGCCGCACCCACCGTCCAGCTGAGCTCGAGTGGCGTGTTGCCACGGATCTGCACCGCCTGCGGGCCCGCGCGCCGCCATCGGTACCTCACGAGCGACCAGATCAGCGTGCCCTCGACGATCAGGAAGATCACCATCGCGATGTAGAGCGTGATCTTGTAGAGCGTGTCGATGTCGTCGGCGTTCTGCGAGCCGCCCGACTCGGGTGTGAAGAGGTCGGCGGAGGCGCCCGGCGCGACGAGCAGCAATGCGACGAGTGCCGCGGCGAGGGCGGCCGAGAGGGCAACGCGTGTGCGGCGTGCCTGCAAGGCGCGGCGGATCATAACTCCGGCCCTCACCTCCGCTCTACTTCGTGGCGGGTGCCCCGAAGTCCCTGGAATCGGTGTGCTCGCGGCACCGGCTCAGGCCTCGCTGTGCCGCCTCGGGGGCGAGCGCCCCGGCGGCTGCTCGGGGCGGGGCCGGCGCAGCGGTGGCGGCACTGGCCGGGGCTCCGGAGAGTCCGCGCCGAGGGTCAGCGCGTCACCGTGGTGCTTCACCTCGAGGGGCTCTCCGTCGAGCAGCTCGTAGGTCGCCTCGCCGGGACGGACCTCGACGCGAAGCCGGCGCCCGCGATAGAGCAGGCGGAAGCTCATGCGCGTCAGCCGGGACGGCAGGCGCGGGGCGAACTCGAGGCCCTCGCCATAGTCGCGCATCCCGCCGAAGCCCGCCACGGCGGCCAGCCAGCTGCCGGACAGCGAGGCGAGGTGGAGGCCGTCCTTGGTGTTGAACGCCAGGTCGCGCAGATCGATGAAGGCGGTCTCTGACAGGTAGTCGTAGGCGAGATCGAGGTGCCCCACCTCGGCGGCCACGATCGCCTGCATGGCCGCCGAGAGAGACGAGTCCCGAACCGTGATGCGCTCGTAGTAGTCGAAGTCGCGGGCCTTCTGCTCGGCGTCGAAGCAGTCGCCGCACGCGTACAGCGCCAGCACGAGGTCGGCCTGCTTCACCACCTGGCTGCTGTACAGCGCGTAGTAGTGGTGGTTCAGGAGGAGCGGGTACTCGTCGGACCGCGTCTCCTCGAAGTCCCACTGCCGGTAGCGGGTGAATGCCTCGGACTGCGCGGTCACGCCGAGCTCGCGGTCGAACGGGACCACGATCGCGTCGGCGGCGTCCCGCCAGCTGGCGATCTCCTCCTGGTCGACGTCGAGGCCGGCGGCGCGCTTCGGGTGGCGAACGGCGAGGTCGGCGGCCGCGCGCATGTTTCGCGCGGCCATCAGGTTCGTGAAGACGTTGTTGTTCACGAGGGCGGTGTACTCGTCGGGTCCCGTCACGCCGTCGATCCGGAATCCGCCCTCGGTGTCGTGGTGGCCGAGCGCGCGCCAGAGCCGCGCCGTGGCGACGAGCAGCTCGATCCCGGGACCCTCCGCGAACTCCTCGTCGCCCGTGGCGTTCAGGTAGCGCCGGACCGCGTCGGCGATGTCGGCGTTGACGTGGAAGGCCGCGGTTCCGGCGGGCCAGTACCCGGAGCACTCCTGTCCGCGGATCGTCCGCCACGGAAACGTGACGCCGGCGAGGCCGAGCTCGCGGGCGCGGGCCTCGGCGAGGTCCATCGTCTCGTGGCGCCACCGGAGCGCGTCGGCCGCCGCCTCGGGAGCGATGTATGTCAGGACCGGGACCGTGTATGTGTCCATGTCCCAGAAGCTGTGACCGTCGTATCCGCGCCCGGTGAGGCCCTTGGCCGGGATCGCCCGCCGCTCCGCGCGGGCGGCGGCCTGGACCACCTGGAAGACCGCGAAGCGCACCGACTGCTGGAGCGCGGGATCGCCCTCGAGCTCCACGTCGGCGTGCTCCCAGAAGCGGTCGAGGTACTCGCGCTGGCCGCGCCGCAGGCCGTCCCACCCGGTGCGCTTCGCCGCGGCCAGCGCCGCGTCGACCTGATCGCGCAGCGACGGCAGCGAGCGCCGGCTGGACCATCCGTACGCCACGAACTTCGTGATCTCGAGCTTCTGCTCGGTGTCGAGCTCGGTGCTCGCCGTCACCCTCGCCAGGTCCGGTTCGCTCTCCGCGGCGGTGACCGTCCCGTCGGGTCCCTCGACGACGTGGTCCATGCCGGCCGCCATCTGGAGCTTGCTCGCCCGCGCCTGATGGACGAGGACGGCGCGGAGCTCGGTGTGGGCGTGGAGCTGGGAGGCGAGCGGCGCCCGCAGCGCCGCGGCCGCACGCGGGTCGTCCTCCGCCTCGGGCACGGGTTCGTTGGCGACAAGCTCCGACTGCACGACGATGCGCGCGGGCTCGCCCACCGGCTCGATCTCGAAGCGAACGGCGGCCACGGCGCGTTGCACGAAGGAGACCAACCGCGTGGAGCGCACCCGAACCGCCTGCCCGGCGGGGGAGACCCACTCAACCTCTCGCCGGAGGACGCCGTCCCGCAGGTCGAGCACGCGTTCGTGGCGAACGACCTTGCCGTAGCGGATGTCGAACGGCTCGTCGTCGACCAGCAGCCGCAGTACCTTGCCGTTGGTCACGTTGATCATCGTCTGGCCGGCCTCCGGATCGCCGTAGGCCGCCTCGGCGCGGGGCAGCGGGCGGATCTCGTAGAACCCGTTGAGATAGGTCCCCGGTATCCCCGAGGGCTCACCCTCGTCGAGGTTGCCGCGCAGGCCGATGTGGCCGTTCGACAGCGCGAAGATCGACTCGGTCTGGCGGAGCAGGTCGACGTGAAGCTCCCGCTCGGGCACCGCCCAGGCCTCGACCGCGAAGACGTCCTCGCGGATCACTTGCGCTCCAGCAGCTCCTCGAGGTCCTGCACGACGACGTCGGCGCCGCGGCGCTTGAGCGCCTCGGCCTGCCCGGTGCGATCGACCCCGACCACCCACCCGAAGTGCCCGGCCCGCCCCGCCTCGACGCCCGCCTGCGCGTCCTCGAACACCGCGGCCTCCGACGCCTCGGCGTCGACCATGCGCGCGCCGGCCAGGTAGGTGTCGGGCGCGGGCTTGCCGGCGAGCCCCTCGCGCTCGGCGACGACGCCGTCGACGCGGGCCTCGAAGAGGTGATCGATCCCCGCGGCGACGAGCACGTCCTGGCAGTTGGTGCTCGACGAGACGACCGCCCGCCGGAGCCCCTGATCCCGCGCCTTCTCGGCGAAGCGAACCGACCCCTCGTACGGCTCGACCCCCTCCTCACGGATCATTTCGAGCACTAGGTTGTTCTTGCGCGTGCCGAGCGCGTGCACGGTCTCCATCTCGGGCGGGTCGCTGGGCGAGCCCATCGGCAGCTCGATTCGGCGCGACGCGAGGAATGAGCGCACGCCGTCGAGGCGAGGCAGGCCGTCGACGTACTCGTCGTAGTCGGTGGGGCGGTCGAACGGCTCGAACGGGGTGCCAGTCCGCTCGGCCCACTCCCTCAGGAAGTCGTCGAACATCTGCTTCCACGCCCGGGCGTGGACCTCGGCCGTCTTCGTGAGCACCCCATCGAGGTCGAACAGGCACGCGGTGATGCGCTCGGGGAGGTCCAACATGTCTCTTCTCTTCCCGCTGAGGCGGCCTCCACACCTCGGCGCCACCGCTCCGCGAGTGCGACTCGCGGAGCACCGCGAACGCCGGCGCCGCCGGCCGCCTCCCTCACCCTCACCCAGCCCAAGCCCGGCCCGAGCCCGCAGGCCCCCTCACGCCCCCTGGAACGACGGCTCGCGCTTCTCCACGAACGCCGCCACGCCCTCTTGGAAGTCGCGCGTGCGCGCGAGCGCATGCTGGAGCTCGGCCTCGAGGTCGAGCTGGGCCTCGAGCTCCGGGTAGAGCATTCTGCCCAGCGCCTTCTTCGATGAGGCGTACGAGCGGGTGGGGCCGCCCGCCAGCCGCTCGGCCAAGCTCCCCGCCTCGTCCGTCAGGCGGTCGTCCGGCACGACCTGGTTGACGAGGCCCCACTCGAGCGCCTGCCGCGCCGGGACCCGCTCGCCGAGGAGAGCCATCTGGAACGCCCGCGCCTTGCCGACGGCGGCCGGCACGAACAGCGTGGAGCCACCGTCCGGCATGAGGCCGATGTTCACGAAGGCGAGCCCGAAGAACGCCGACTCGGCGGCGAGGAGGAGATCGCAGGCGAACGCCAGTGAGGCGCCGATCCCGACCGCAGGACCGTTCACCGCGGCGACGACCGGCTTTTCGAGCCGGCGCACGCCCACGATGATCGGGTGGTAGAGCTGGTGGAGCTCTTTGCGCACGTCGGGCAGCCCGTCGTCCGCCGGGTGAAAGCCTTCCCGCAGATCGGCGCCCGACGAGAAGCCGCGGCCGGCCCCCGTGACGAGCACGGCGCGCACCGAGGGATCGGCCGCGTCGACCGTGATCGCCCGCTTCAGGTCGCGCCCGAGGTCGGCCGTCCAGGCGTTGAGCGTCTCGGGACGGTTGAGCGTGACCCGCCCCACCGCGCCGGCCTGCTCCCAGATGACGGTGTCGTAGCTCACGGCCGCGAGCCTACAGCCACCGCGAGCTCCGGGACCCCGGGCTCGATCGCCGCCTCGGCGATGCGGCCGTAGCCGAGCAGGAGCGCCGGTTGCCCCGGGACGAGGCGATGCTCTCCGAGGCCAGCCCTGCCGTCCGAACCAGGGGGTACAAAGGAATCCCACGAGAAGGGGAGCCTGAGAATGGGGAATCCGAGGTCACAGGCGCACCGAGTCACCGCCGGGTCCGAGCTCGATCGGGCCGTCGCGCAGCGCGACGCGCTCTTCGCTCTGGCCGAAGCCACCGCCGAGCTGTTGTCCCGCTCATCCGCGTCGGCGGGCGACATGCTCCTCGGCGAGGCACGCCGCTGCCTCGACTCGCCGGAGGCGGAGCTCGTGTCGCTGGCCCGCCGGGACTCGGCGCGTCGCGTCGTGACCCGCGCCGCGTAAGCCGACCCGTCATATCCTGGGCCGCATGCTGCTGGATTCGCTCGAGTGGCTCGGCCACTCGGGCTTTCGGATCCGGGTGGGGAGGGCCGTGGTTTACATCGATCCCTACCGCGTGAGCCCGGACTCGCCGCCCGCGGATCTGATCCTCATCACGCACGGGCACTACGACCACTTCTCGCCGCAGGACCTCGAGCGCCTGTCGGCGAGCGGCACCCGGCTCGTGGGCCCCGCCGCCGTCGCCGAGCGGGTGAGCGGACAGGTCCATTCGATCGCTCCGGGGGAGACGCTCGAGGACGAGCTCGTGCGGGGCCTGCACGTCAGTGCCGTGGCCGCCTACAACACCTCGAAGCGCGACGGCGAGGGCAACCCGTTCCACCCGCGAGAGGCCGGGTGGGTCGGATACGAGCTGACCGTCCGCGGGGAGCGGCTCTACCATTCCGGCGACACCGACGTCATCCCCGAGATGGACGGTGTCACGGGTGTCGACGTCGCATTGCTTCCCGTGAGTGGTGTCTACGTCATGACCGCCCAGGAGGCCGCCGAGGCGGCCCGGCGCATTCAGCCCCGCGTGGCCGTGCCGATGCACTGGGGGGAGCACATCGGCACCGAGGAGGACGCCCGCGTCTTCGCCGAGCGGGCGCCGGTCGAGGTGCGGATCATGACCAAGCGGGAGTGACCGGGATGGACGCCGACCGTCAGGCCGCGGCGCTCGAGCGGATCGCGGCGCACGAACCCGAGCTGGCGGCTCGGCTGATCTTGATGACGCTGCCGGCGGCGGCGGGACACATCCGCGGCCCGCTCAGCTTTGACATCGACGTCGACCGGCTCGAGCCGAGGCGGGTCGCGATACTGGATGGCCGGGCGCGGGTCGAGGAGGCCGGAGGTCGCGGAGGCGCCGACTTCAGGCTCCACACCGATCCGCGGACGCTCGTCGACCTGGCCACCGGGCACTCCGGGCCGGTCCGGCTGATCCTCCGCGGGCGCCTCCGCATCCGCGGCAAGCGTCGCCACGCGCTGCGGTTGCGCCGGATGTCCGCCACCGGCGTGGCGCTGGGCGACATCGTCGGCGCGGGCGGGACGCTCGACCCGGACGTCCTCTTCCGCATCCTGCCCTACCTGGTCGAGCCCGAATGGACCCGCGGCCACGACTTCACCGTCCGCTACCAGGTGACCGGGCACGGCGGCGGCGATTGGTACATACAGGCGCGCGACGGCGAGCGACTCGCGGTGACGCATCAGCCGCCCCAGGACCGCGAGGTCGTCGGCACCGCCCGCGTGTCGTTCGAGGCGTACCAGCGCATGGCCGCCGGCGAGGTCACGCCCATCCGGGCGATGCAGTCGCAGCTGACGACGATCGAGGGACAGATCCACCCGATCACGGTGCTCGGGCGCTGGATCGACCGCTCGCAGGGCGGCGACGAGGCCGAGCTCAGGCGGGAGGAGGCGCAGCGCCGGCTGCAGGCTTGGCGGGCCGGGCTCTACGCCGCCGACGGCGCCGGGCAGGGCCAGGGCGATCCCGGGCACGAGCGGGAGGCCGCGCGAGACGGCCGCGCGCTGCTCGACTACCGCCAGCTCTATGCGCTCTGGGAGCGCGAGAACTGGAAGGTCCAGGAAATCGACTTCGCGGTGGACCGCGAGCAGTGGGTGACGACCCCGCGCGAGGCACAGGAGAGCACGATCTGGACCCTCGGCTCGTTCTTCGTCGGCGAGGAGCGGGTGACGGCCGACCTGGCGCCGTTCCTCCCGGCCGCGCCGAGCGGAGAGATCGAGCTCTTCCTCGCAACCCAGCTCGTCGATGAGGCCCGTCACGCCGCCTTCTTCGACCGCTTCGGGGCCGAGGTGATGTGCCTGTCCGCCGACGACATCCGTGGCCGGATGAGCGAGGTCGAGCAGATCCTGCTGCCGCCGTGGCGGGAGGTGTTCGACGACGGCCTCCGCGACGTCGCGCGACGGATCAAGGCGCGGCCCGACGACCTTGGCCTGTTCGTGGAGGGGATCGCGACCTACCACCTCGTGATCGAGGGGTTCCTGGCGGTGACCGGCCAGACCCTGATCCGCGAGTACATGCTCGAGCACTCCCTGTATCCGGGGTTCTGCGAGGGCTTCGGCCTCGTCGAGCGCGACGAGCACCGCCACGTCGCCTTCGGGGTCCGCTTCCTCCGTGACGCGATCGCCGAGGACGCCCGCCACCGCCACACGGTGGAGCGGGTCGTGACGGACCTGGCCCGGCGCGCGGCGTACGTCTTCGCCCCGCCCTACGTCCAGGATCCGTCCGACTACGTGTCCTACGGCTACAGCTCGCGTCAGATCTACGGCCTTGCGTATCGCACGCTGAAGCGGCGAATGAGGGTGCTGGGGATCGAGATCCCGCCGGCGGAGGAGCTCATGCCCGGTCCAATCGAGGAGCCGACGCCGCAGCCGGCGCGGTGAGCGGCCGCCGCGCCGGCGGGGTCGCGCGGCAGGCGGGTCCCGCGCACCGGCTTGCGGGGCGCGGTGGCCGAGGCGCGGGTTATGCTGCTCGGCCTTGCGAAGCACCCGCGCCCTCCGCCTGCTGGCGTGGGGCGCGGTGGCGGTCGGACTCGCCACGCCGCTCGTTCGGCATCGCCTGAAGCTCCCGGTGCCGGTGGTGTCGGCGCTGACGTGGCCGGCCCCCGCCGCGCTCGCGCTCGCCGCGCCCCGCACGCCGCTCAGGGACGTGGGCATCTACGCAGTGCAGATGTGGGCCTACTTCGCGCACTACGACATGCCCGACGACGACGCCGAGGTGCTGTTCGAGCGGCTCCGGATCGACTACCCGATCCGCTGGGACCGCGCGCTCGGGCTCGGGGATTGCCCGACGACCCGGCTGCAGCACGCGCTCGGCCGAGAGGGACATGTCGGGATCCTGGATTACGCCCTGTCGGCCGTCCACTGGAGCTGGTTCGCCGTGCCGCACGGGACGCTCGTCTACATCCTCCTCCGGCACCGCCGGCACTACCCGCGCTCCGCCGTGCTGATGTCCGCGTGCTTCGACCTCGGCTGCATGATCTACTGGCTCGTACCGACTGCGCCGCCCTGGTGGGCCGCGCGGAACGGCAACATGCCGCCGGTCCGCCGCATCATGGCGGAGGCCGGCGAGCGTGCCTGGGGACGTCTCTGGCGTCCGCTTTACCATTCCCTTGAAGGGAACCCGTTCGCCGCAATGCCCTCACTTCACTTCGGCACGTCGATCATGGCGGCCCGCGTCCTATCGCAGGTCGGGCGTCGCCACGGCGCGCTCGGATGGGCGTATGCGCTGGCGCTCGGCTTCGGTCTCGTGTATCTGGGCGAGCACTACGTGGTCGACCTGGTGGCCGGCCTCGCGCTGGCGGAGGCGATCTGGCGGGGGGCACCCGCGATGGAGCCCGCGGCCCGCCTGGTGGCGGGTGCGATTCGTCGGCTCGAGCCGCGGGCCGGCTGATGGGGGCGGACCAGCGCCGCCTGCGGTACGAGGAGCCCCAGCTCGACGACGTCGAGGAGGAGGAAGAGGGCGCTGAGGAAGAGCTCGAGGTAAGCCGCTTCCAGGCGCTGCTCCAGGATCGGCGCAGGCTGCTCGTGGGCGCCACCGTGATCGCGCTCGTCGTGGTCGCCATCTACGTGCTCTTCCCGACGATCGTCGGCACCGACGAGGCGGTCGACAACCTGGGGAACGCGGTCTGGTACTGGATATTGATCGCGATCGCCCTGGACGTCGGCGCGTTCGCCGCCTACGTCGCGCTGTTCAGGGGCGTCCTATCCGGCAGGATCGAGGACGAGGTGAGTCGCCGCCTGGACGTGCGCGCCTCCTACCAGATAACGATGGCGGGCCTTGCCGCGACGCGCATCTTCTCGGCGGCCGGCGCGGGCGGCATCGTGCTCACGTACTGGGCCCTGCGCAAGGCCGGAATGCTTCGCCGCCGCGCGGGCTGCCGGATGGTCGCCTTCCTCGTCATGACGTACTTCGTCTACCTCGCCACGCTGATCGTCTTCGGGATCCTCCTGCGCACGGGCGTGCTGCCGGGCAGCGCGCCGCTGGCCGGCACGATCGTCCCCGCGGTGCTCGCCGCGGCGGTGATCGGCGTCTTCCTGCTGATCGCCCTGATCCCGAACGACATGGAGCGGCGAATCCAGCGCTTCGGAGCCGGTTACCGCCACACCCGCTACCTGACGCGGCTCGCCAAGGGCCCGGCCACGATCGCGAGCGGCGTGCGGACGGCGATCGCGTACATCGGGAGCCCGCGGCGCGGCGCGCTGGCGGTGGGCGGCGCCGTCGGCTTCTGGGCGGCCAACATCGGCGTGCTCTGGGCGAGCTTCGAGGCCTTCGGTGGAGACGTCTCCGTCGGCGTCCTCGTCCAAGGCTTCTTCGTAGGGATGGCCGCCAACCTGATCCCCTCTCCGGCCGGTGGTGTGGGATCCGTGGACGCGGGGATGATCGGGGCATTCGTCCTGTTCGACGTCCCCAGTGCGATCGTGTTCCCTGCGGTCTTGACGTACCGGATCATCGCCTTCTGGCTGCCGATCCCCCCGGGCATCGTCGCCTTCTTCCAGCTGCGGAAGACGGTGTCGCGCTGGGAGCGCGAGCGTGAGGAGGAGGCCGCGCGCCGCTCTATACTTCAAAAAGTAAAGTGACGAGTACGGAGATCAAGGACATGGAGCAGGTCGTAGTCGTCGGCAGCGGCCCCGCCGGATACACCGCGGCGCTCTACACCTCGCGCGCGGACCTCGAGCCGCTCGTGGTCGAGGGCTTCGCCTGGGGTGGGCTGCTCCAGCAGACGACCGACGTCGAGAACTACCCGGGCTATCCCGAAGGAGTCCTCGGCCCACAGATGATGCAGGACTTCCGTGACCAGGCCGAGCGCTTCGGCACGCGGTTCCTCACCGACGACGCCACCCGGATCGACCTGGCGGACGAGCCCGGCGGAATCCATGTCGTGCACGTCGGCGACCGCCAGATCCGCGCCCGCGCGGTCATCCTGGCGATGGGCGCCGAGCCGAAGAAGCTGGGCGTCCCCGGCGAGGAGGAGCTGGCCGCCCGTGGAGTCTCCTACTGCGCCACCTGCGACGCCGCCTTCTTCCGTGGCGCCGAGACGATCGTCGTCGGCGGCGGCGACACCGCCATGGAGGACGCCACGTTCCTCTCCAAGTTCGCTGAGAAGGTGACGATCGTGCACCGTCGGAACCAGTTCCGGGCCTCCGCGATCATGCTCCAGCGGGCCAAGGACGCCGACAACATCGAGCTCCTCACCCCCTATGTGGTGGACCGGTTCGAGCCCGGCGGGAACGGGTCGCTCTCGAAGGCGGCGCTCAGGAACGTCGACGACGACTCGCTGAAGGAGGTCTCGATCACGGGCGCGTTCGTCGCGATCGGCCACCGTCCGAACTCGCAGCTCGTTGAGGGCCAACTCGAGATGGACCCGAACGGCTACGTCGAGGTGGTCGGGCGCACGACGAAGACCGCGCGGCCGGGCGTCTTCGCCGCCGGCGATCTCACCGACCACGTCTACCGGCAGGCGGTAACCGCGGCCGGCACCGGCTGCATGGCGGCGCTCGACGCGGAGGCCTACCTGCGCGACACGCCCGTGGACGCCGAGGCGCACTGGGCCGGGCGCCCGGAGCGGGTGGAGGAGGCAGCGGAGTCCGCGGCGAGTTAGGCGGGCGTCGGCGCGCGACGGGCGCTGACGTTCGAGGACGGCTACACGCGGCGGGTGCTCCCCCCGGTAGCGCGTAGCCACAGCGGCTCACCGCCGGGTGTGGCAGCTGCGGCCCGCGCAGGCGCTCAGCGCCCGGAGCCGCCGGGCGAGCCGGGCCCGGACCCCCTCGTAGGCCGGATCCTCGTGCAGGCTTTGCAGCTGATGAGGGTCGCGCCGCAGGTCGTAGAGCTCACGCTCCCCGTTCACGTACCGCACGTATAGGAAGCGGGGGCTGCGGAGCGCCTCGAAGGCAACCACCGTGAATCCGTCCGCCCCCTCGATCAGGAGGTCGCGGCTCCAGTCGAGGCGGGGGTCGGCGAGCAGCGGCAGCAGCGACCTTCCGTCCTGCGGCTTCCTAGCCGTCGCCTCGGCAAGGTCCAGGATCGTCGGCGCAAGGTCGGCGTTCGTCACGAGCTGGTGGCGCTTGGCGCCGGCCGGCAACCCCGGCCCGCGCATAATCAGCGGAACCCGGATGGACGGCTCGTAGGCCAGCATCTTCTCGCTCTCCATGCGGTGCTCGCCGTGGAAGAAGCCGTTGTCGGAGGTGAAGATCACGATCGTGTCGTCCAGCTCGCCCACCGCCCGCAGGGCTTCGACCAACTGCACCACCGCCTCGTCGACGGCGAGCAGCGACTCGAGGCGCTGCCGGTAGTTCTCCTCGACCCCCGCGGCCAGCTCGGCCGAGATCGGCGCGCGCGCCCGCAGGTAGGCCGGCTTGTCGGACATATCCGGCTCGTCGAAAGCCGCGCGCACGCCGGGCGGCAGCGCCTCGGCGGCGAACCGGTCGCGGTGGCGGGGGGCCGGCACGGGCGTGGCCAGGCCGGCCGGGTCGTCGGCCTGCCGCGGGCCGCCCGCGTGGGGCGCGAGGAAGCCGAGCGAGAGGAAGAACGGCCGCTCGCCGTCCGCCGCTCGGCGGACCAGCTCCACGGCCCGGCGCGCATAGAGGTCCGTCGAGTAGGCGGAGTGGTAGGTCCGCAGCGTCCCGTTCTCGTTCAGCATGGTGCGGTAGTACTCGTAGGTGAACGGGTCGACCGATGCGTGCCACTCGTCCCAGCCGGGCGGCACCTCAGTGGGAGGCCGGTCGATGCCGTAGCGGTTCAGGAACTTCCCCACGTGCATGGTGCGGTAGCCGGCCCTTCGGAGCCAAACCGGGAGCGTCTCCTCCGTGTCGAGGCGGCCGTAGCCGCCTGTCGGCGGGCGGTTGCCGAGAACGCCGTGGTTGTGCGCGTACTGCCCGGTCAGGAACGTGGCCCGCGAGGGGCAGCACAGCGGGAACGAGACGAAACTGCGGCGAAACGTGGTGCCGCGCTCGACGAGCGTCCTGCGGACCCCCGACATTACCCGGACCGACTCCACCGTCTGGTCGTCCGTCATCAAGACGACCACGTTCGGTCGCTCGTCACGAGAATCCGCGGGGTCGCCTCCAGCGACACCGCAGCCGGCGGCGAGCGCGGCTAGGAGCGCCGGCGCAAACGCCCCACGCCGCGCCATCTCAGCGGCATGCGCGCACGCGGCGGTCGAGCGTGACCCGGCGCCCGTCCCGGGTCTCGGCGCGCACCCGCAGCCGGAACGGACGTCCCGGGCGAAGGCTTTCCTCGGGGATGCGTCGCATGAGCGGCGGCGCGCTGACGCGCGCCACCCGGCGGTGGCCGACGAGCACGTCGGCCGCGACCACCGCCCGCTTCTCCGGCCCGCTGACGTAGACCCGCAGATCGCCCCGCACGCAGCTGGTCGGCCGCGGCCGGACGTGCAGCTTGAGCAGCGGGTGCTCGAGGCAGCTCGCGCCGGCGCAGCGCTTCAGCCGGCGAAGGCGGGCCCTCAGGTCCCGCTGGACCGCGGCGTACCGCGCGGAGCCGTCCCGGCTGCGGAGCTGGTACGGGTCCTCCTCGAGGTCGTAGAGCTCGTACTCGCCGGTGGTGTTGTGCTCGACGTAGAGGAAGCGGTAGTTGCGGATGGCGCGATAGGCGGGCACCCGGTTGGCGCCGTACCCGTTTTCGATCAGTATGTCCCGACCCCACTCGGCGCCCGGGTCGGTCAGGAGGTCCACGAGCGAGCGACCATCCTGCACCCGTCCCGGCTGGGCGCCGGTCACGTCGAGGATCGTGGCCGGCACGTCGACGTTCGCCACGAGCCGGTCGTCTATGCGGCCGCGCGGCACGCCCGGGCCGCGGAGGATGAGCGGCACCCGGATCGACGGCTCGTAGGGCAGCACCTTCTCGGCAAGGGCGCGGTGCTCGCCGTGCATGTAGCCGTTGTCGGCCGTGTAGACGATGAGCGTGTTCTCGAGCTCGCCGGTTTCCGCCAGGACGTCGATCACGTACGCCACCGCCTCGTCCACCCCAAGCAGCGTCTCGAGCTCCTGGCGCCAGTTCTCCTCGATCGCGGCCTCCTTGTCGGGCGTGAAGCGCGGGCGGTCTGCCACTACCTGCGGCTTGTCGTACATGTTCGCCTCGTCGAAGTTCGGCAGCCGCGGCATGGTGGCCCCGGCGAAGGCGTCGCGATGGCGCTCGGCCGGCGATGGCGTGCGGATCCAGGTCGGATCGTCTGGGTCGCGCGGGGCGCCGCTGTGGGGCGCCGAGAACCACAGCGAGAGGAAGAAGGGGGCGTCGTCCGAGGCCGCGTCCTCGATCAGCTCGCCGGCGCGCTCGGCGAGGAAGTCCGTCTGGTGCTCTCCGGGGTCGTCGGGATACGACCGTATGACGCCGTTCTCGTTCACCTTCCACGACGCGTAGTTGAAGGCGTTCGCGTGAGGCATCCCGTGCCAGTCGCTCCAGCCCGCGGGGATCCCGGACCTGGCCGAGTAGCCGTTCAGGTACCGGCCCACGTGCATCGTCCGGTAGCCCGCCTGCTGCAGCCAGACGGGCAGCGAGTTGGCGTGATCGAACACGGCGTAGCCGCCGAACGGCCCGGCGTTGTGGAGCACGCGGTGGTTATGCGCGTATTGACCCGTGAGGTGCGTGGTGCGCGACGGACAGCAAAGCGGGAAGCTCGAGAACGACTGCTGGAACGTAGTGCCCTCCGCGCCCAGCAGCCCGTTCACGTTCCGCATGTAGCTGAGCGAGGCCTCGGTCTGGTCGTCGGTCATCAGGACCACGACGTTCGGCTGGGCTGCGGCCGGGGAGGCGGCTACGAGCAGGACGAGCAGGGCGGCCAGCGGCACGAGACGAGGCATAGGGAACGGAACACACACAAGCGCGCCGTGTTGCGCCGCTCAAACCACGCCTCGCAGCGCCCCTCCCCGCGGTAGGTGGCCACCTCGTGGACGATTCCGTCACCGCTAACGAGATCGAAGACGCTTTTCGACGACTCGGCGATCCCGTACTCGCTCGAGCTGGAGGCGCTCCGGCGGATGCCGGCGGGCGTCTTCGGAGTGCTGATGAGCCTCGAGCCGGCGGTGGCGGCGCCGGCCGGCTTCGTCGTCCTGAGCGGGGACCTCGCCGCGCGCGAGCTGGTGGCGATCCTGCTCGTCGTCGCGGCGAGCGCGGGCGCGGCGAGCCAGGCGAGGGTCGCCCCGCGGGACGCGCGACTCCGCTCAACGCAGGTAGATCGGATTCGAGAGGATCCAGGTGCGCTCGCGGCCCCGCGCCCGCCGGTACGCCTCGACCCGGTAGGCGCCCGGCTCCTCCACTTCGTCCTCGAGCTCCGTGCCCTCGGCCGCTGCGATCTCCTGGCCGTCGCGCAGCAGCCGCAGCCGGGCGGGAAGCGCAGTCCGCGCCCGTAGCGCTCGGCGGCCGGCGGGCGCCTCGGCGCCCATCGGCAGGTCCTCCCCCTCGAACGTGAAGCCGCGGGCGGGCGCCACCGCGTCCACCGAGATGTAGCAGCGGCCCTTGCGCAGCGCCCGGTAGACCTGCTCGCGGTCGTGGTCGAGCTCGCGCGCCGGAGGCTCGTCGCAGAGCACGTGCGTGCGGATCTGCCGGAACGAGCGGCGGTACGACATCACGCGGAGCGGCACGAACGGGCCCACGCGCTTGCCGAACTGATGGGCGTCGAGCCCGCCGATCGCGACGACGCGCCGGGTGCGGCAGAGATCGTCCCAGGCGCGCATGTTGCGCTCGGGAGGGTGGTCCAGGGCGCGGCTCGGCGTGGCCACGAAGCGCGCGATCTCCCGGATGCTCCCGGCGCCCTCCGCCGTGTCGTTGACGAAGCTCCATAGCTCGATCCCGTGGATCGCCTCGCAGTCGAGCGCCTCGAACGGCATGCCCGGGGCGCGCTTGAAGCGCGCCGAGCCCTGCGAGAACGGGTGAGCCGCGAACCCGAACCCGCCGGCGTCGCGCACCGCCCTGCAGATGCCCGCACCGTCGAGGCCCCTATGGTCGATCGGCGCGTCGACGTCGAACGCGAGGTAGTGGTTGCGCCTCCGCGGCGAGACCTCCTCGCCGACCAGCACCAGGACGTCGCCGTACCAGCCCTCCTCGCCGCGTCGCTTGGCCGCGAGCGTGTCGTGGTCGGTCAGGAGGACGACGTCGGCACGCGCCCGCTGTGCGGCGCGCGCGATCTCGCGCACCGTGCCGGTGCCGTCCGAGTAGAGCGAGTGGAGGTGGACGACGCAGGCCAGATCGTGCATGCGGGTAGTGTCTATCGAGTGGCGCACCCGGACACGTTTGGCGCCCGCTCGACGCTCGAAGTCGGCGGGCGTTCTTACGAGATCTTCCGTCTCGACGGCCTCCAGTCGAGGTTCGACGTCGCCCGGCTGCCGTACTCGCTGAAGATCCTGCTCGAGAACCTCCTGCGGCGCGGGGAGGACGCCGGCGCCGAAGCGGTGGCCGGCTGGGTTGCGACCGCGGAGCCGTCGCACGAGATCGCGTACCAGCCGTCGCGGGTCCTGATGCAGGACTTCACCGGCGTACCCGCGATCGTCGACCTGGCAGCCATGCGTGATGCGATGGATGCCCTTGGCGGCGATCCGAGGCGCATCAACCCGCAGGTGCCGGTCGAGCTCGTCATCGACCACTCGATCCAGGTCGACGTGTTCGCCGAGCGGCTCGCGTTTCAGCGCAACGCCGAGCTCGAGTTCGAACGCAACCGCGAGCGCTACGCGTTCCTCCGGTGGGGACAGACCGCGTTCGACAACTTCAAGGTCGTCCCGCCAAACACGGGCATCTGCCACCAGGTGAACCTGGAGTACCTCGCCCGGGTGGTGGAGATCCGCGACGGTCAGGCGTTCCCGGACACCCTCGTCGGCACCGACTCGCACACCACGATGATCGGCGGGCTCGGGGTGCTCGGCTGGGGCGTCGGCGGCATCGAGGCGGAGGCGGCGATGCTCGGTCAGCCGGTGTCGATGCTGATCCCGCAGGTGGTCGGCTTCAAGCTCACGGGCGAGCTGCCGGAGGGCTCGACCGCCACGGACCTCGTGCTAACGGTCACCCAGATGCTGCGCGAGCGCGGCGTGGTCGGCAAGTTCGTGGAGTTCTTCGGTGCGGGACTGGCGAACCTGCCGCTGGCCGACCGCGCCACGATCGGCAACATGGCGCCCGAGTACGGCGCAACCTGCGGCATCTTCCCGGTCGACGACGAGACGCTTCGGTATCTCGAGTTCTCCGGCCGCCGGCCCGAGCGCGTGGAGCTCGTCGAGGCCTACTGCCGCGCGCAGGGCCTCTTCCATGACGCGGACTCCGAGGAGGCCACCTACTCCGACACGCTCGAGCTCGATCTCGGCGACGTCGAGCCGTCGCTGGCGGGGCCCAGGCGTCCCCAGGACCGCGTGGCCCTCAGCGGGGCGGCTGCGGACTTTCGGAGGGCGCTCGAGGGCGTCGTGCCCGCCGAGCCTGAGCCCGGCACCTATGAGGAGGCCGACGCTGAGTCGTTTCCGGCGAGCGACCCGCCGGCGCCGGCGATGCACGTGGCGCCGGTCGCTCAGGGGGACAGCGGCGACGCCGGCGGGCGGGCGGTCCCGGCCGGGGCCGGCGCGGCGGTCGCGGAGCGAGGGGAGGGGCTCGACCATGGCGCCGTCGTGATCGCGGCGATCACGAGCTGCACGAACACGTCCAACCCGTCGGTGATGCTTGGCGCCGGGCTGCTGGCGAGGAGTGCGGTCGAGGCCGGCCTGACACGGAGGCCCTGGGTCAAGACGTCGCTTGCTCCGGGCTCGAAGGTCGTCACCGAGTACCTCGAGCGCGCCGCGCTGATCGAGCCGCTCGAGCAGCTCGGCTTCGGGCTCGTCGGGTACGGCTGCACCACCTGCATCGGTAACTCCGGGCCGCTCCCAGATGAGATCTCGCGTGAGATCCAGGAGCGCGACCTGGTGGTCGCGTCGGTGCTGTCCGGCAACCGCAACTTCGAGGGTCGGATCCACCCCGAGGTCAAGATGAACTACCTGGCCTCGCCGCCGCTGTGCGTGGCCTACGCGCTCGCCGGCCGCATGGACGTCGACCTCGTCACGGAGCCGCTCCAGGACGGCGTATACCTGCGCGACATCTGGCCCTCGCAGCGGGAGGTGAACGAAGCGATCGAGCGGGCGATCGAGTCCGACATGTTCCGCCGCAGCTACGGCGAGGTCTTCCACGGCGACCAGAACTGGAACGCGCTCGACGTTCCCGGGGGCGACCGCTACGCCTGGGACCCAGACTCGACGTACGTCAAGCGGCCACCGTACTTCGACGGCATGCCGGCCGAGCCGCCGGACGGCTTTGAGTCGATCGAGGGAGCGCGCGCGATCGCGCTGCTGGGCGACAGCGTGACGACCGACCACATCTCGCCTGCCGGGTCGATCAAGAAGGACTCGCCGGCCGGCAGGTATCTGCTCGAGCGGGGCGTCGAGCCGCGGGACTTCAACTCCTACGGGTCGCGACGGGGGAACCACGAGGTGATGATGCGCGGCACCTTCGCGAACATCCGGCTCCGCAACCTTCTGGCGTCCGGCACGGAGGGCGGCTTCACCACGAAGGACGGTGAGGTCACGACGATCTATGAGGCGGCGATGCAGTACGCCGACGAGGGGGTGCCGCTCTGCGTGCTCGCCGGCAAGGAGTACGGCTCCGGCTCCTCGCGGGACTGGGCGGCGAAGGGGCCTCGCCTGTTGGACGTTCGATTCGTTCTGGCGGAGTCTTACGAGCGCATCCACCGCTCGAACCTCGTGGGGATGGGCGTGCTGCCGCTGCAGTTCCCGGAGGGCGAGTCGGGCGAGTCGCTGGGGCTGACCGGCCACGAGACCTTCGACCTCGCCCCGCTCGAGGAGGGCGCCCGCACGATTCGGGTTCGGACGTCGAGGGGCGTCGAGTTCGACGCGCGGGTGCGGATCGACACCCCGAACGAGTGGCGCTACTACCGGCACGGCGGGATCCTCCACTTCGTGCTTCGCGACCTTGTCAAGTAACTCGAAAACCGCGAGCGAAGCGACCGGTTTTGTCAAGTAATTCGGAAACCGCGAGCGAAGCGACCGGTTTTGTCAAGTAATTCGAAAACCGCGAGCGAAGCGACCGGTTTTGTCAAGTAACTCGAAAACCGCGAGCGAAGCGACCGGTTTTGTCAAGTAATTCGAGAACGGCGAGCGAAGCGACCGGTTTTGTCAAAGCGCGATAGCCGCCTTGTCCACCACGACCTCTGCTTCGGCTGCGGCCCGGCGAACCTCTTCGGCCTCCAGCTCGAGCTGGAGCGCCGCCCGGGCGGCGGAGTGGAGGGCCGCTTCTTCGTCAAGCAGGACCACCAGGGCCCGCCGGGATACGCCCACGGCGGGGTGCTGGCGGCCGCGCTGGACGAGGCGATGGCGCTCCTCCTCCACGGCGAGGAGGTGTTTGCCGTAACCGGGCGCCTCGAAGTGGATCTCCTGGCGCCGGCACCGGTCGGCACGTTCGTCCGCGTCGCGGCCGAGCTGGAGGGGTCCGAAGAGCGGAGCGTGCTACTACGCGCGAGTGCCTTCGGCGAGGCCGGGAACGAGGTCGCGGGCGCGCGGGGGATATTCGTGCGCGCGCAGCGCGGCCGCGCGGGCGCCGACGGAGGCTGACGGCGCGGAGCTGACCTCGCGGGCGCCGGCGCAGGTTCACCGCGCGCGGCTCCACCCCCGTCGGGAGCGCCTCGCCGGCGTGGCCGCGCCGGCCTGTTCGCCCACCGTGGGTCCGCCACCGAGGGCGCCCGCCTTCGCCGCGTGCCCGCGCTCAGCGATCGTCGCGGAACCCGTAGCTTCCGCGCAGCCGCACGAAGCGAGCGGGCACGATGGTGCGGACGCGGGTCAAGCCGTCCGGCCGTTTCTCGAAGAGCGTGACGTCGTCCCTCCCGCCCGGCCCGATCGGCTGGACGAGGCGGCCGCCCGCGGCGAGCTGATCCCCCAGCGGCGGAGGCACGCTGGTGAACGCCGCCGTGACGATGATCGCGTCGAACGGCGCCTCGGCCGGCAGGCCCTCGGTTCCGTCCCCGACCACCACGTGGGCGTTGCGGATGCCCGCGGCGTGCAGGTTCGCGCGGCCCGCGTCGGCCACGTCGGGCCACATCTCGATGCTCCAGACGGTCCCCGCCTGCGTCGCCAGCAGCGCGGTCTGCCATCCGTAGCCGGTCCCGACCTCGAGCACCTTCTCGGCACCTTCCAGTTCGAGCGCCTCCACCATCTGCGCCACCAGGGACGGCTGCGTGGTGACGAGGCCGTGGGGGATAGGGATCGGTTCGTCCCGGTAGGCGGCCCTGGCTTTGTTCGGTGGCACGAACATCGCACGCGGCATCTCCGTGATCGCCGACAGGAGTCGCTCGTCCCGCACGCCGCGAGCGCGGACCACGCCGGCCAGTCGGCGGCTCCCGTCCGAGGGGCCTACGGCCTCGCCCGCCACTTCGCCGATTCGGCGCGAGTGGCCTACCGCCCCGCCGGAGCCTTCGCCCATTCGGCCTTGTGCTCGCGTTTCGCCGCCTCGTACTCCGCGAGGGCCTCTGGGGAGTCGACGTCACCGAGCGTCGGATGCCACGGGACGAGCTCGCGCGCGGCTTCCACACCGAAGTGCTTGGCGAGCACGGCGCCCAGCGACTTGATCTTCGTCTCGCCGAACCCGGGAAGGGCCGCGAGGTTCGCCCGCAGCTCGGCCGAGTCGCGCGCGTCGGTCCAGACGCGGGCCGCATCGCCGTCGTAGCGGTCTCGCACATGCGCGGCCAGCTCCTGGACGCGCCGGGCCATCGTCTTCGGGTAGCGGTGGATGACGGGCCGGGCGCGAAACACGGGCTCGAGATCCGCCGACGCCAGCGCCTCGGCGTCCAGGGTCCCGACGCGCTCCCGCAACGCCAGCGGGCCCAGAAACGCCTTCTGCACCGTGACCCGCTGGTCGAGCTCGAACCCGATGAGGAGCGCCATGGGGTCGGACGCGATCAGTGCGTTGGCCTCGTCGGAGTCCGTGAAGTAGAGGCAGTCGGGCACGGGTCGATCGTAGCCGCCCGGCGGGCGCGGCACGGCGCGCAGCGCGGGGCCGCCGGGCGTACGGCAGCGGTAAAACTCTCGGGGTGCCCGAGAACCTCACTCGCCAGATCCTCCGCGACCGCCTCGTCACGGGCGAGCTCACACCAGCCGCGGCCATCTCGCTGCGGGTCGACCAGACGCTCCTCCAGGACGCCACTGGGACGATGGCGCTGATGCAGTTCGAGCAGCTCGAAGTCCCACGGGTTCAGGTGGAGCGGGCGGTGCAGTACGTGGACCACAACGTGATCCAGCTCGACTTCAAGAACCCGGACGACCACCGCATGCTGCAGGCGCTCTGCCGCAAGTACGGCATCGACTACTCGCGCCCCGGCAACGGCATCTGCCACTACGTCCACATCGAGCGCTACGCCAAGCCCGGCGGCATCCTGGTGGGCGCCGACTCGCATACCACCACGAGCGGCGCGCTCGGGATGATTGCGATCGGGGCCGGAGGCCTCGACGTGGCGGTGGCGATGGCCGGGCATCCCTATGAGATCGCCTGCCCCCGGGTAGTTGAGGTTCACCTGACGAACGCCCTGCCGCGGCCGTGGGTGCAGGCGAAGGACGTGATCCTCGAGCTGCTGCGCCGGCTGACCGTCCGCGGGGGCAAGAACAAGGTCTTCGAGTTCACGGGGCCGGGCACGACCGACCTCGCCGTCCCCGAGCGGGGCACGATCGCGAACATGATCGCCGAGCTCGGCGCCACCTCCGCCATCTTCCCGCCGGACGAGAACACCCGGGAGTGGCTGCGTCGCCAGCAGCGCGAGGACGACTTCGCGGAGTTCGGGCCAGAGCCAGGCTGCGAGTACGACGAGCGCATCGAGATCGACCTCGCCGAACTTGGGCCGCTCGTCGCGAAGCCACAGAACCCCGACAACGTCGTGCCGGTGGAGGAGGTGGCGGGCACGCCGGTCGAGCAGGTCTGCATCGGCTCGTCGGTGAACTCCGCCTATCTCGACCTGGCGCTCCCAGGCGCCGTGCTTGCCGACAACGGCGGGCAGGAGGTGCACGAGCGCGTGACCGCGACCGCCACCCCGGGCTCGCGGCAGATCCTCGTGGCGATCGCCGAGTCCGGCGTCTACCGCCAGCTGGTCGAGGGCGGCGTGCGGATGCTCGAGCCCGTGTGCGGCCCGTGCGTCGGGATGGGCCAGGCGCCGCCGTCGCACGCGAACTCGCTGCGCACGTTCAACCGCAACTTCCCCGGCCGCTCCGGCACCCCGGACGACTCCGTGTACCTGTGCTCGCCCGCTCTCGCCGCGGTGTCGATGCTGCACGGCGAGATCCGCGACCCGCGGGAGTACGGCGATCCGCCCGAGCTGCTCGAGATGCCCGAGCTGAAGCCGTACGTCGACGACAGGCACATCTTCCCGCCGGCGCCGGGAGACGAGGCCCACGACATCGAGATCCCTCGCGGCCCGAACATCAAGACGCCGCCCGAGCACACGCCGCTCGAGCCGGAGCTCTCCGCGCGGATCGCGACCGTCCAGCCGGACAACATCTCGACCGGGGACCTGGCGCCGGACGGCGTCATCGTCATGAGCTACCGCTCGAACATCCCCGCGATCGCCGAGTTCACGTTCCAGCACCGCGACCCCGAGTTCCGCAAGCGCATGCGCGAGTGGGGGACGGGCTTCATCGTGGGCGGCCACAACTATGGGCAGGGGTCGTCGCGCGAGCATGCCGCGCTGGCCCCGCTCCAGCTCGGGGTGAAGGCGGTGTTTGCGAAGTCGTTCGCGCGCATCCACCGGCGCAACCTGGTGGCCCAAGGGATCCTCGCGCTGACGTTCATGCACGAGTTGGACTACGACCGGGCGAGGGTGGGGGACACCTGGACGCTTCCCGCCGTGAGGGACGAGCTCGAGAGCGGCGCCGATTCGATAACCGTCCGGATCGAGGAGTTCGGCGAGGACTTCGCCGTGACCCACGACTTCGCGCGGAAGGAGCGTGAGATCCTTCAAAGCGGTGGCCTCCTCCACTACCTCAAGGAGCACGCCGCCGCTTGACCTCGCGGCGGTGCGCGAGCGCTTTCCGGCGCTCGCCGCGGGCGCCGCCTACCTCGACGGGCCGGGCGGATCGCAGACGCCGCAGGAGGTGATCGACGCCGTGGCCGGCTACCTGCGCGACTCGAACGCGAACCTCGGGGGAGCCTTCGCAACCTCGACTGCCACCGACGACTCGGTGGCCCGAGCCCGGTTGGACGCCGCGGAGTTCACCGGCGCGGAGCCCCAGGGGATCGCGTTCGGGGCGAACATGACGACGCTCAACTTCCAGCTGGCGCACGCCGTCGGCCGCACGCTCCAGGCGGGCGACGAGATCGTGGTCACCCAGCTCGACCACGACGCCAACGTCTCGCCCTGGCTGCTGGTGGCCCGCGACCACGACCTCGTCGTCAGGACCGCGCCCATCCGGACGGACGACGTGACGCTCGATGAGGACGCGCTCGAGGAGCTGATCGGCAAGCGGACCCGCGTCGTGGCGTTCACGCTGGGCTCGAACGCGGTGGGGTCGATCCCGAACGCCGCGCGCATCGCCGCGGCGGCCCACCGAGCCGGCGCACTCGCCTGGGCCGACGGCGTCCACCTGGCGCCGCACCGGCGCCTGCGGGCACGCGCCTGGGGCATCGACGTGCTGCTCTGCTCCCCATACAAGTTCTTCGGCCCGCACCTGGGGATCGCGGCGATCCGGCCGGATCTCGCGGAGTCGCTGCCGGCCGACCGGGTGAGACCCGCGAGCGAGACGCCGCCGGGCCACCGGTTCGAGACCGGCACGCAGTCGCATGAGGCGATCGCCGGGACCGCGGCGGCGGTCGACTACCTGCGCTCGCTCGGCGACGGCGAACTCGACGCCGCCTTCGAGCGGATCGAGCGGCACGAGACGGCCCTGGCCGAGCGCTTCCTTGCCGGCATTCCCGACCACCTGACGCTCTACGGGATCCCGCGCCCGAAGGGTCGCACGCCCACCTTCTGCTTCAACCTCGCCGGTCACGAGCCGCGCAGCGTGGCGGCGCGGCTCGCGGAGCGCGGGATCTACGTCTGGGACGGGAACTACTACGCGCTCGAGCCGATGCGCGCGCTCGGCCTGGGGCCGGCCGGCGCCGTCCGCGCCGGCTTTGTGCACTACACGACCGAGGACGAGGTGGACCGGCTGCTGGAGGCGCTGGCGGCGGTCTGAGCCCGCTCCGCGCGCCGCCGGAAGGCCCGGAGCCACATCACCCAGATCGCGGCGCTGCCCGGACGGATGAGGAACCACAGGTTGCGGACGTCCGGCCCGCTCGGATCATTCCCGGGCGCCGGGGGCGCCGCGCCGCGCAGTCAGCTCAGCGCGTTCACGCCCGTGACGGCCCGCGCGATGATCAGCTTCTGGATCTGAGACGTGCCCTCGTAGAGGGTGGTGACCCGCGCGTCGCGCAGATAGCGCTCGACCGGATAGTCGTCGACGTAGCCCGAGCCGCCGTGCACCTGGATCGCGGTGTTGGCGCACTTGACCGCCGCCTCGGTCGCGTACAGCTTGGCGATCGAGGTCTCCGTTGTGTTAGGGCGGCCTGTGTCCTTCAGCCACCCGGCCCGCCACACGAGGGCCCGGGCCGCGTCGGTCTCCACGACCATCTCCGCGATCATCTCCTGCACGAGCTGGAACGAGGCGATCGGCCGGTCGAACTGCCGGCGCTCCTTCGCGTACGAGACGGAGGCGTCCACGCAGCCCTGGCAGATCCCCACGCAGCCGGCGGCGACGCTGTAGCGGCCGGAGTCGAGCGCGGTCATGGCGACCTTGAAGCCGTCGCCGACCTCGCCCATCAGCTCCCCCTCCACGCCGTCTAGCGAGAGCTCCGCCGTGTCGGACCCACGGAGCCCGAGCTTGCCGTGGATCTCCTGGCTCGTAAAGCCCGGTTGTTCGGTCGGCACGAGGAAGCAGGCGATGCCCCTGTGCTTCGCCTGTGGATCGGTTTGCGCGAAGACCAGAGCCAGCTTCGAGTAGTTCCCGAGCGAGATCCACATCTTTCCGCCGGTGATGCGCCAGCTCCCGTTGACCTTCTCGGCGCGGGTCTTCAGGTTCGCGGCGTCGGAGCCGGTGTCGGGCTCGGTCAGCCCGAAGCAGCCGAGCGCCTCGCCGGAGCAGAGCCGCGGCAGCCACTCCCGCTTCTGCTCCTCGCTGCCCCAGCGCGCGATCGACGAGCACACGAGTGACGTGACCACCGAGACCACCGTGCGCATGGCGGAGTCCCCGCGGCCGATCTCCTCGACGATCAGCCCGTAGGTGCGGTAGTCCACGCCGCGACCGCCGTACTCCTCCGGGACGATCGCCCCCAGGAACCCCATGTCGGCGATCTTCTTGACGAGCTCGGTGTCGAAGCGCTCGTTGCGGTCGTTCTCGCGTACGCGCGGGACTATCTCCCGATCGGTGAACTCGCGCGCGGTCTCCCTGACGAGCCGCTGCTCGTCCGTCAGCTCGAAGTCGATCACGACCCCTTGACCCTCACGGCCTCCTGTCGCTCCGCCGCCTCGAGCGCGGGGGCCTCGTCCGTGAAGCTCTCGAAGCGCACGAGCTTGCCGTCCTCGAGCGTCCAGACCGTGTACATGCGGGCCTCCGTCTCAACCCCGCTCGCGCGCCCCTGCCCACGAAAGTGAGAGCGGGTCAGCACCGTGCGCTCGCCGAGCTCGCGGATCTCGTCGGCGTCGAGCGTGATCGTCTCCCAGGGGTCGCGGAAGGCGCTCCAGAAGCGGCGGACGCCCTCATGGCCGCGGTACTCGGGCTGGATGCCGGGCCACGCGGTGATCGGTCGCCAGACGACCTGGGGGTCGATGAGGGCGATCGTCCTGTCGAGGTCGCCCCGGCTCCACGTCTCCATGCCCTCGCGCACGATGTCGGCGTTTCGCCGCATGGCGCTACGCGGCGGGGCCGCGCACGGCGGCCGGCGCATCGGTCATCGCTGAGTCGGGCACTGGCTTGGAGCGTACACTCGGCGCGTGGGCGAGTTCGCCGTCTTCGTCCTGTTCTGCCTGCTCGTCGCCGTCGGGATATTCCTAGCGCTCGGCAGGTGGTATCCGGGGTCCGGCGCCGAGCAGGTGGCGTGGCGACCCACGCGCTCACCGGAGGTCGAGGCCGAGCTCGAGCTCGACGACATCGACCAGATGCTCGAGGCCCAGAACGCCCGCCGGCGCGCGACCGGCCGGCGCGAGCTAACCGAGGACGAGGTGCGCGCCCGCGTGGCGGAGGACGAGCGCTGGCGCGAGGACCTGCGCCGCCGCGCGCGCTCCTAGCGCGTGGCGCGAATCTTGATCGTCGGTTGCGGCTGCCGTGGCGCGGCGCTGGCGGCCCAGCTGCAGCAGGACGGTCACGCGGTGCGCGGGACGACGCGCGACCCCGCGCACAAGGCCGCGATCGAGCGGGCCGGCGCCGAGGCGGTGCTGGCGGACCCCGACCGGCTGGCCACGCTGATCCCGCGGCTGGCGGGCGTCAGCGCGATCTGCTGGCTCCTGGGCAGCGCGGCCGACGCGCCCGAACTGCACGGCCCGCGCCTGCAGACCATGATGGCGCGGCTCGTGGAGACCCCTGTCAGGGGGCTCGTCTACGAGGCCGCGGGAAGCGTCGACCGCGCCGTCCTCGCTGGCGGCGCGGAGATCGTCCGCGCGGCGTCGGCGACCTGGCGGATTCCGGTGGAGGTGGTCGAGGAGGACCCCGCCGCCCACCGGAAGTGGCTCGCCGCCACCACCACCGCCGTAGCCCGCGTGCTGGCACGATAGGCTTAATCCCGACTTGATTTAGCGGAATTCAACCGGAGGGACAAGCACGCGATGGCCGACTACGCCAAGGACGTCCTCGTGGACACGCAGTGGGTGGAGAACCATCTCGGCGACGATTCGATCCGGATCGTCGAGGTCGACGAGAATCCGGCTCTCTACGCGGAGGCTCACATCCCCGGGGCGATCGGGTTCGACTGGAAGCGGGACCTGCAGGACCGGGTGAAGCGCGACTTCCTCGGGCCCGACGAGTTCGGCGACCTGTTCGGCAGCCGCGGGATCTCGAAAGACCACACGATCGTCCTCTACGGCGACCGCAACAACTGGTTCGCCGCGTACACCTACTGGTACCTCCGCTATTACGGCCACGACAAGGTGAAGTTGATGAACGGCCCGCGCGAAAAGTGGATCTCGGAGGGCAGGCCGACGACGAGCGAGGTCCCGAGCTATGAGGCCCAGGAGTTCGTCGCCCGGGAGGGCGACCCCGCGATCCGGGCCCGGCGCGACGAGGTGCTCGCGGCGCTCGACACGAGCACGCGGCTCGTGGACGTCCGCTCGCCGCAGGAGTACTCGGGCGAGCTGATCGCGATGGCCGGCTACGAGCAGGAGGGCGCCCAGCGCGGCGGCCACATCCCGGGCGCGGCGTCGGTCCCGTGGGCGCAGGCAGTGCGGGAGGACGGCACCTTCAAGTCGGCGGACGAGCTGCGCGAGCTCTACGGGAGCAAGGGTGTGATCGACGGCGACCCGATCATCGCCTACTGCCGGATCGGCGAGCGCTCGGCTCACACCTGGTTCGTGCTGCACGAGCTGCTGGGCCACGGGGACGTTAAGAACTACGACGGCTCGTGGACCGAATGGGGCAACATGGTCGACGTGCCGATCGAGAAGGACGTCTAGGTCGGGCGGTCCGCCGGCGGCGAGAGCAGCGGCCCGACCCGCTCCAGGAGCGACTGCACGATCCGTGCGGTCGCTCCCCACACAAGGTGACCGTCCACCGTGTAGGTGGGCGTCTTGATCGGCACGCCCTTGCGCACGAGGCGCCTCATCTCGTGACCCTCGAGGAGGTCGTGCAGGGAGAACTCGAGCACTCGCGCGACCTCCGTCTCCTGCGGCGTCCACGCGTGCCCCGGCTCGATCATCCCGACGAAGGGGTGGATGCGGTAGCCCGTGACGAATGTGCCGACCGGCGGCAGCGCCCCGACGAGCTCGACGTCCCGGGGGGAGAGGCCGATCTCCTCGTTCGCCTCGCGAAGGGCGGTCTCGCGCAGGTCCTCTCTCGGATGCTCCTGGCGCCCGCCCGGAAACGAGATTTCACCGGCATGGCGGCGGAGGTCCGCGCGGCGCTCGGTGAAGACGGCGACGAGATCCGGATAGAGCGGGACGAGCACGGCCGCGTCCTTGCTTCCGGGCGCGTCCAGCGCTGCGGCCTCCTCGGGCGCGAGCAGCAGGTCCCGGAGCTCCGGCACCGCTTACCTCGAGGCAACGCTCACGCGTGCGAACGGGTCGCGGCGACGCGCTCCGCGATCCCCGGCCAGCTCTCGACGGGATCCGTCGAGCGGACCACGTTCAGGCCGGCGTCGGCGTAGCGCTCGAAGGCTGCGTTCGCGTCGTCCGTGTAGTCGACCACCCCCGGCACGACGACCGGTGAAGTGCAGTCCTCGAGGAGGTAGGTACGCTCGGCGAGCCGCTCCCGCACGTCGTCGTCCTCCAGGAGGTCGTCGATCGTCCATGCCAGGCAATGGCTCTTCGCCTGGCCGGCGACGACGACGGCGTCGAACCCAAGGAGCTTCTCGATCAGCTCGGTGTTCGGCTCGCCCAGGGTGTCGCCGTCGGGGCCCTCGGTCACCTCCGGGCCGAGCATCGAGTAGTGCTCGGTGAGCGCCCGCTCCCCCTTGACCTGGAACTCCGGCCGGCTGTAGCGGGCTATGCCATGGAAGAACACCGCCTCCTCGACCGCCGACACGAGCGCGTGGCCGATGCCGCCGAGCATGGCGTGGTACGGCCAGATCGTCAGGTTGTACTTGCCCCCCTCGGCGAGCCGCCGGGTGTAGTGCGCGAGGTGGCGGGCCGCGTAGTCGACGTCGATCCCGAGCGCCTCGGCGACGGCCTCGTTGACGCGCCAGCGACCGGCCTCGACCTCCACGTGGGAGACGAGGGTGTAGGGAGGCGGGTGCTTTCCATGCTCGTCGACCAGCCACACGGCGTGGAACACCTGCATCGCGTGGTGGGTGTCGAGGCTCGGCACGATCTGGGTGAGCGTGGCGAGGTTCCGGTAGATGAACTCGCACAGGCGGCGGTTGTCGTCGACGGCGCCGGTGCCGGAGCGGCCCCCGACGAACAGCTCGAACTCAGGGATGCAAAACGTGTTCTGGACGTCGACCGCCAAGAGACAGAGACGGAAGGAGTCCTCGGCGGCCGGGCCGACGCCGTGTCGCTCGGCCCACGCCGACGCCTCGCGGGCACGGTACTCGTAGGGGACCCGCCAGACCTCGCCGACGCGACCCGGGTCGAAGTGGTCCGGGACCGAAAGCTCGCGCATGGCCGAACCCAGTCTAGACACGGCCGTTCCGCCGCGGCGGGCATGACACACTGACCCGGTGGTCGAGCGACTCCGTGCGTCGATGCAACACTTCATGCGGCTGCTGGGACAGGCCTCGGACGGCGCGCGGACGCTCGAGCGGGACGGGGTGGTCGCTGCGGTCGTGCCCGCCTGTCCCGAGCGCGCCGTGCTCAACTCGGTGACGTACACGGAGGCCGGTGGTCTCGCGGACGCCTACGAGGAGATCGCCGCCGCGTACGCCGAGATCGGCGCCACCTGGACGGTCTGGGTCCACCACGGCGATCGCAACGCGGCCGCGCTGCTCGAGCCCAGGGGCCACTTCCTCGACGCCGAGCCAGAGGCGATGGGCCGCGAGCTCGACGGCGTCGAGCGGCCCCCGGACCGCGCTCTCTCCGAGTGGACGGCGGCCGGGCGCATCGCCGACGTGGGTTCCATCAACGACCGCTCGTACGCCTTCGGCACCGACTCCTTCACCCGCGGACTCGCCCGCTTCCCTGAGGACCAGGCGCACGTCTACACGGCCAGCCAGGCCGGGGAGCCGGTGGCGTGCCTCATGACGCTCGACCACGAGCGAAATACCGACATCGAGTGGGTGGCGGTCGTGCCCGAGGCGCGCGGTAGGGGCCTGTCCGGCAAGCTTCTGGCCCACGCCCTGGCCGACGCGCGCGAGCGCGGCGCCGAGACCACCACGCTCGTGGCCACGAGGCTTGGCCGGCCGGTGTACGACCGGCTCGGCTATCGGCCGCTCGGCGCGCTGCAGATGTGGGAGCGGCGGCGGCCTAAGCGGGCTGGAGGGTCTCCTCGAACATGACCTCGCCCTCGAGCGTGCGGTGCACCGGGCACCTCGCCGCGATCTGCATGAGCCGCTCGCGCTGCTCCTTCGGGACCTCCTCGGACAAATGCACCTCCAGCCGGAAGCGAGTCGGTGATCCGCGCTGGGCGGGCTCGTAGTTCACGTCCACCACTACCTCGCCGATGTCCCAGTCCTTGCGCTTCGCGTACATCTCCATCGTGATCGCGGTGCATGAGGCGAGACTCGCGGCGAGGAGCTCCTGTGGGCTCGGCCCCGAGTCGTCGCCGCCGTTCTCGGCGGGCTCGTCGGCCACGACGACGTGGCGCCGGATCTCTACGTCGTGCCTGAAGGTGCCGTTTTCACGGCGGGCGATCGCTCTCATCCTCTTCCTTCGAATTGCTCCGGTTCCGGCTCGTCGGCGAAGCGCGCCATCGCGAAGAGCGCGTCGGACAGCCGGTTCAGGTAGATCAACACCGTGTCGTCGGCGAGGTCTCCCTCGTGGCGCAGCTCGCTCACCCGCCGCTCGGCACGGCGCACCGCGGCGCGCGCCACGTCGAGCCGGGCGGAGAGCTCGGTGCCGCCCGGGATGACGAACTTCGGCGGGAGGTCGACGCGGTCCATGTACCGGTCGATGTCGGACTCGAGGCGCTCGACCATCTCCGGCGTTACCTGGGAGACCCCGGGCTGCAGCCGTCCGGCGGCCTCGGCGGCGGTGGCGAGCTCGGCCCCCGCGACGAACAGCTCGTTCTGCAGCCGCAGGATGTCCCCGTAGAGTTCGCTCCCAGGCTCGGCCGCCGCTCGCGACAGGCCGAGCGCCGACGCCGCCTCGTCCACTGAGCCGTACGCCTCGGGCCGCCCCGCGAACTTCGGGACGCGCCCGCCGTACCAGAGGCCGGTGGTCCCGTCGTCGCCCTTGCGCGTGTAGATCTTCACGCCAGGAGATTGAACAGCAGGCCGGTCGGCACCTTGGGATAGAAGAACGTCGACTTGGGAGGCATCGACTCGCCCGCCGCGGCCACCGCCCGGACCTGCTCGACCGGCGTCGCACGGAGGAAGAAGCCGGCGTCGGCGGCGCCCGACTCGACCTCCGCGACGGCGTCCGCGAGGCGGTTCGAGTAGCGGAGGCCCCTGAGCTGTGCGATGTCCTCCTCCGACATGCCGAGCGCGCCGCGTAGGATGAGCGCCTCGAGCACGGCGGTGTCGAGTCGACGGTACGCCTCGGACGTGCCGTTGAGCGCGCTGTCGGCTATGGCCTGGTCCTTCAAGGTGACGCGGTAGGGCCGGCGAAAGAAGCTGTCCATGTAGCCGTAGGCGATGCGCCCGTCGCCGACCGGGGGCTCGAGCTCGGACGCGGCCGGGAGCTCCTCCACCTCGAAGTCCCGCAGCAACACGTCGCGGATCGCCAGCTGCTTTCTGCTGTCGTCCTTCAGCCCGTCGAGTAGCCGGTGCGTGGGCAGCACGAGTAGGCCGGGGTCGGCCAGGGAGCAGAGCAGCATCAAGACGTACCGGTGGTCGCCCTCGCCCCCGACCTCGTCGGCGTACGCGCGAGCCGTCTCGTAGCGGTGGTGGCCATCGGCGATCAGGAGCTCGGCGGCGGCGAGCGCGCTCTGAAGCTCGGCGATCAGCTCGGGATCCGCGATCCGCCAGAGCCGGTTGACGGTCCCGTCGCCCTGGTCGACCTCCGCAAACGGCTCACCTCCGACCATGTCGTCCATGGCGCGACCTCCCGCATCGTCGGGGTCGGGGAAGAGCGTGAAGATCGGCGAGAGGTTGGCCCTCGTCGCCCGCATAAGCCTGAGCCGGTCCTGCTTCGGCCCCGGGTGGGTGCGTTCGTGCGGGCGGATTCGGCCCGGCCCGTAGTCCTCGAGGCGCACGCGGGCGAAGAAGCCGGTGCGAGTGCGCGCGCCTCCCCCCGGACCCAAGTACTCCTGTCGAAGGACCCAGATCGCCGGCTCGTGCTCTCGTATCAGGATGCCGCGCTCGCGCCAATCGTGGAATGTCTGCGCGGCCCTGTCGTAGCTCGGCGGGAGGTCGAGCTCGACGACGTTGTACGGGCTCCGGGCGGCGAGCCGCCGGCGCTCCTCGTCGTCGATCACGTCGTACGGAGGGGCGATCACGTCGGCGAGCGAATCCACCTTCGTACGGTCGTAGCGGACCGCGCGGAGCGGCTGAACGTCGGCCACGGATGGCGACCCTAGCGCCTGCTCAGCGCGCGATCGCCGCGCGGAGTTTCGCCGCGGTCGGCGACGTCATCGAAGTGAGCGCCACGAGCTATGGGCGGCTACGTTGACTGCGGACGGCAATCGGGAGATGATCGCCATGCAGCACCGCGTGCACGACCTGGTCCTGTTCACCGGCGACTCGGAGGACATCCTGCCCCACCGGCTTCGCCTCGAAATCTCGCCCGTCCGCTTCAGGACCGAGGGACGAAAGGAGATCTCATATATGGCAACCACTGAGACCGCCGCCGGCCAAAGCCCGGCGGCCGAGGGATACCAGCTTCAGGGAACCCTGCTGGAGGCCTGCGACTGCGACGTGCTCTGTCCGTGCTGGATCGGCGAGGACCCCGACGGCGGAACCTGCCAGTCCGCGGTCACTTACCACCTCGACAGCGGGACGATCAACGGGGTCGACGTGAG
>JACVRW010000002.1 GCA_014534235.1 Thermoleophilaceae bacterium | reverse complement strand
GTGCTCCCAGAACGCCTCCTGCAGTGGGTGCAGCGCGCCCTCCTCGCCCAGGCCCTCGATCGTGGTGACGTCGGCCCCGTCGGCCTGCACGGCGAGGACCGTGCAGCTCTTGACGGCCTCGCCGTTCATGTGGACGGTGCACGCGCCGCAGTTCGACGTGTCGCAGCCCACGTGCGTACCGGTGAGGCCGAGCGTGTCGCGTAGGTAGTGGACGAGCAAGAGCCGCGGTTCGACGTCAGACTCGTGCCTCTGACCGTTGACGGTGATCTGCACAGGCACCGTCGCGCTCATCCGTCCTCCTCTTCGTCGCTCCCTCGCTTCCTTGATGCTATTCCCACGCGCAAGCCGGCGCGAACGCCGTCGGTCGCACGGAATATGCCGGCCGGCCCCAAGACGCCCAGGACCCGCCATTTCGAGTTCGACGGCCACCGTTTGGTATACGACGAGTACGGAAGCGGGCAGCGAGCCGTCGTACCCGATCGGATGAGGGCCTCCTCATCGAGATGCCGGTGCTCGACAACGCTCTGCTCGCGATCGGCCACCACCGCGACCCGACCCACCCCTTCTCCGCCTCCGACATGCTGGTGCGCGAGCTGCCGAAGGCGCGGCTCGTACGGGCGTCGTCGATCCTCGAGCTGCGGGTACCCCGGAGCGGCTGACAAGCGAGATAGTGACGTTCGTGGAGGAGCGCTTCAGGCCGGTGCGCCGACACCAGGCGAGCCGGCGGCGAGCGCCCGCGGGCCGCCGCCGCACAGCCTCGTCACCGCGCCCGTCGTAGCTACGCTTCGGCGAGGTGTCGCATCGAAGGCAGCAGAAGGAGGCGCTTCGCCGCGAACGCGAGGAACGCGAGCGCAGGGCACGGGAGGAACGGCAGCGCAAGCGCATGGTCGGCTTCGGCGCGGCCGGGCTACTCGTCGTCGCCTTGATCGTCGCGCTGGTGGTCGTGGCCGCCGGAGGAGGCAGCGGCGGCGCCAGCGGCGAGGCGGCATCCGAGGTCCTCCCCGACGGCGGCAGTGTCCCCGAGCAGCAGGAGTTCGACCTGGCGGCGGCAGCGCGGGCCGCCGGTTGCCAGCTGAGGAGCTCGAGGCCCACCGATCGCACCCACACGAGGACCCTCGAGACACGGGTCAACTACCCGACGAATCCCCCGACCTCGGGGCGCCACTACGCGTTCCCCGCCGACGACGGCGCCTACACCGAGGCGCCACAGGACGAAGAGCTCGTGCATACGCTCGAGCACGGCCGGGTGATCGTGTGGTTCAACCCGAGGCTGTCGGAGGACCAGCGCGCCGATCTGAAGGCGTTCTTCGACGAGGACGACTACCAGATGGTCCTCGCGCCGCGGCGGAACATGCGGTACGACGTGGCCGCGAGCGCCTGGAGCCGGGACCCCGAGCCGAACGGCACCGGCCGGCTGCTCCTCTGCAGGCGCATGACGCCGGAGATCTTCGACGCGCTGCGCACCTTCCGGGACGAGCACCGCTCGAACGGGCCCGAGGCGATCCCCTAAGAGGCTCATAACTCTCTGACCCGCCGCCGCAACCGCGGCCGCGAAAGGGTGTTCCGACCCTTCGTGAAGCTGCCCGCCTCAGCAGCTGCACTGGCGTCCGCCGTGGTCCTGGTCCCGGCGCCGGCCCCCGCGGCCCCGCGCGCGGTCGACTTCGAGCTCGCCCCGCGTGCCGGCGCGGCCAGCGCCGCTTTCGCGGGCCCGGTTCGCTCGCGGCCGCTCACGACGCCTCGGCGCTTCAACCTGGTGGGGATGCGCTGGGCCGGGCGAGCCGAGCCGGAGATCCGCCTCCGGGTCCGACGCGGCGGCCGGTGGAGCCGCTGGGAGGGGCTCGAGGCCCACGCCGAGCACAATCCCGACCCTGCGACCGGCGAGCGAGCGCTGAGCGCCTCGGACCCGATGTGGGTGGGCACCGGCGGGGCGGTTCAGTATCGCTTGAGCAGGCCGGTACCAGGGCTGCGGCTGCACTTCGTGCGCGTATTCAGGGCGGCCACCCGGGCCCGGGTGGCTCAGGCCGCGCAGCCCGCGTTCGTCTCGCGCCGGCAATGGGGCGCCGGCGCCTGCCGTCCCCGCAGCGCGCCGGACTACGGCGAGGTCAAGGCTGTCCACGTCCATCACACGGTCTCGCTGAACGCCTACAGCGCCGCGGATGCGCCCGCGATGGTGCTGGCCATCTGCCGCTACCACCGCTATTCAAACGGCTGGGACGACATCGGCTACAACGCCCTCGTAGACAAGTACGGCGTGCTGTACGAGGGGCGCGCCGGCGGGCTCGACAAGGCGGTGGTCGGGGCACAGGCTCAGGGCTTCAACGCGCAGACTGCCGGCATCGCCAGCATCGGTGACCACACCGCCGCCCCGGTGACACCCGCGGCGCTCCGCGCGATCGCCGCCTACATCCGTTGGAAGCTTCCGATTCACGGCCAGCCCGTCTCCGGGCGGGTGACGTTGACCAGCTCGGGCGGCTCGCTCACGAAGTACGCCGCCGGTGCGAGGGTGACGGTGGAGCGGGTGATCGGCCACCGCGACACCGGCAGGACGGCCTGCCCCGGCAACGCGCTCTACGCACAGCTCCCACAGCTCCGCGCGCTCGTCGGAACCGTTGCCGTCCCCGCGCCGGCGTCGCCGTTCGGAACGCGCCTGTCGGCGCTGCTCCGGGACACAGCGGTCGACTACGGGGAGCCGGTGTGGGTCAGTGGAAACCTCCTGGCCGCGGACGGACGCCCGCTGGCCGGTGAACCCGTCCTGCTACAGGTGAGCCCCCGCGGCCGCTGGCGGACCTCCCGCACGATCACGACCGGGCCTGACGGCGCCTTCGCGACCGAGCTGCGCCCACGCCTTCGGATGTACGTCCGCGCCCGCTTCCCCGGACGCAACGGGCTGCGGGGCTCGGGGTCGCCGAGGCTGCTCCTGCGGCTCCGCCCTGTGGTCACGATCGACCCACCACCGACCGCCGCGCGGGCCGGGCTAGCCGTCTCGATCACCGGAGGAGTATCCCCTCGCAAGCGGGTGCTCCGCCTGGTCCTCCAGCAGCGGCTGGGCGCGACGTGGCGGACCGTGGGAACACGGACCGTGCTCACCCGGCGCGGGCGCTTCGCCACCTCCTTCATTCCGCCGTCGGACGGTCGCTACCGCTTCTACGTGGTGGCGGTCCCCGACGATGACACGGACCGCGGCAGCTCGGACCGCTACGAGCTGCGCGTCTCGGGTTGATTCACCAGCCCTGCGTGAGATCCCCGCTGTAGAGACCGTGCCCCGTGGCCAGCATGCGAGCGGTGCGGACGAGGATCTCGAGGTCGAGCCGGAGCGAGCGGTGCTCGACGTACCAGACGTCGAGCTCGATCCGCTCGGGCCACGGCAGCGAGGTGCGGCCGTTGATCTGCGCCCAGCCGGTGATGCCCGGCTTGACCTCCAGCCGGCGGCGTTGGCGCTCGGTGTAGCGGTCCACCTGCTGCTGCACGGTCGGCCTCGGCCCGACCATCGCCATATCGCCCTTCAGCACATTGATCAGGTTCGGTAGCTCGTCCAGCGAGAAGCGGCGCAGCAGCCGGCCCACGCGCGTGATGCGTGGATCCCCCTCCAGCACGTAGATCCCCGCGCCCATCGACTCCGCGCCGGGGACCATCGTGCGCAGCTTCCACAGCTCGAAGGGCCGGCCGTCCTTCCCCACCCGCCGCTGCCGGTAGACGACCGGCCCGCGACTCTCGAGCCTGATCGCGATCGCCGCGGCCGCCATGAGCGGGGCGGTCACGACGAGCAGCACGGACGCGAGGACCAGATCGAGAGCGCGGCTCACCGACGACTACCGTTCGGGGCGCCGCCCCCGCGGTCCACGCTTGCGCGGCGGCGTGCGTACCGGATGCGGATCCTGTACCTCCATCAGTTCTTCATCACCCGTGCGGGCGTCGGCGCCACTCGCTCGTACGAGTTCGCGCGCCGATTCGCGGCGCGCGGGCATGCCGTCCGGATGGTAACCGCGGCCCGCGAATCCGCGCACGTGGACGGCATCGAGGTGGTGGGCGCACGCGGCAGCTACGCGGACTACATGCGCGCGACCGCGCTCTCCTACCCGCGGCGCATGCTGGCGTTCGCCCGCTTCGCGTCGAGCGCGACCGTCGCGGCGCTGCGCGGCCCGCGCCCGGACGTGGTCTACGCCAGCTCGCCGCCGCTCACGATCGCGCTGCCCGCGCTGGCCGCGGCGGCGCGCTGGAGGGCGCCGCTCGTGTTCGAGGTCCGCGACCTCTGGCCCGAGGCGCCGATCCAGATGGGGGCCCTCCGCAACCCGCTTCTCCGCCGCCTGGCGCGCATGCTTGAACGCCTGGTCTACCGGTGCAGCGCCCGGGTCGTCGCGCTGTCGCCGGGCATCCGCGAGGGCGTCGTCTCCTCCGGGGTGCCGCCCGAGCGCGTGGCGCTCGTGCCGAACGCGTCCGACCTCGAGCTGTTCTCGCCCGCGCTCGCCCGGCGCGCGGAGCGTGAGCGCCTCGGGCTGGGCGACGGCCTCGTGTGCAGCTACTTCGGCGCAATGGGCGAGGCGAACGATCTCGACCAGCTGATCGATGCCGCCCGGCTCGTGCCCGACGTACGCTTCGTCCTCCTGGGCGACGGCAAGCGCCGCCCACAGCTCGAGGCCCGCGCGCCCGACAACGTGTGCTTCCTCGACCCGGTCCCCGACAAGGGCTCGGTCGCCCGCCTCGCCGCCGCGTCCGACGCCTGCCTCACGCTGTTCAAGGACCTGCCGGTCCTGGCAACGAACTCCCCGAACAAGCTCTTTGACACGTTCGCCGCCGGCCGCGCCGCGATCGTGAACACGCCCGGCTGGATCCGCGAGCTGGTCGAGCGGAACGAGGCCGGCCTCTTCGTGCGGCCGGGCGACGCCCGGGACCTTGCCGAGAAGGTGGCATGGCTCCGTGAGCACCCGACCGAGGTCGAGCGGCTCGGCCGGAACGCCCGCGCCCTGGCCGAGCGCGAGTTCGATCGCGACGCGCTCGCTCTCCGAGCGCTCCGGGTCCTCGAGGAGGTGGCGCCCTGACCGAGCTGTCCTACTGCGTCGTCAACACGTGCGGGCGGGACGAGCTGCTCGCGTGCCTGGACGCGATCGAGCACACCCACCCCGCCGGCGTCACCCGCGAGGTCCTCGTCCTGGACAACGCCTCGGACGACGGCTCGGCGGAGGCCGTGCGCGCCCTGAACAGCGACGTCCGGCTGATCGCGCTCGACCGGCGGGCCGGCAAGGCCGAGAACGACTCGCGCCTGCTGAACGAGGCACACGGGCGCTACTGCCTGCTGCTGAACGAGGACACCGAGGTCAGAGAGGGCTGTACGCGCGCCCTGCTCGAGGCGCTCGACTCGGACCCCGGCGCGGCGGCGGCCGGCGCCCAGCTGCTTACGAGCGACGGTCGACCCACGGCCTGCGCCTGGCGGCTGCCGGACCTGGCGTGGGCGCTCGCGGCCGCCGTGTTCCTGCACGACCGCGTGGCCGTGGAGAGCCGCGGGACGGACGTGCGCGAGGTCGGCTGGGCGCAGTCGAGCGCGCTGCTCGTGCGCCGGGCGGCGGCCGAGCAGGTCGGTTGGCTCGATCCCGCCTTCTTCGTCTACTCGGACGAGACCGACTTCTGCAAGCGCCTCCGCGACGCGGGCTGGCGGATCCTGTTCGTCCCGCACGCGCAGGCCGTCCACCACGACAAGCTCTCGACCGACGCGGCCGCGATGCGCCGGCGCATCGTCGAGTTCCATCGGGGCCGCGACCTCTATTTCCGCAAGCACCACATGCCGCTCACCCGCCTCGCCTGGAGGCTGTGCTGGACCTGGGCGTACCTGGTTCGGGCCGCGGCGGCCGCGGTGCTGCCCGGGCACGACCCGCGCCGCTACCTGCTGCATGCCCGCCAGCAGGCCCTCCCGCAGCGGGGAGAGGGAATCCGGGAGGCCGCCGAGGCGTACAACCGCCGGCTCGACGCGCGAGCGGGGGCGGTAACGACAGGCTGAGCGTGCGCCGCGCCATCTACGCTGTCCCCTCCTGATGGAGCACCCGGACACCGCCCAGATTGCCGCGGTCGGCGGCGCGCTTGGGTCGGTATTGGTGCTGTTGGGCCGTGGTCGGCCCACCTTTGCGGGCGGGCTCGCGGTGCTGGTGCTGGCGGAGGCGGGCTTGGCGCTGTCCCTCGGCTCGGGTCCGTTCGAGAGGCTCGGCAGCGCGACAGGCGCCGGGGCGGCGGCGGTCGGGCTGGTGCTCGTCGGCGCGGCCGGGGCCGTGCTCGCGCGGCGCCCCGCGCTGGTGCCGGTCGCGGTGTTGATCGCGGCGCCATTTCGCCCGCCGCTCGACTTCGACACCTCGAACCGCTTCCTGGTATCGATCGCCGACGACGGTCGGCTTGGCCGTCTTCTCCCGCTGTACTTCGTGCTCGCCGCCACGGTGGCGGCCTTCGCCTGGCGCGCCGTGCGCGGCGCGGAGCTGCGCCCGCTGCCGCGGGCGGTCGCGCTTCCGGCGGCCGGGTTCTTCGCGTTCGCCTGCTGCTCGCTCCTCTGGGCCGACGACCTCGAGGCCGGCGCCAACCTCCTCGCCTTCTTTACGCTCCCGTTCGTCGCGCTCCTCGCCACGGTGGCGAGGGCCGAGTTCGCGGGCGCCGTCCCCCGCGCGCTAGCGGCGGGCGCGATCGGGCTCGCCTGCCTGTTCGCCGCGGTGGGCCTCTGGCAGGCCGCGACACACGAGCTGTTCTTCTACGCGCCGAACCTCGAGATCTCGAACGCGAACACGGACTACTTCCGGGTCACCTCGCTCTTCGGCGACCCGAGCCTGTACGGGCGCCATCTCGTGCTGGGCATGGGGATCGTGCTGGCGCTGCTCGGCGCCGGGCGGTGGCGAGCCTGGGCACTCGTGGCCGCGCTCACGCTCATGTGGGCGGGCCTGTTGTTCTCCTACTCGCAGTCGAGCATGGCCGCGCTCTTCGTGGTGACGCTGGCGCTCGCGTTCGCCACGGGCGGGCGCCGCGTTCGCCTCGCCGTCGGGGTCTTGACCGTCGCCGCCGCGCTTGCCGCCGGCGGCTACGTTGCGGTCCAGCTGATCGACGGCGAGTCGCTCAACCAAATCACGAGCGACCGCACGGAGCGGGTCGAGGACACCGTGCGCGTGATCGAGAGCGATCCGCTGATCGGGGTCGGCATCGGCGGCCAACCTCGCGCGAGCCGCGTGCTCGCGGGCAGCGATCGCCCCACGCCGAACTTCGTCTCGCACACGACGCCGCTGACGGTGGCTGCGGAGCTCGGTGTGCTCGGACTGGCGCTCTACGTCTGGCTGCTGGCCGGGGGCGTGCGACTGATCGACGCCGTCCGGCGCCGCGACGAGCCCCTCGGCCTCGCGCTACTAGCCTCGTTCCTGGGGCTGTTCGTGCACGCGCTCTTCTACAGCGGCTTCCTGGAGGACCCGATCACCTGGCTCGTGCTCGCGATCGGCGCGGGGTACCTCACCTGGGCCGAGGGACGCGCCGTACCCACCGCACGCCAGCGGGCGCCGGCAGTGAAGGCGAGCGCCGGCGACGGGCGCGGTCCGACCGCCCCGCGCGGCAGAGTCACCCCGTGAGCATCCCGCTGAGGCAGCCGACCGCCGTCCGCGAGGAGGCACGGCCGGTCCGACGCGAGGAGGTTGGCAGGGTCGGCGCCTTCGCCCTCGTAGGAGTCCTCTTCGCCCTCATCGCCATCACGCTGCCGGAGCTCGGCTCCGATCCCTGGCGCTTTCGCCCGGGGACGATCGAGCCGAAAGGACCGCTTGCGCCGCTCGTGCGCGCGGCCGGCGAGGAGTGGGACGTGGGCATCGCCAGGGCGGCCGCGTTCGTCGCGGCGCTCTTCTGCGGCGCGGTCGCGGCGTTACTGCTCGCCCGGCCGCGCGGCGCCCGAGCGCTTCCCCGCTGGGCGGGCATTGGGCTCGTGCTGGTCGTGGGCGTGCTCCTGATGGCGCCCTCGACGCTCCTCCAGCTGGGCTTGCGCGAGTCCACCGCGCCGTGGTTCTTCACGAACGACTCCACGTACCAGATCGAACTCGGCGGAGACCTGGTGCTCCATCTGGACAACCCGTACGGCCACGACTACCGCGACTCCGGCGTCGAGCGCTTCTACACGCGAGACGGGACCGTCTCTGAGCGCGTGCGCGAGCGCGAGGTGGCGCTAGAGCACTTCGCCTACTTCCCGGGGGCCGTGATCACGGGTGCCGCCTGGCAGCTCCTCCCGAAACCGTTCGACGACTACCGCCTCTTGGTGCTGCTCACCACGCTCGCGATGCTTCCGGCGGCCTTGCTCTTCCCCGGCCCGCTCGGCTGGCGCCTCGGGCTCGGCGCGCTGCTCGTCTGCAACCCGATCGCGGTGCGCTCCGCGTGGTTCGGCCAGAACGACGCCCCGAGCATGCTGCTGCTCGTGGTCGCCTTCGGGCTCGTCGCCCGCCGGCGGTTCGGGTGGGCCGGGGCGGCGCTGGCCGGCGCCGTGCTCCTCAAGCAGTTCGCGCTGGTGGCGGTCCCCTTCCTGGCCCTCATGCTCCTCAAGGCGAGCGCCGACCGGCACGAGCTGAAGCGCGCCGCGCTCGGGTTCGGAGGGGTGCTCGTAGCCGGCGTGCTGCCGTTCCTGGTCGCCGATCCCGTCGCCTTCTACGACGACACGATCCGTTACGGCGCCGGCACCTACCGGATCGTTGGCTACGGGCTGTCGTCGATCCTCGTCCGCCTCGGGATCATCGACGACCGATACGGCGACTACCCGTTCGCGCTGGTCGCCCTCCTGACGTGGGTTCCGCTCACCGCCTGGCTTCTCTACGCGCAGAACCGGGCGAGGGACCTGTGGGTGGGCGCGGCCGCGTTCGCGATCTCGATCCTGTGGTTGATGTTCATCGCGCGCACGTTCAACAACTACTACCTGGTGTGGCCGCTGACGGGCGCGCTGATCGCCGCGCTGCTGGCGATAGATTCGGCGCGTGCGCTGGATCGACCTCGGCCCGGGTGAGGCCCTCCTCCACGAGGGCGACCCCGTGCGCTGCGTGGTGATCCTCCCGGGGGTCGCCTATTTCAGCTAGGCGCCGTCTAGCCGGTCCACCGAGCGGCGACCGGCCCGCTTCGTTACCCCGCCCTGCGCGCTCCGCGGACCCTTGCGTGTCAGCGACCGCGCGTACGCTCTGAGCGATCCTCCCGCCGACCGGCCCGCGCCGCCTTCGGCTCCCGTGGCGCCAGCGCGTACTGGTGCGACCGGCCCGTCACGTAGACGCGCTCCTCGTCGACCACGACGGGATTGGCGTACTTACCGTCTCGGAAGCGCCACACGCGCTTGCCGTCGCGGGCGCGCACCGCGTAGGTGGCGTCGGGGCCCGGGGCGACCGCGCGTTGCGCCTCAGACCCGCAGGTCGAGCAGACCGCGTAGTAGACGAGGCCATCCATGACCGTCGGCGCCGAGTGAACGGCGCCCCTTGCCGGGATCTCCCAAACCGTGTCGCCGGTCGCGGCGTCGAGGGCGAAGAGCTTCCCGTCGTAGGTGCCGACGAACACTTTGCGCTGGTAGACCGCGGCGGCCCCGTAGATGTATGTGCCGAGCGGCCGCGCCCAGAGCAGCCTGCCGCTCTTGGCGCCGTACACGTACAGGGTGCCGTCGGTGTTGCCGATGTAGACCCGCCCGTACGCGATCGTGGGCGTGGCGTACCAGAACTCGCGCCCGCCGAGGGTCGCGTTCGACTGGGCGCTCCAGATGAGCTTGCCGTTCCTCGCGTTCAGCGCGTAGAGCGTGCCGCCGTCGGATGCGATGAAGATTCGCCCCTTCCAGTAGGCGGCCGAGGTATTCACCTGGTCGTCGGCCTGGAAGCTCCAGATCTTCCTCCCGTTGTTCGCGTTGATCGCGTAGACGTTGTGGTCCCAGCTCCCGACGAAGAGCCGCTTCCCGTGCAAGAGCGGGGAGGACTCGATCGGCGCCGACTTGAAGCGCCACCGCTCCTTGCCGGTATCGGCGTCCCAGGCCAGCAGGAAGCCGTCGGCGCCCGGCTGGTCCTGCAGGCACTCCACGGGGTGCATGTAGGACTGATAGACGAGCCCGTTGCCGACGGTCGGCGAGGACGCCGCGCAGCGCCGGAGCGAGTGCTTCCAGTGGACTTTCCCGGTCTCCGCGTCGAGGGCGAAGAACATACCCTTCTGCTGCGCCAGGTAGACCCGCCCATAGGCAACGGTGGGTGGGAACTCGAGCGTGTCGTGGGCGTCGATCTTCCAGACGCGCCGGAAGGGCGGTCGGTGGTCGTACGGGGAGATGTGCTGGCGCGCGTCGTCGAACCCATAGGTCGGCCAGGGCCGGGGGTTCTCCTTCTTCGGCGGGGGCTCCGGCTCCGGCGCGTCCGTCACGACGAACTCCTCCTTGGCGGACCCCCGCTTCTCGATTGGCTGGTTCTGGTTGTAGGCGTACACGCCGATCGCGCCCGCCAGGGCAAGGACGATCAACGCGGCGCCGGTCAAAAGACGGCGTCTCGTCACGGGTGGCAGGATGACAAACGGCTCAGCCGCCTCGGCCGGACAGGAGGCGCCAGACGCGGTTCGTCACCTGCCGCAGGTCCGTGCCGCGCGAGGCGGCCGTTAGCCCCCGTGCCCACTGCGGCGTGCCGGTTCGGATCACGAGCCCCTCGCCCAGCTCGTATGCGACGAACGCGGGCTCGCCCGCACGGGAGTCGGCGGCCGCGACGCGGTCCGCGTCGTGGGGCAGTCCCCGGGAGAGCTCGAGCACGCTGAACTCGCCGATGGAGCCGGGCAGCCGCGCGAACAGTGCGAGGTCGTCCTGAACCACGCTCAGCGGCGACGACGCCGACCGCAGCAGCTCGGTTCGCTCGCCGAAGGCGTCCTTCCGTCCGCGGCCTGACGGCGCGCGGAGAGAACCACCCTCCAGCGTCACGTCCCGGCGAAAGGCGTCGGCTCCAAACGACGCGACCCGCCCGCCCCCGACGACGTAGTGGCGCATGCGGCGCAGGAGCGGCTCCGGCAGCCAGACCGCGCTCCCCGCGAACACCAGCCCCGGGGCGCTCCCGAGGCGCCGTCCATGGCCTCCCGCCAGCGCGACGTCGGTCGTCAGGTCGTACGCCAGGCGCGCGGCGTCCGCGTACCGCAGGAGAGGCGCGGCCTCGGCGCCCAGCCTGGGCGGCGCGCGACCGCCCGCAAAGTGGCGCTCGAGACGTATGGGGCCGCCGCCGGGCAGGGTGTCCGCGAAGCCGTCGGCGTCGTCGTCCACCTGGTTGAGCCCCTGCCAGGTCATCATCGGAAGCACGACCAGCGCCCTCGGCCGGCCGGCGGCGCGCCGGCCCCGCGGGCTTCCGGCCACGGCGAGCGGCCACACGGCCCGATCGTCTCCCGCCCTGACACGGACCAGGTATACGCCCGTCCTGGTCCTCGGGGGAACGTGCAAGCCGAACCGACCCCCGACGCGGCGCGCGCGGCGGATCACCTCGCTCGGCGCGCCGAGCCGCGAGACGACGAAGTCGAATCTGCGGTCGACCGGGCCGACCTCGAGGCCTGCGACCGAGCCGGCGGTCACCGCCTCGAGCGGTCCGCGCAGCGTCAGGCTCTCGACCGACACGCCGGTCCCGGAGCGAGCGACCGTCGGCGTGGGGATGTCGGTGGGCGCGACCGCCGCGTTTCCGGCCCGGTCGCGGACGGTCACCGTGAACGCGTAGATGCCGTCATCCGCGGGCCTGGTCGCGTCCGGACCGGCGGCGACCTCGCCGCGCCAGACCCCGCTTCTCGTGTCGTCGCCGCGGAACCGGCGCACCACACGCGGCCGGCGGTCGTCGGTGCGGAAGACGCGGAACTCCGGCGCGGCGTTCACAGGCCCCCGGTAGCGAATGCGCACGCGCGGGCGCTGCGCGACGCGGCGGGTCCTTATCACCGAAGGATCCGCCCCCACGAGCGTCACACGCGGGGGTTCCGTGTCCACGGTGATCGTCTTGACGGAGTTGATCACCCGGTTCTCGTCGCGGCGGACGACTCGCATCCGGTACGTCCCGTCGGGCACCACACGGCCCTCGTCGTCCCGGCCGTCCCAGAGGAAGCGATGCTTGGTGTCGCCGGCGAGCCGGCGCTCGTCGACGATCCGGCGCACCTCGCCGCCCTCGCTGTCCGTGATCGAGAACGTCACCTCGGCGGGCTCCGAGAGATCGAAGCCGACGACCGAGCTGTCGCGAAACTCGTCCCCGTTCGGCGAGAACTGCGAGGGCTTCGTGGCGAAGCGGAGCACGAGCGGGAACTCGCTCTTCAACTGTTGCGTCACGAAGAACGCGGCGATCGTGACGAGCACGAGAAGCGCGAACACCACGCGGACGAGGGGCCGGGTCATTGCCCGGCGGGAGCGTAGTGATCACGCCCTTGCCCCAAAATGGGCCACATGCGGGTGCAGCTGGTGGATCCCTCGGGCGACGTGACGCCCTACGACCACGCACTTGCCGCCGCGCTTGCCCGTCGCGGAGCCGAGGTGGAGGTCGTGACCTCCCGCTTCGTGCACGGGCCCGCTCCGGCACCCGACGGCTACCTCCTCCGCGAGGACTTCTACCGGCTGGCGACCCGGCTCGGCGCCGACGCCCCGCGCCGCCGGCGAGCGCTGAAGCTGCTCGAGCACACGCCCGACATGCTCCGTTACCGGCGCCACGCTGCAGCCGCCGACGTCCGGCACTACCAGTGGCTGCCGGTCGAGCGGCTCGACCTGCGGCTCTTGCCGCCCCACCGCCCGCGGGTTCTCACCATGCACAACGTGATCCGCCGCGAGCCGGGGCCACTGGCGCTGGCGCGGCGGCTCGCCCACCGCATGGATGCGGTCATCGTCCACACCCGTCACGGGGCCGAGCTCCTCGCCCATGAACGCGTCCACGTGATCCCGCACGGTGCGTTCGAGCACCTCACGCGCCAGCCGGACGAGTGTCGGCTTCCCGGACAGCTCGCAGAGGTCGAGGGGCCCGTGGTGCTCTGCTTCGGGCTCATCCGCCCCTACAAGGGCGTCGACGTGCTCGTCGAGGCGTTCCAGGAAGTGGACGACGCGGAGCTGTGGGTGGTGGGCCGTCCGCTCGGGGTCTCGATGGAGCGGCTGCGGCGCCTCGCTCCGCCGAGCCGCGCGCGGTTCGTGGAGCGCTACGTGAGCGATCCAGAGCAGGCGGCCTTCCTCAGGCGCGCGGATCTCCTCGTCCTGCCGCACCGCACCGTGGACGTCTCGGGGGTGCTGTTCGCGGGCCTCGCCTTCGGCAAGGCCATGGTCCTCTCCGACGTGGGCGGCTTCCGCGAGGTGGTGGAGGACCACCGCGCCGGCCGGCTGGTGCCCCCGGGCGATGCCGACGCGCTCGCCGCCGCGATCACCGACCTCCTCGAGCATCCAGAGGAGCGAGCTGCACTCGAGCGCCGCGCCGCCGCGGCGGCCGCGGGCCCGTACTCCTGGGACCGGATCGCGCAGGCCACGATCGGCGTCTACGAGGAGGTGCTCGCTTGAGGGTCGTGTTCATGGGGAAGTGCAAGCGCTCCGCGGTGGGCGCCCTCGCCTCGCTCGTGGAGCGGGGCGTGGAGGTCCTGGCCGTCGTGGCGTCGCAACCGGATCGATGGACCCGTGAGGAGCAGCGGCTCGACCTCCTGGCCGAGCGCCACGGGCTGCCGCTCGTAACGGACGACGAGCTCTACGCCGCGCCGCCCGCCGACGTCGACCTGGTGATCTCGTTCCTGTTCTGGAAGCTGATCCGCGAGCCGCTCTTGTCGCTTGGACGGATCGGATGCCTCAACTTCCATCCCGCCCCGCTGCCCGACTTCCGCGGCCTCGGCGGCTACAACGTCGCGATCCTCGAGGGCCGCTCCGAGTGGGGGGTCTCCTGCCACTTCGTCGACGAGGGCTTCGACACCGGCGACCTGGTCGAGGTCGACCGGTTCCCGATCGACGAGCGGGCGGAGACCGCCTTCTCGCTCGACCTTCACAGCCAGGAGCGGCTGCTCGCGCTGTTCCGGCGGGTGATGACGAGGGTGCTCGCCGGCGAGGAGCTGCCGCGGGAGCCCCAGGCCGCGCCCGGCCGGTACGTCGACTGGGCCGAGTTCGAGTGGCTGCGCGTCGTGCGCGCCGGCGACGACCTGGAGCGGAAGCTTCGCGCCTTCTGGTATCCGCCCTACCCCGGCGCAGTGCTCGACGTGGACGGGCGGCGGCTGACGCTTGTGGACGACGCGCTGCTCGCCGAGGTCGCCGACGTCTACCGGGACGCCGGGCGAATTCCGTGAAATGTGTCGGCCGTCACATAGCGCCGCCGTCCCGGGCGGGTAGGCTCGGTCCATGAGCGCCCTCACCTGCGGAGCCTGCGGAACCGAGAACCCGGCGGGCGCCCGCTTCTGCATGGGGTGCGGCGCTCGCCTCGAGCGCCGCTGTCCCTCCTGCGGCACGCCGGCACCGCCCGAGGCGCGCTTCTGCATGAACTGCGGCAGCGCGCTCGACGCGCTGCAGGCCCCCGTACCGGCTCAGCCCGAGCCCCCTCCCGAGGAGCGGCGTCAGGTCACCGTGCTGTTCGCGGACCTCTCGGGCTACACCGCGGTCGCCGAGCGGATGGACCCCGAGGCCGTTAAGGCGCTCGTCGACCGGGCGCTCATGCGGCTCGGCCAGGAGGTCGAGCGCTACGGCGGCACGGTCGACAAGTACATCGGCGACAACGTCATGGCGATCTTCGGCGCGCCCGTCGCCCACGAGGACGACGCCGAGCGCAGCGTGCGTGCCGGCCTTGGCATGCAGGCCGCGATGGCGGAGATCAACGAGAGCCTCCCGCCCGGCGAGCACCTCGACCTGCGCGTGGGCGTCAACACCGGCGAGGTCCTCGCCGGCGCGGTGGGCCAGGACTACACGGTCGTGGGTGACACGGTCAACGTGGCGGCCCGGCTCCAGAGCGCGGCGCGTCCGGGGAGCGTCACGGTTGGCGAGCGGACGATGCGGGCGTCGAGCGAGGCGGTGCGGTACTCAGCCCTCGAGCCGCTCGAGCTCAAGGGCAAGTCGGAGCCGGTGCCGGCCTGGGAGGCCGTCGGCCTGATCGCCGCGCACGCGGTTGGGCGGACGGCGCCGGCACGCCAGTCTCCGCTCGTCGGTCGAGACGACGAGCTGGCCGCGCTCGAGACCCTGTATGAGCGAGTCGTCCGCGAGGGGTCGCCACAGCTCGTTACCATCGTGGGAGAGGCTGGGGTGGGCAAGTCGCGGCTGCTGAAGGAGTTCCAACGCCGCCTCGCGGAGCACCCAAGCGAACCCACCGTGCGCACGGGACGGTGCCTGCCGTACGGCACCGGCATCGTCTTCTGGGCACTGGGCGAGGTGCTGCGGGCGGAATGCGGCATCGTCGACTCGGATTCGTCCGAGGAGGCGTGGCGAAAGCTTTCCGGCTATGCGCGTAACCTCTTCGACGGCAACGGCGAGGGCGAGCGCAAGGCCGCGCTGATCGGACGCCTGCTCGGCGTGGACGTCCCGCCCGAGCTCGCGCCGGACGAGCGGGATCCCGAGCGCCTGCGCGAGTCGTTCTTCTCGGCGCTCCGCGCCGGCACCGAGGCTATCGCCAACCGCCGGCCATTCGTTATCGCGTTCGAGGACATCCACTGGGCCGACGACGGCATGCTCGACGCCATCGAGCACCTGGCCCAGTGGGTGCGGGCGCCCCTCATGCTCGTGTGCCTCGCTCGCGACGAGCTGCTCGACCGCCGCCCCAGCTGGGGCGGTGGTCGCCGGTCCGCGACGCAGCTGCTGCTCGACCCGCTCAGCGAGAGCGAGGCACGCGAGCTGGTCGCCGCGCTCATACCGGAGGGCGACGAGGTGGTGCCGGCGGTCGCCGAGCGCTCGGGTGGGAATCCCCTGTTCGCGGAGGAGATGGCCCGACGGATCCGCGAGGAGGGCGGCCAGACAGAGCAGCTCCCGGAGACTGTTCAGGCGGTCCTCGCCGCCCGCCTCGACGCGCTCGCCCCGTTCGAGCGGCGCCTGGTCCAGCAGGCGGCCGTCGTGGGGCGGACCTTCTGGGAGGGCTCGCTTGCCGCGATCGCGCACGCCGAGGGCCGCAACCTGAGCCGTGCCCTGCGCTCGCTGCAGGAGAAGGACATCCTGGTCCCCGGCGCGGGGGGCCGGCTGGCCGGCGAGCGAGAGCTGGCGTTCAAGCACGTCCTGACCCGCGACGTGGCGTACGGGATGCTGCCGAAGGCGGTCCGCTCTCGTAAGCACTTCGAGGTGGGTGCCTTCATCGAGGAACGCGCCGGCGACCGCGCGGACGAGGTCGTCGCGCTGCTCGCGGAGCACTACGGCCGGGCGGCGGCGCTCGGTCGAGAGGGCGGGCTTCCGCCGGACGAGCTGAGCGTGATGCGCGAACGCGGCGTGCGGTTCCTCGAGGAGGCGGGCGACGCGGCGGCGAGGCTCTACTCGAACCGCGAGGCGGCAGCGCACTACCGCCACGCCCTCGATGTCGGCGGCGGGGTCCAGCCCGGCGAGCCGGGGGACCGCGCCACGCTCGTCCGGATCGGGGAGAAGCTGGGGGACGTGTCCCTCCGCCTGGGTCGCGTGGACGAGGCGATCACGGTCTGGAATGACTGCCTCGACTGGCACCGCGGCCAGGAGGACCTCGAGCGGGTGGCGGACCTGCACCGCAAGATCGGCGCCGCGCTGTCGCACAAGGGCGAGCGCAAGGCAGCGATCGAGCACTACCAGAAGGGCATCAACCTGTTGAAGGACGGACCGCCGAAGCTCGAGCTCGTCCGGCTGTACGAGGAAGCCGCGTGGCTCTATCTCCACACGGGCGACAACATGCTTGCGATCTACGCGTCGGAGAAGGCGCTCCGGCTCGCGGAGCGGCTCGGCGAGACGAGCGCCGCCAGCCGCGCGCACGGGATCTTCGGGCGGGTGTTCGGCCGTATCGGCAATACGGAGAAGGCGCGCGAGAACCTGGAGCGTGCCGTGGAACTGGCGCGCGGATCCGATCAGGGCGAGACGATCCTCGCGCTGTCGGCCCTCGGCCGGCACCTCGAGATCGCCGAGGCGGACATCACCGGCGCCCAGGCGGCGTTCGAGGAGGCGCTGGCGCTGGCGGAGGAAGTCGGGGTGCTGCCGGCACAGGTGGAGTTGAACGCCTCGCTCGCGCAGCTGGCGTCGTACTGCGCCAACTGGGACCGGGTAAAGGAGCGGACCCAGGCGAGCACCGAGCTCGCCGAGCGCGAGGGGCTCATCGGGAAGCTCAGCCTCCCCTACACGTTGCAGGGGCTCCTCAGATGGCGTGAGGGGCGGCTTCAGGAGGCCACGTTCCTCTTCGAGCGCGCCAACGAGCTGGCCGAGCAGGTGGGCTGGTCCGAGCTGGCGTTCCAGGCGCTGTACGGGCTCGCGTTCGCGCTCCGTGACGCCGGCGACTTCGACGCCGCGACCGCGGCCCTCGACCGCGCGATCGACGTCTGTGAACGCGCGGGGCTGATCGCCCAGTCGATCCAGGCGACCAGCATGCGGGCGGTCATCCTGGCGCTCGATGGCCGGCGCGAAGCCGCGGAGGAGGCGGCGGCGGAGGCCGCCGAGCTCGCCGAGCGCTTGCACTATCCGGTCGGAAGCGCCGCGGCGCTCGAGGCCCGTGGGGCGGCGACTGACGACCCCGAGGAGGGCGCGAGGTTGCTCATCGAGGCCGCCCAGGCGTGGCGGACGCTGGATCGGCCCCTTGAGGCCGCACGGTCGCGCCTGCTCGCCGGCCAGGTGCTCGTGGCAGCCGATCCGGAACGTGGGCGTGAGCTGCTCGACGTCGCCGCGGCGGAGACCGAGGCGCTCGGCGTGCCGCATCTCGCCGAGCGTGCCCGGACGCTCGCCCCGCGATAGGCGGGAGCGGCCTTCTTCGCCTCGCCGGCGGAGGGCTACTGCGTCCGGTCGGCGCCCGCGATCACCACGACCGTGGCGTTGCCGGCCAGGCCCTGACTCGCGGGATCCGCCGGCTCGCGCTGCGGAATCCCGAGCTTCCGGCTGACCACTGCCGCCTCGCGCTTCGCGCCGGGGGTGAACATCACGACCGACTCCGCCCGCTGCTGTCCCTGGTCGGGCCCGTTGGCCACCGTGCCGAGCTGGAAGCCCAACTGCTCCACGCGATCGCCGATCGAGGCCGCCAGCCCCGGCACCGTGGTGCCGTTCAAGACGGCCACGGTGACGTTCGCCGGATTGACCGCGGCGCGTCGGGGACCCCCGCGGTCACCGTCCTGAGTGCCCGCACTCGCTCCCCCGCCGGTCCCTTGCGTCTCCTGGCCCGCGCTGCCGGCCTCGTCGTCACCGGTCAGCTGCACGATCCCGAAGACGGCCCCGCCGCCCACGATCAGCACGCCCGCGATCGCCAGCACCATGTACCGCGGGCTCGCCGTGAGCCGCCTGTACCACGGCTCGCGGGGCGGTGGCACCATGACTGTCTTCTGTGACGCAGGCCGTGGCGGGCCGCCCGGGCCCTCGGGCACTCGGTACGGTGGGCGCGCGGGGCGAACCGGGCCGCCGGGAACCGCGGGGGGAGGCCTTACCCCGGCGGCGGGACCCGCCGCAGGAGGTGCCGAAGCGGCCCCGGAACGTGTGTCTGGGGCGCGGGACTCCGGCCCCACGGACGCGCGAGTGCCGGCCGCCGTCTCAGGGCCGCCGTCCGGCTTGGCGGCCCGCGTGGCGCCTGCTGGCCCAGCGTCGCCACCCGGCTCGGGCCTTGCCTCGCCACCGGCCGCCGCCGGCTCCGACGGCGCCGGTGCGGCGTCTTGTTTCGCGGCGGCTTGTCCACCCGCTTGGCCGACGCTCGAAGTCGGCGCCGGAGCACCGTCCGAGTTTCCGCCGGCCGGCGCGGGCTGCCCCGTCTGCGGAGCCGGCGCGGCGTCCGCCATGGCCGGTGTGGGGGAGGCGGCAGTGCCCGCGTTCGCTCCGCCCGGGGCGGGTTGCCTGTCCCCGGCGGCGGAGGTGGCGGCAGCGGGTCCGGCACCTGTCGCCGCCGCGGCGGCGGGCGCGGGCTGGGGTACGCCCGGAGGCTGCGGCGCCGCGGGTCCGGGCGCTGGTTGCGGAGCGCCGGCCGGCGCGGGCCCCGGCCCGGGTGCGCCTCGGGGAGCGGGCGCCGGGCGCTGCGTGCCTCCGGGGGTGGGTTCCGGTCCCGGCGCTCCGGGCGGTCCCGCCTGCGTGCGTCCCTGGGCTGCTGCCGAGGCGGGCGCCGGGGCACCTCCGGAGGCGGGCGCCGGGGCACCTCCGGAGGCGGGCGCCGGGGCACCTCCGGAGGCGGGCGCCGAAGCCGGTGCGCCCGTCGGCTTTGGCGCGGGCCCGTCGGCGGCCCCCGGCCGCGGCTGCGGCTGCGCGATCACCCGACCGCGGATCGGCTGCTGCGGCGAGGCCTGCTCCGCGGCCCGCTCAGGGGCTCGGCCGGCCCATTCGCGCAGCCGCTTCACGTCCCGCGCCTGCGAGAAGTAGAGGGCCGCAAGGATCGCAAGGCCAACGATGGAAGCGAGCCCGGCGTACGCGCCGATCTGCTCGATCATCTCCATGGAGCAGGGTCGAACCTTAGCCGCTGGGGCGGCGGGCTCCGCCACCCTGCTCGGGCGCTATATGCCTACGGCCCTCCGCCCGAGATCGCCAGCGCGCGGTCGGCGGACAGCTCGGTCACCGCCGCGGCGAGCGCCGCCGCGTCCCCCGCGTAGACGAGCTCCTCGATGCGCGCGAACGCGCTCTCCACCCACTGCGGGTCGAGCGGCCGCTGCACCGCACACACGATCTTCTCGGCGGGCGTCGGCTGCGGCCGCTCGCCGGGGTGGAAGAGCTCCTCGTGGAGCTTCTCGCCGGGCCGCCGGCCGACGATCTCGATCGCGATGTCGACCTCCGGCTCGTAGCCGGCGAGCCGGATCATGTTGCGGGCGAGCTCGACGATCTTCACCGGGTCGCCCATCTCGAGGACGAAGACCTCTCCGCCCGTCGCCAGCTCGCCGGAGCGGATGATGAGCTGGACCGCCTCGGGGATCGTCATGAAGTAGCGCGTCATCTTCGGGTCGGTCACGGTGACCGGCCCGCCCTGCTGTATCTGCCGGCGGAAGATCTCGACCACCGATCCGGAGGAGCCGAGCACGTTGCCGAATCGCACAGACGCGTAGCGCGTTCCCTTCCAGCGGTTCTGCGCCGCCTCCACCGCCCACTCGGCAAGGGCCTTCGAGGCGCCCATGACGGTGGCTGGGCTGACCGCCTTGTCCGTCGACACGAGTAGAAACCGCTCGGCGCCGGCCTCGCCGGCGGCCGCCGCCACGATCCGGGTCGCCACCGCGTTGTTGCGCACCGCCTCGACCGGGTTCTCCTCCATCAGCGGAACGTGCTTGTAGGCGGCGGCGTGGAAGACCACGGACGGCCGCTGCTCGTCGAAGACCTCGCGCATGCGGGTGGCGTCCTTGCAGTCCGCGAGCACCGGCGCAGCGCGCGCGAAGTGTCGCTCCTCTTCCAGCTCGCGCCGGATCTCGAAGAGGGCGTTCTCGGCGTTCTCGACCATGACGAGCCGCTTAGGGCCCACGCGGGCGATCTGCCGGCAGAGCTCAGCGCCGATGGAGCCTCCGGCGCCGGTCACCAGCACCACCCGTCCGCTCAGGTAGGCGCCCACCCGGTCGATCTGGACGCGCACGGGCTCGCGGCCGAGCACGTCCTCCACCCGCACCTCGCGAACCTGGCGCATGAGGTTCACGCCCCCGGAGAGGAGCTCGAAGGTGGTAGGCAGCGTCCGCACCGGGATGCCCCGCTCGCGACACGCGGTGACAACCCGCTGCCGCAGCGTCCCGGGGGCGGACGGAATGGCGATGATGACCTCGTCCGGCTCCGTGTCGTCGAGTACCCGCGGGAGGTCGGCCGTGGTGCCCAGCACCTTGTGCCCCGCGATCCGCATGTTCTGCTTGCGCGGGTCGTCGTCCACGTATCCGATCGGCGCCGACCGGAGACCGGGGTTGCGCCGCAGCTCGCCCGCTACCTGCTGGCCGCCGTTGCCCGCGCCGACGATCAGCACCTCTCGGGCGGCGCGCTCGAGCAACGTGCCACGTTCCGGACGCTCGAACAGGGCGCGCACGACGAAGCGGGAACCGGCGACGAAAGCCAGCGCGAGCAGGAAGTCGAGCGCGATGACACCGCGCGGAGGGTCGTGGCGACCGAACGAGAGCAGGAAGAGAGCGGCGATCAGCACGAAGCTCGAGACCACCACCGCCTTGACGATCGCGACGAAGTCGCGCTGGTCGACGAATCGCCAGAGCTTCGAGTACAACCCGAACGCCGCGAATATGACGAGCTTCATCGCGACGGCGAACACAATCGTGTCCTCGAGCAGCTCCTCGTAACGCGCCGGAATGCCGTCCTCGAAGCGCAGGACGTACGCGAGCGCGTACGCGGCGGCGAGGAGCGCCGCGTCCACGCCGACCTGTCCCAGGCGGCGCACGGTCACGGAGGAGCCGAAGTGTCTCATCGATCGGTCGCGGAAAGCAGCAGTTTGACGAGTTCGCCGGGGTCGCGCCGGACGCGCAACTCTCCGTTCGCGCGCCGCCGTTCCACCACGATTTCCCGGGGATCATCGATGCTGCGCAGGCGCCCCTCGCGGAGAGGCACCTCATCGACGGCCCCCAGCCGCCCCTCGAAGGCCGTGTAGACCGGAGTCCCGAGGGCGACGGCCTCGTGGCTCATCGTACCGCCCGCGGGGACGACGACGCGCGCGTACGCGACGGGGCTCTGCACGCCACGGCCCACCCGTAGTGCCCGTCCCCCCGCATCGCCTCGATCAGCGGGCGCATGACGAGCACATGCGGGCCCTTCGTCAGGTCGACCGAGATGCGCACGCCTCGACCACCGTCCGGACCTGATCCTCGGTCAGCTCGGGCCCCATCGGCAGCGCGACGTTGGTCCGGGCTGCCTCCTCCGTCGCCGGTAGGTCCGCGTCGGACGCAATCGCGGGCTGGCGGTGCACGGGCACGCGGTAGTAGCCTCGCCCGAGCGGCAGGTTCTCCCCGCGTACGACATAGAGGTGGTACGCGTGCTGGGCGCCGTCGGTCGCCTTCGGCAGCGTTACGTGCTCCCCAAGGCCCACCCGCTCGTACGCCGCTGCCGCCTCTCGCCGCTTCGCGTTCCACCCGTCGAGCTCGGGGAGCAGCACCCGCAGGGCGGCCGCCTGCACCTCGTCGAGGCGGGAGTTGTAGCCGACCTCGATGAAGGTCGATTTGTCCTTCGAGCCGTGGAACCGAAGCACCCGTGCGCGCTCGGCGACGTCGTCGTCGTCGGTCGTGATCGCCCCGCCGTCGCCCAGGCAGGGGAGGTTCTTCGAGGGGAAGAAGGAGAACGCCGCGGCGTCGCCGAGCGCGCCCGCCTTGACGCCGTCGAGCGACGCGCCGGCGGCCTGCGCGGCGTCCTCCAGGATCGGCAGCCCGAACTCGCGCAGGTCCGGCACCGGCGCAGGGTTGCCGAACAGGTGGACCGGAACGATCGCCTTGGTGCGCGGGGTCAGGGCCTCGCGGACCGTGTCGACCGTCACGCAGAACGTGTCGAGGTCGATGTCGCAGAAGACCGGCTTGGCGCCGGCGGTGATCGCCGCCTCTGCTGTTGCGTAGAACGTGAACGACGGCATCACGACCTCGTCGCCCGGGGCGATCCCCAGAGCGCGCAGCGCGATCGTGAGCCCGTCCGTCCCGTTGCCAACCCCGACGCAGTGCCCGACGCCGAGGTAGTCGGCGAACTCGCGCTCGAAGGCCTCGACCTCCGGACCGAGGATGAACCTGCGGGTCGGGATCACGCGGGCGATCGCCTCCGTCAGGCGATCGTTGTAGGGCGCCAGGCTCGTTGCGAACAATGGAACTTCGGTCATGGAGAGCCAGCTACGCTACTTCGACGGTACCGCCGCAGGGCATCCTGCCCCGCGTTCTGATTGATGCGCTTCGACCTCCTGTCCCAGGTGCACATCGCCTCGCTCACGGACCCGATCGTCCAGGTCGCCGTGGACGTCGTCGACGCGATGGGGCTGCCCGGGGTGTTCGTGCTGATGCTCCTGGAGAGCGCCTGCATTCCGGTGCCGAGCGAGGCCACCATGCTGTTCGCCGGGTTCAACGTATCGCGCGGCGAGTACAGCCTCTTTGCCGCCACCGCGGTGGGCTCCCTCGCCAACCTCGTCGGCTCCTGGCTCGCCTACTGGCTCGGCTACATCGGTCGGGTGGACCTCCTCGAGAAGCACGGACGAAAGATCCACGTAAAGACGTCCCACCTCGAGTGGGCGGACCGCTGGTTCGAGCGCCACGGCGACGCCACCGTCTTCTTCACCCGGATGCTGCCGATCATCCGCACGTTCATCTCGCTGCCGGCGGGCGTGGCGCGGATGCCCTTCTGGCGCTTCAGCGCGCTCACCCTCGCCGGCTGCATCCCCTGGGTGCTGATGCTCACCTTCATCGGAAAGCAGGCCGGTGACAACTGGGAGCGCTGGAAGGACAGCCTCCACTACGTCGACTACGCGGTGGCGGCGGGCATCGTGATCGGCGTGATCTACCTCGTCGTGCGCTCCCGGCGGCGGCGTGGCGGCTCGCCCGCCGCCGAGTCGGCCTGAGTTCGAGGAGTCCGTCGGTTCACGAGGCGCTCGTCCTGGGCGCCGTCCAAGGCGGGGCGGAGCTGCTTCCGGTGTCGAGCTCAGGGCACCTCGCGCTGCTCGGCCGGCTCCTCGGCCGGGACTACGCGGACCTCCCCGGCGATGCGCGCAAGTCCTTCGAGGTTGCGCTGCACGCCGGCTCGGTCCCGGTGCTCGCGGCGGCGGCCATCCGCCTCGGCGCGCGCTCGGGTGAGCCACCCACCCCGGCGGCCCTCACGCTGACCGCGCTGCCGGCGGCGGTGGCCGGCTTCCTCCTCGAGCGCCCGATCGAGGACCGGCTCGGCGGGACGCGCTCCGTGGCTCTCGCCCAGATCGCCGCGGGCGGCGCGCTGCTCGTCGCCGATCGCGCGCGCGGGGCTCGCGACGCGAGTGCGCCCGGCGACCACCTGGCGGTGGGTCTGGCCCAGGCGGTCGCGCTCGTCCCCGGCGTGTCGCGCTCGGGCGCGGCGCTGACCGCAGGTCGCCTACGGGGACTCTCGCGGCCAGCGTCGCTCCGGCTTGCGGTGACCGCGGCGGTGCCGGTGACGCTGGGCGCGGTGGCTCTGAAGGCACTGCGCGCGGCGAGCGGGGAGGCGGGGCGCGCGCTGAGCGTCCCGGCCGTCGCGGGCGCCGGCGCCGCCTTCGCCTCGGCTGCGGCGGCCTCCCCGCTCCTCAACCGGCTGGAGCGGCCGCGCGCGTACACCGCCCTCGGCCTCTACAGGATCGGGGTCGGAGCCGTCTCGCTGGTGGCCGCCCGCGGCGGGTAGGCCCGCCGGGTGCATCCGCTTGAATGCGCCGCGATGGGGATGGGCGCGTACGCGCGTGCGGGCGTCGACCAATCCGCCGCCGGCGCGGCGGTCTCGGCCCTCGTACAGGTCCTCGCCGGCCTCGAGACCGGGCGCGAGCGGCGGTCGGCGATCGCGCCCGGGCACTACGCGGCCGTCCTGCGCGTGGACGACTCGCGCGGGCTCGCGCTGGCGTGTGACGGGGTCGGGACCAAGGTCATCGTGGCCGAGCAGCTGGGCCGCCTCGACACGGTGGGGATCGACTGCATCGCGATGAACGTGAACGACGTGGTCTGCGTCGGCGCCGACCCAATCGCCGTCCTCGACTACATCGCCGTCGAGCAGGCCGACCCGGCGACCCTGGAGCAGATCGCCCTCGGGCTGCGGCGGGGTGCCGTGGAGGCGGCGGTCGAGATCCCCGGAGGCGAGCTCGCCGTGTTGCCGGAGCTGATCCGGGGCCATCCCTCACCGCGTGGCTTCGACCTGCTCGGCTTCTGCGTCGGGCTCGTCGACCTCAACGCGATCGTCACCGGGGAGCGCATCGAGCCGGGCGACGCCGTGATCGGCATCCCCTCGAGCGGAATCCATTCAAACGGGCTGACGCTGGCGCGCCGAGCCCTACCGAACCTCGAAGAGGAGGTCGCCGGGCGCCCCGTCGGCGACATGCTGCTCGAGCCGACCGCGATCTACGTCGCGGCCATCAGGGAGCTCCTTGCCTCCGAGGTCGACGTGCGCGGCCTGGCCCACATCACGGGCGACGGCCTCCTCAACCTGCTCCGCCTCGACGCCGAGGTCGGGTACCGGATCGACACACCCCTCCCCGTGCCCGCCGTGTTCGAGCTCATCGCGGAGCGTGCGGGCATCGAGGCGCCGGAGCTCTACGAGGTCTTCAACATGGGTTGCGGGTTCTGCTGCGTCGTCCCGGTCGCCGACGCCGAGCGCACGGTCGAGCTGCTAGCGCCCCGGCATCCGGGGACCGCGCCGATCGGGCGTACGACGACGGCCGCGGGCATCGTCGAGCTGCCCCGCCAGGGACTGCGCGGCGGCCGCGCGGGCTTCGAGCCCACACGGGCGAGCTAGGCGATCTCCCAGAGCGTGCCGGTCAGCACGCGGGTGGGCCTCACCCTCCACTCGGCGGCGAGGCGCCAGAGCTCGGCGGAGGCGCGTGGACCGGGCAGCCGGCAGACGGTCTCGACCTCCGGCGTGGCCATCCTGCCGAACCGTCTGAGCGCGGCGAGAACGTCCCGGGGCGGCTCGTCGGCGGGGCGGGCCCCCACGGCCATCGCCGCAGTGCGCCACTCTTCATAGGAATGGTCGCCGCCGCACCACTCCTCGCCGGAGTCGTCGCCGAAGCGGATGGTCGGGAACGCGAGGCGCTCCCCCTTCGAGCCGTGGGTCGCCTCGCGCGCGAGCCCGCGCTCGCGTGCGGCCGCCGGAATCGTACGGGTCTCCTCGAGATCCGCGCCGAACGCCTCGACGATCGCATGCGACTCGATGTCCACGCGAAACCGCTGCGCATCGAGGCCCGCGCCGCGGGCCTCCTCCAGGAGCGCCTCGGCGGAGTCGAGGCGCCGCCGGCGACACATGATCCCCTCGCGCACGGCGCGCAGGTAGCGCCCGGCGGCTTCCCGCCCCTGCTCCGCCGCCGCCTTCACCGCCATGCACGCCGGGAACGTCGAACGGGGCGGGCCGTCGTACCAGAGGCGGGGATCAAGCGGCATCCCCGAGCGATCCGCCGCGTCCAGCCACTCGATGACGAGCCAGGAGAGGTCGCCGGCGTACTCGCGGGCGAGGCCGCCCATCACGTAGGTGATCTCCACCTCCGCACCGAACTCCAAGAGCAGGGCCCGGAGGCGCGGTTCGGCGGCCCAAGACGCCGAGCAGGCGGGATCCGTGTAATAGCGGGCGCGTACCGGCAAGCAAGGGCGGAAAATAGATGACAGTGATCGGCACCCTCATAGGCGGCCGCTTCCGGCTAGAGGAGAGGATCGGCTCCGGCGGGATGTCGAGCGTCTACCGCGCGTTCGATCCCATGCTCGAGCGTCTCGTGGCGATCAAGCTCATGCACCGGGACATCTCGACCGACCCGGACCAGCTGGAGCGCTTCCGGCGCGAATCCCGCGCCGTTGCGCGGCTGAACCACCCGCACGTGGTCACGGTGATCGACGCGGGCGAGGACGAGGGCACCCCGTACATCGTCTTCGAGTACGTAGAGGGGGAGACGCTCAAGGACCGGATCCGCCGCCACGGCCGCCTGCCCGTGGCGGAAGCGGTCGCCTACGCCATCGAGATCGGCCGCGCGCTCGAGTCCGCCCACGCGCACCGGCTGGTCCACCGGGACGTGAAGCCCCAGAACGTGCTGATCGACCCTGACGGCCGGGCGAAGGTGACCGACTTCGGCATCGCCCGCTCGCTCGAGGCCCAGCGCCTGACCGCGCCCGGACGCGTGCTCGGGACCACCGACTACGTCTCCCCCGAGCAGGCCCTCGGCCACGAGGTGACCGAGCAGTCGGACATCTACTCGCTCGGCATCGTGCTCTACGAGATGCTCACCGGGGAGGTCCCGTTCAAGGCCGACACCCAGGTGGCGGTGGCGATGAAGCACGTGCGGGAGCCGCTGCCGGACGTCCAGCGCCGTCGGCCCGAGATCTCGGCCGCCCTCGCCGCGATCGTCGAGCGCGCCACGGCCAAGGAGACACGCAACCGCTACGCGACGGTCACCGACCTGGTGCACGACCTCGAGGAGGTGCTGGCCATCGAGGCCGCTCGAAGCGGTCAGACGACCGGCGAGGCCACAACGGTGCTTCGCAACCTGCCCGGCGACACGGCCGACTTCGCGCCGGGGCGGCTGCGGCACCCCCGGCGGGCGCTGGTCCTGAGCGTGCTCTTGCTCGCGCTCGTGGGCGGAGCGGTCACGTACTTCGCGACCACCCGCACCGAAAAGGGGGCGGGGAGCCCGGTGGCGCCGAGCAGCCCGGGGCTTACGAACGTGGAGCTGGCCGGCAACGCCGCGAGCGACTACGACCCCGAGGGGGACGGCGAGGAATCACGCGGTCAGGCCGGGCTCGCCATCGACGGCAACCGCACGACCGTCTGGGACACCGAGACCTACCAGGGCGGCCTCGCCGGCTCGAACAAGCGCGGCGTGGGCCTCTACGTCGACGCTGACACGAAAGTCGCGGCCCGCCAGCTCGACCTCGTAACCTCCACGCCCGGCTACCGGGCCGCCGTCTATGCGGCGAACACCGTCCCCGGCGGGATCCGCGGCTGGACGAAGGTCAGCGCCACCACCAGGGTCCGGCAGGACCAGAAGATCCCGCTCGACACCGCGCAACGCCGCTTTCGCTACTACCTCGTTTGGATCACGAACCTCCCGGAAGGTGGCAAGGCCGACATCCGCGAGCTGCGCCTCGAGAAATAGCGGGCTCTTCACACGGCTTACCGCCGCTGCGGTAAGTTCGGCCCTAACCGACCGGAGGAGAGCGGGGCGATGAGACGAGCACGTGCAATCTGGGCCGTACTGTCCTTGGGGGTGGCGCTCTTCGCCGGGGTCGCCTCCGGCGCCGCGGCCGACTCGAGGAGCGGGAGGGGCGAGACCACCCCGCTTGTGATCGGGCACCGCGGCGCCAGCGGCTACCTGCCCGAGCACACGCTCGAGTCCTACAGGCTCGCGATCAAGCTGGGCGCCGACTACGTGGAACCCGACCTCGTGGCCACGAAGGACGGTCACCTGATCGCCCGCCACGAGCCCAACATGATCAACACCACCGACGTCGCGAGCCGTCCCGAGTTCGCGGATCGGCGGCGCACCGCGGTGGTGGACGGTGTCCCCGAGGAGGGCTTCTTCGCGTCGGACTTCACGCTCGCCGAAATCAAGACGCTCCGCGCCGTCCAGTCCTTCCCCGAGCGGCCGCAGCGATTCAACGGCCGGTTCCAGATCCCGACGCTCGGGGAGATCATCGCGCTGGTGAAGCGCGAGTCCCGGAAGCGTGGGCGCAGGATCGGGATCTATCCGGAGACGAAGCACCCCACGTACCACAAGGACCTCGGCCTGCCGCTAGAGCGCCGGCTCGTCGCAGTGCTGCGCCGCGCCGGATGGAACCGTCGGCGGGCACCGGTCTTCATCCAGTCCTTCGAGCAGTCCAACCTGATCAAGCTGAACCGGATCACGCCGGTCCGGCTGGTCCAGCTCGTCGACGCCTACGACGTGAATCCCGACGGAACGCTCGCCTACGCGCCGCCGTACGACCGCCCCTACGACTGGACGGTGTCCGGCGACCCGGAGCTCCTGGCCCGGACGTTCGGCTTCTTCGTCACCGACGAGGGGCTCGAGGAGGTGCGCTCCTACGCGGACGGGATCGGCCCGTGGAAGCGCTACATCGTGAGCACCACGGGCACCGGCCCCGACTCGCAGCGCAGGCTGCTTCCGCCCACCGCCCTGATCCAGCGCGCGCACGCCCACGGCCTCCTCGTTCACACCTGGACGTTCCGGAACGAGCAGCAGCGGCTCGTGAGCGACTACGGGGGCAACCCGATAAACGAGTACCTGCAGTTCTACGAGCTGGGAATCGACGGCGTGTTCTCGGACTTCCCGAACACCGCGTTCGCCGCTCGGGAGCTGTTCTGGCTCGACCGGGAGGGGACCGTGGACTAGTGCCGTAGCGGCCCGCCGAGCCGGGTTGGTCTCCGGCCCGGTGGGCGCAGGCCAAGCTGTCTCCGCGGGCCGGGCATGGGCGGGTATGGGAGTGGTTCCCGCTCCCCCGAGTCGCGCGGCAAGCCCTGCGTCGGGGTGTCAGGAGAAAGTGGGGTTATAGAACAAAAAGTCCTGACACCCGTCGTCCGAGGGCGACCCCGGGCAACGGGAGCTCACCCCTACCCCGCCCAAACCGGGACGGCGGAGGCCAACCCCGCCGCGAGCGCGGGGGCCGACAACCGCTAGTGCCGGTAGCGGCGCTCCTCCGCGTGGCGCTCCAGCGCCAGATCCAGGAGGCGGTCGAGGAGTTCCCCGTAGGCGAGGCCGCCGGCCTCGAAGAGCTTGGCGTACACGCTCGTCTGCGTGAAGCCGGGGATGGTGTTGAGCTCGTTGACCAGCACCCGCTCGTCCTCCACGAAGAAGTCGACGCGTGCCATCCCCGAGCAGCTCACGATGCCGAACACCTCGACCGCGAGCCTTCGAACCTCCTCGCGCACGTGCTCGGGCACGCGAGCCGGGACGACGAGCTCCATGCCGCCGTCCGTGTACTTCGCCTCATAGTCGTACCAGTCGCCCTTCTTGACCACGATCTCCCCGGGCTCGGAGGCGGTCGGGTCGCGGTGGCCGAGCACGGAGCACTCCACCTCATGGCCGCCCGACAACCGCTCGACGAGCGCCACCGAGTCGTACTCGAACGCGTACCGTAGGGCTACGTCGAGGTCGGCCTCGGACGAGGCCTTCGAGATCCCCACCGACGAGCCGAGCCGGGCCGGCTTCACGAAGACCGGCGGGCGAACCGACGGCTCGTCGCCCTCCCGGACCACCGCGTATTCCACCTGCGGGATTCCGTGCGCCGACATCAGGTCTTTGAAGAGCGCCTTGTCCATCGACACCGCCGAGGCCATAACGCCGGCCCCCACGTAGGGGACGTCAAGCAGCTCGAGGAGCCCCTGGACGGTCCCGTCCTCTCCGAACGGGCCGTGCAGGACGGGAAACGTCACGTCCGCGCCGAGGAGCCCACCCGCCGGCTCAAGCGCCAGGCCTCGTCCGTCGACGCTCCAGCGACCGGCGCGGTCGATACGCACGTCGACCGTCTCATGCCCGCCGGCCTCGAGACCGGCGCGCACCGACTCCGCGGAGGCCAGCGAGACCTGGTGCTCGCTCGAGCGCCCCCCGCCGATGACGGCCACCCTCACGGCGCCTCGGGCTCCTCCTGCTGCTCCTCGGGCTGATTCTCCGGCTCGAGCGGCCGGATCTCCTCCTCCGGCTGAAGCACGCCGACGACGATCACGACCTGGCCGCCCGGCTCGAGCTCGACGCCGGCGCCCGGGCGCTGGGCGATCACCACACCCTCCTGTGCCGGGTCCCTGACATTGCGCTCGGTGCGGACCGCGCTGAGGCCGGCCGCACCGATCTCGGCCTCCGCGGCGCCCGGGGTCAGCCCGATCACACCCGGCACGCCGACCCGCTGGATGCCGATCGAGACGGTGATCGTCACGGTCGTCCCGATGTCGACCTGCGCGCCGCCGCCCGGCGTCTGGGCGATCACCGTGCCTTCGGCCTCCTCGGACTCCTGCTCCTGAACGGCCGCAGGGAGGCCCTCGGCCTGCAGGCGCAACTGGGCCGACTCGCTCGAGAGCCCGATCACGTCCGGGACCGCGACCTGCTCCGGTCCCTCACTGACGAACAGCGTGATCCGGGTGCCGCGCTCGACCTCGACGCCGGCGCGAGGCACCGTGCGGATCGCGTAGCCGGCGGCGATCTCGTCCGAGTTCTCGCGCTCGAGGTTCACTCGCAGACCTGCGTCCTCCATCTCGTCGATGGCCTGCCTCTGCGGCAAGCCCGACACCCTCGGCACGAGCACCTCGCCTGGGCCGTTTGAGACCACGAGCGTGACGATCGAGCCCTCCTCGGCCTCCTCGCCGGCATTCGGGTCCTGATCGATCACCTGGTCGAACGGCCGGCGGCTACGGACCCGTGTCTCTCTCACCTGGAAGCCCGCGCGCTCGAGCATTACGCGCGCCCGGAGCAGCTGTTCGCCGGTCACCCGCGGAACCTGGGCCTTGTCCGGGGCGAACGCTCCCGTCAGCGCGAGGTAGGCGAGCACGCCGGCCGCCATGAGCAGGAGCAACCCGAGCGTGAACCACGGCCAGCGACGCCGCCGCCGCTCCGGCTCGGCCACGGGAGCGATAGTCCCGTCACCCGCGTGGCTCGGGGCGGCGGGCGGCGGCGGAGCGGCGATCGGCGCGAATGCGACCGGATCCTGACCACCGTCCGTGCCGGACTGGATCTGCTCGCGCGCCACTTCGAGCGCCCGCTCGAAGTCCTCGGCCGACTCCCAGCGCTGGGCCGGGTCCTTGGCGAGCGCGGCCATCACCACCGCCTCGAGCGCCGGATGCACGTCCGGGCGCAGCTGCGAGATCGGTACCGGGAGCTCCGACAGATGCTTGAGCGCCAGCGAGACGGCGCTGTCACCCTCGAACGGCAGCCGCCCGGTGAGCATCTCGTACAGCATCACGCCGATCGCGTAGAGGTCGGACGCCGCGGTGACCGCGTGCCCCTGCGCCTGCTCCGGGGAGAGGTATTGCGCCGTGCCCATGATCGAGCCCGTCTCGGTCATCTCCGAGGCGCCGGCGCGGGCGATGCCGAAGTCGGTGACCTTGGCGTGGCCGCGGTCGTCGACGATCACGTTGTGCGGCTTGAAGTCGCGGTGGATGACACCGTGGCGGTGGGCGAAGCCCGCCGCGTGCAACACCTGCTCGGCCAGGTCGATGGCGCGCTCCGGGGCGAGTGGAGCCTCCGTCTCCACGATGTCCTTGAGCGTCCGCCCCGACAGGTGCTCCATCGCGATGTAGTAGGTGCCGTCGTACTCGCCGCGATCGAAAACCCCGACGACGTTGGGGTGGCTGAGTCCGGCGGCCGACTTCGCCTCGCGACGGAAGCGCTCGACGAACTCCTGGTCCTGCGCGAAGCGCCGGTGCAGCACCTTGAGCGCCACCTCGCGGCCGAGGTGCGTGTCCTCGGCGCAGTACACGTCAGCCATGCCACCCGAGCCGATCCGGCGGACGATCCGGTAGCGGCCGTCGACCAGCGTGTTGTCGGCGACCTCGGTCATCCACGACCGAGAAGCGTCTCGAGCACGCTCCTCGCGATCGGCGCCGCGACGGTGCCTCCGGCCGAGCCGGGCGGCTGCCGCTCGACGGTCACGGCGATCGCCACTTGCGGGTCCTCCACCGGAGCGAAGGCGATGAACCACGGCTGCGTGAACTCGGCGGCGGCCCCCAGCTCGGCCGTCCCGGTCTTACCCGCCACCCTGATACCCGCCAGGGCGGCGGCGGTCCCGGTTCCCTCCTCCACCACCCGGCTCATCATCTGCGCGAGCTGCTCCGCGGTCTCCGGCTTCATGACTTGTGACTGGAGGTCCGGCTCCACGCGCTCCTTAATCCGCCCGTCCGGGCGAAGGACGCGGTCCGTCAGCCGCGGCTTCATCAGCCGGCCGCGGTTGGCGATCGCGGCCGCCACCAGCGCCATCTGCAGCGGGCTGGCACGGATCTCTCCCTCGAGGCCCCCCTGCCCGATCGCCACCCGACCGAGGTCGAACCCGTCCTCAACGTAGTCGCCGTCGCCGTTCAGGATCCCGCTCGGGACCATCTGAAAGCCGGGATAGTCGAGCTGGGGATCCGCGTAAAAGCCGAAGCGCTTCATGTAGTCGACGAGCGTCCCTCGCCCGACCCGCAGCCCGACCTGGGCGAACACCGTGTTGACGGAGTTCGTCAGCGCATCCGTGAAGCTGATCGGACCGAAGCTCTGGCCGCCCGCGTTCTGGAGCGGGATCCCGCTGATGATCTTGGGCGAGGACCCGTCGATGACGGTCGTTGGGGTCAGCTTCCCGGTGTCGAGTGCCGCCGCCGCCGTGACCACCTTGAAAGTGGAGCCGGGCGGGTAGAGCTCCTGGGTCGTGCGGTTCAGGAGCGGCTGGTTTGGATCGGCCTCGATCCGGCGAAGGCCGAAGGGAACCTCATTCGGGTCGTACTCCGGGATCGAGACCATCACCCGGACCTTGCCGGTCTGCGGCTCGACCGCCACGACCGCGCCCTTGCGCCCGCCGAGCCCGCGCACCGCGGCCTGCGTCGCCGCCACGTCGAGGTTCGTGACGACGTCAAACCCCTCGCGCGTTCGATCCTCAAGCTCGGAGAGGATCGTCTCGAACTCGTCCTCCTCGCCGGCGAGGTCATCGTTTCGAGACAGCTCGAGGCTCCGCCGGCCGTTGCGAATGAACGAATACCCGATCGGATGCGCGAACAGCCCGCCCGTCGGATAGACCCGCGTGAAGATCCGGTCCTCGCCGCGGCCGGACGCGCGGTTGTCCGCCAGCACCGTCCGGCCGTTGCGCGCGTATATCAGCCCGCGCGGGGTCTTCTGCTCCTCGATCAGCGGGCGGCGGTTCGCGGCGTTGTCGTCGAGCGACTGCGCCTCGAACACGGTCCAGCGCGAGGTGAAGACGACGAGGACACCGAACAGCACGGCCGTGAGCGCGAACAGCTGTGCGATCTGGCGGTTCATCGGCCCTATACCAGTCCTCCCCGTCTGATCCGCTCGGAGCGCGCATGGTCCGAGACGATCAGGATGAGCGCCAGCAGCACCATGTTCGCGACGATCGAGCTGCCTCCGTAGGAGACGAACGGGAGCGTGACGCCGGTCAGCGGGATAACCCGCGTAACACCGCCCACGATCACGAACACCTGCAGCGCGAACACGGCGGTCAGCCCCACCGTCAGCAGCTTCGAGAAGCCGTCGCGGGCGAGCATCGCGGTCTTGAACCCGCGAAAGGCGAACAAGAGGTAGGCGCCGATCACGCCGACCGCGCCGAAGAGGCCCGCCTCGTTCGTAAGCACGGCGTAGATGAGGTCGGTCTGGGGAGTGGGAAGGATCGTCCCGCCCCCGGGCAGCTCGAGGAGCGCCTGCCCGAACCCCTGGCCGAACAGCCCACCGTCCGCCTGCGCGAACAGGGACTGGGCGATCTGATAGCCCTCCCTGTCGACCACCCCCCGCTTGAAGGGATCGAGCCAGACGTCCACCCGCTCCTTCACGTGGGCGACGTTGCTCGCGACGATCACGGAGCCGCCGAGGAACATCGTGGTCCCCGCCGCCACGAGCGACAGCCGACCGGTGGCCGCGTAGAGCAAGGCGAGGAACCCGCCGAAGAACATCAGCGAGCTCCCGAGGTCGCGAATGACGATCAGCATCAGCATGGCGAGCCCCCATACGAGGAGCAGCGGCCCGAAGTGCTTCGGAGACGGGCGCTCGCGGAGCACCGCCACGAGCGAGGCCACGAACGCCGCAAGGAGCACCGAGCCGGCCACGCCGAGCTCGAGCACGAGGATGGCGACCACCGTGAGCGCGGCGGGCAGGCCGTAGAGCAGCAGCCCGCGCTGGAACCGGAGCGGGCGCAGCCGGGGCCGGACCAGGATGTCGCCCGTCTCGCGCAGGTAGCTCGCGAGGAAGATGATGATCCCGAGCTTCGCGAACTCGGCCGGCTGGAACTGGATCGGCCCGAGCTTGATGGCGAGGAAGGCCCCGTTTACCTGCGCCCCGATGCCCGGCAGGCGCGGCATCGCTAGCAGTGCGATCGAAGCGGCCGCGATCGTGTATCGGTAGCGCTCGAGGACGTGGTGGTCGCGGAGCAGCAGGATCGTGCCGCAGAAGAACAGGAGGCCGACCACGAACCACTGTGCCTGCTCGCGGGCGAGGTCGGCGTCGATCCGATAGATCAGCACGAGCCCGACCGCGGCCAGCAGCGCCGCGAGCGGGAACATGTACGGGTCGGCATCCGGCAGCCGTGCGCGGATGAAGAGATGGGCGAACACGCACAGCGCAAGGAACACCGCGCCGTAGGTGAGCGTGGCGTTCGACACGTCCTGTGTCCGAGTGGCAAGCACGGCCGCGAACCCGGCGGCGACGAGCAGCGAGACGGGCAGGAGACCGAACAGCTCGCGGGTGCGCGCGGACATCAGGGCGACGCCTCGCGCGTCCGGGAGCCGGCCCCTCCGTCGAGCTCACCCCGCTCGAGGGCTCGAACCAGGTCGGCGGCATCCTCGCGGCTCCGCCACTCGTGGTCGAGGACGTGCTCGCGGCGGCTCGCCGGGATCGCCCTGGCTGGAACGCCGCTTGCGTACTCCTCCCGATAGAGGTCCACGCCGAACGGCAGCTCGTAGGGGAGCCCGCGGTAGAGCGTGACGAGACCGGCGTCGTTCGTGCCCACGAAGTAGACGTGCCGGCTGAGGGCGTAGAGGCCGCCGATCGCGGCCGCCACCAGGCCGAGCCCGACGACGACCCGGGCCGCCGCTCGGACGCGGCGCCGACGGCGCCGAGGAGCGCGCGCGGAGCGCCGCTCGGCTCCTCTCACGGCCGTGGCGTCGGCCGGGCCGTCACGCAATCCAGAGGCCACCGGTGAGCCCGCCACGCCGGCCCGAGCGGGAGTCGGCGCGTCGGCGGCGGCCGCCCGCACGTCCTCTGCTCGGAGGCCACCGGCCATCGTCTCGGCGTCGTCGGCGCCCGCCGTCACGTCCGCCCCCAACCGGAAGAGCACGACGGTGATGTTGTCCCTACCCCCGCCCTGGTTCGCGGCCCGTACGAGCGCCTCGGCGGTGTCCTCGAGCGAGTCGACCGAGCGGAGGATGGAGGCGACCTCCTCATCCGAGACCATCGACGTGAGCCCGTCGGAGCAGAGCAGGAACACGTCGCCGTCGCGGCCGGCGACGGTGTACGTGTCCACCTCGACGTCCGGCTCCGGGCCCAGTGCTCGCGTGATGATCGAGCGCTGCGGATGATGCTCGGCCGCCTCGGGGGAGATCTGGCCGCTGCGCTCGAGCTCGGCTACGAGCGAGTGGTCGGTGGTCAGCTGCTCGAGCTCGCCGCGGCGGAGGACGTAGGCGCGGCTGTCGCCCACGTGGGCGAGGGTGATCTCATCCCCGTGGACCTTGGCGGCAGTCAGGGTCGTGCCCATCCCGCGGCGGGACGCGTCCCTCACGGCCAGCTCGTAGATCCGCCGGTTCGCCTCGCGCAGGATGCGGGTCAGCTGCGCCTGGGCGGGCTCGCCAGAGTCGGCCTCGCCGTCGAACGCGCGGGTGGCGATCGCCGAGGCGACCTCGCCGGCCTTGGCGCCGCCCATGCCGTCGGCGACCGCGAAGAACGGCGCACGAACGACGAGATCGTCCTCGTTCACGTCGCGCTGGCGCCCCACGTCGCTCCTCCACGCCTGCTCGACGATCCGCAGCACGGCTACTCCTCGTAGCGATACTCGCTGTCGCCGATCCGGATCACGTCCGCTCTCTTCAGACGCTCGGGTTCCCGCAGCTGTCGCCCGTTCAGGTAGGTGCCGTTCGTCGAACCCATGTCCTCCACGTACATGAAGCCCCCTCGCGCGAAGATTCGCGCGTGGGCGGACGACGCGTAGGGATCGTCGATCCTGATGTCCGCCCCGTTCGAGCGGCCAAGGGTCGCGCCCTCGCTCACGTCGAACGTCGTTCCGGGGTCGCGGCCCAACGCGGCGACCACCTCGAGCCGTGGCCGTGCTCCCGCGCGCGGGTCGGGACCCCCGTTGCGGCCCCTCGCCGGGTTTGGCGCCTCGACCGGCTCCGCCGCCGGCGACCCAGCCTCGTACCGGCGCAGGTCGCGCATCGCGCTGCGCGCGACCCAGAGGAGGAAGAGGTAGAGGACGGCGAGGAAGCCGAACTTGAGCGCGACCGCGAGCGGCTCGTCCACGCGGTGCCTACTCGAGCTCGAAGGTCAGATCCGTCACGCCGATTCTGATGCGATCGCCGGGCCGCAGCGAAGCCTCGTCCACACGGCGTCCATTCACCTTCACCCCGTTCGTGGAGTCCAGATCGACCACCCACCAGCCGTCGTCGCCGCGGCGCACCTCGGCGTGGCGGCGCGACACGTTCGGATCCGGGATGACGACGTCGCAATCGCGGCTACGACCGATGACGGTCCGGTTGCCGGTCAGGAGGTTGCGGCGATCGTCCCCGACCAGGAACGCTTGGCGCCGGTCGACGGCGGGCTCGAGCCGGCGGGCTTCGCGGTCCGGCGAGTACACCATGGTGTGCCCAAAGTCGCCGACCGACGGGGCAACCTCCGCCCGCGCGCCCGGCTCCTCTTCCTCGGGCGGAGAGAGCAGCTGTGCCTGGATCCCGAACTCCCCGAGCTCGAGGCGCTCGTCGGTGTGCAACTCCACCTGCGGCCGGCTCGTGAGCGCGAATCCCTCCTGGCGGGCGTGCTCCAGCAGGTAGTCCGACAGCTCCTTCCGGAGCGCGGGCTCGTAGCTCGAGAACTGCGCGCGATCATCGGGCGACAGGAACACCCGGTAGTGGTTCGGGACGTAGACGCGGGAGACGGAGACCATCTGGTTGTCCTCCATCTCCTTTGCGAGCTTGTTTGCCAGCTCCACCGGCTGCACGTTGGTCTTGAACGCGCGCCCGAAGGCACCCTCGACGAGGCCGCCGAGCTTTGCCTCCAGGTTGCGCAGCATGCTCATTGCTCGCAGGGTAGTCCTATGCGGTCGTGACTCGCGGCGCCCGCCACCCCTGCGCCGGCGCGGACACCCGGGACACCGAAAACGCCACGAGAGCCGCCCCCACCGCGCCCGCCACGGCTCCTCGGGCCTGCTCGAGCGGGACGTCGCCGGCCAGCATGTCGCCGACCGCAAAGTGCGCTGTGATGAACCCCGCGGTCCACAGTCCGGCGCCGATCAGGTCGAGGGTGATCCAGCGACCGTGGATCGCGAGCGGCAACGTTGCCGCGAACGCCGCCCAGACCGCCAGCAGCACCAGCGCGGGCGTCGTCAGGAGCGGCTCGAGGGCACTCGAGGCCGCGCCCGTGACCGATCCCTCCCACGCTCCGCGGGGCAGCGTCCCGGTCGGCGAGCCGAAGAGCAGAGCCTCCCCGGTGAGCGCCTCTGCCACGGCGATCCAGAGCAAGCCGGCCGCCGCGAGCCCGGTCCGCCGCCACGAGGTCCCGGCCAGCGCGGCCACGCCGAGGAACGCCGGCGCGAGTGCGATCGTCCCGAGGAGCGGGGCCAGGACCGGCAGCGACCAGAGCAGGCCGGCCCTGGGCAACAGGAACGGCACCGGCGCGGCGGCCGCGGCCACCACGAGGGCGGTGCCCTGGCGACCCGCCTCCGGTGACGCGAGCCAGAGGCATACGCCGGCCACCCCGAGGAGCCAGCCGATGCGCGGCATCAGCGAGATCGCAAGCGCGGCGAGGCCGGCCGCCGCGGGCGACGAGAACGGCGGCTCGGGCCCCAGCGCGTTCAGCGCGGCCAGCACGAGCGCGCCGCCCAGCGCTCCGGCGCCGATCCGCTGGAGGAGCCGCAGAGGGGCCGCCGGCGCGGGGTACGGGTCCTCGCTCCCGGCGACGCCGGCGGGCACGGCGACCCTGCGCCGCCGCAGTAGGCCGCGCTGCTCGGTCTTTGGCAGGCCGACCCGCCGCCGCGTGGCGGGCTCGGCGAGACCGCCTTCATCGGCCAGCTCGGACTCGGCGGCCCGGAGCGCGGCGCGCAACCGCCCGAGGGTCGGCCGGCGAGCCGGGTCGGAATCGAGCGCCGCGTCGATCCCGTCGCACAGCTCGAGCGAGAGATCGCGCCGCGCGGCCGCCAGGGAAGGGAGGGGCCGCCCGAGTCGTCGAGCCGTGGCCGCCGGCCCGTTTGCGCGGACCGGGTTCGTGCCTGTCCACGCCTCGTACAGCGTGAGTCCCAGGGAGTAGACGTCGCACGCGGGGGTGACGCGCTCCCCGTCCGCCTGCTCCGGCGGCATGTACGCGAGCGTGCCCACCACGTCGCCCGTCCGCGTCAGCGTCTCCCCGGCGCGAATGTGGGCAACGCCGAAGTCGGTCAGCTTCGCGAATCCCGCCCCGGCGGCTGGGTCTGCAACCACCATTACGTTCTGGGGCTTGACGTCGCGGTGGATGACGCCGCGGGCATGGGCGTGCTCGAGCGCGTCGCAGAGCGCCACTCCGATCCGGGCGACGTCGCGGTCCGAGATCGCCCCCGCGCGCTCCAGCTCGGCCAGAGTTCGGCCCCGAACCAGCTCGGAGACCAGATAGACGTCATGCGCATCCGAGGCCAGCTCGTAGATGCCGACGATTCCCGGGTGATTGAGGCGCGCAGCCGCCCTCGCCTCACGCTCCACGCGCTGGCCGGCCTGCCCCTCGTTTGGAATTGCCTTGACCGCGACCTCGCGCTCGAGCCTCTCGTCCCAGCCCAGCCAGACCACCCCGAAGCCGCCCGCGCCGAGGGGCCGATCCAGCCGGTACCGGCCGAGAGCCAGACGTGATCCCGCAGCGCCGGGTGGCCCTTCGCTAGGGTCACAGCTGCCGAGCGGCAGGGTGCTGGGCTCCTCGCCGACGCTGGTCTCGAAGCGTTTCATTCCGGGTTTCGTTTTCGGGCCGCGGTGAGCGCGTCCTGCCCGCCGTTCATACTCTCACCCAAGCGCCAGGAGCGATTCTGCTGTCCTTCCTCGACGAACCGGACGAGCCCGTCCGCCGCCGCAGACGCCGGCCGCGGGATAGCCAGACCGTCGACCGCCAGACGGTGATGGTCCGCAGGACCTTGGCCGTCGTCGCCGCGCTGGTCGTCCTGGTCCTGCTCGTCCTCGGGATCCGGGGCTGCCTGAACGCCCGCCAGGAAGAGGCGATGCAGGACTACGTGACCGAGGCCAACGAGCTGGTGCGGCAGTCGAACTCGGGAGGTCGGCGTCTCTTCCGGGTGCTGCAGGCGCCCGGTGGCCAGGATCAGGCCGTAAACACGGAGAACGCTCTGAACGGGGAGCGCGTGGCGTCGAGCGGCCTGGTGGACCAGGCTCGCGACCTGGATGTCCCGGACGAGCTCTCCACCGCGCAGCGCTACCTGGTGGAGACCCTGGAGCTGCGCCGGGACGGCATCGCCGGCGTGGCGGACGCCGTACCGCGCGCGCTGGCGGACCAGGAGCGCCGCGAGGGCGCGAATCGCGTCTGGCAGATGATGCGGGTGTTCTCGGCGAGCGACGTAATCTATGCCGGCCGCTACGTGCCCGCGCTCGAGAACGCCCTCGCCGAGGAGGAGGTCGCCGCGGAGGAGCCCGTGGAGAGCTCGTTCATCCCGGACCCGGAGTGGCTGTCGCCGAGCTTCGTCGCCGACGAGATAGCGGGCATCCGGGGCGGCGGAGACGCCGACCAGGAGGCCACTCCCGGGCTGCACGGGAACGGACTCGGCACCGTCACCCTGGGCGGCGTGGCGCTCCTCCCGGGCGGCTCCGCCACCGTGCCGGTCACCGGTGACCTCACGTTCGAGGTCCAGGTCTCCAACCAGGGAGAGAGCACGGAGACGGACGTAAACGTCCGTGCGACCGTGGGTGAGGGCGGCGATGCGTTCACCGCGGAGGAGACGATCGACGAGATCGCCGCGGGAGAGACACAGACCGTGTCGATACCGCTCGACGAGAACCCGCCGACGGGCCAGAACGTGCCGATCGAGGTCGAGGTGGAGCCGGTGCCGGGTGAGGACATGACCGACAACAACATCGGCACGTTCACGGTCATCTTCACGAGCTAAGTACGCTGGCGCCTTGGATGAGCTGAGCTCGACAGAGGGGATCGTCGCGCTCGCGGCCGCGGGGGTGGCCCTGATCGCGCTCCTCTGGCTGATCGTCCTGAGCGTGAAGCTCCGACGCCTGCGGACGGCCCAGCGCGCGGTGCTGGGGGGCAACACGAAGACGGACCTCGTAGAGCACGCCGCGTCGCTTCAGGACGCATTCGTCCGGCTGCGGGACTGGGCGGAGGAGACCGCCACGCGGCTCGACGAGCGGATGCACGACGCGGATCGCCGAATCGAGGCCTCCGTGGCGTACACCTCCGTCATCCGGTACGACGCTTATGACGAGATGTCCGGACGGCAGTCGAGCACGCTGGCGCTGCTCGACTCTCATCGGACCGGGGTCGTCGTGTCGTCGATCCTGCACCGCGATCAGGCGCGGGTCTACGTCAAGCGCGTGCGCGAGGGCACCTCCGAGCTCGAGCTCTCGCCCGAGGAGCAAGAGGCCATCGAGACCGCGATGGCGCCCTCGCCAACCAACGCTTGATGCGCGTCGGGTACCTCGGGCCCGCCGGGACCCACAGTGAGGAGGCCCTTCGTACGTCGGCCCCGTTCGACGTCGAGGAGGTGCCCTATTCGACGATCCGCGACGCCGTCATGGCCGTCCAGGACGGCGCCGTCGACCGGGCGGTCGTGCCGATCGAGAACGCACTCGAGGGGGCGGTGGCGGTCACGCTCGACACGCTCGCGCTCGAAGCCGACCGGGTGCGTATCGCCGCCGAGGTCGTGCACCCGATCCACCACTGCCTGGTCGCCGCCCACAGTCTCCGTCTCGAGGACGTGACGCGGGTGGTCTCCCACCCGCAGGCAGCGGCACAGTGCGCCCGCTTTCTGCGCGAGCGGCTCCCCCACGCGGAGCGAGTGGTGGCACCCTCCACGGCCGACGCCGTGATCTCCGTGCGGCGTGGGCGCGAGCCGGCGGTGGCGCTCGGCTCCAGGCTGGCGGCGGACCTGTACGACTGCGTGGTGCTGGCGGAGAACGTAGAAGACCACCCCGACAACGCCACGCGATTCGTCTGGCTCGCCCCCGCGGACGCCGTGAGCGACCCCTGCCGCGACGCCAAGACATCGGTCGTGTTCTGGGGCGGCGGGGATAGGTCGCCCGGTTGGCTCGTGGGCGTGCTGCGCGAGTTCTCCGACCGCGGGGTGAACCTGACCCGCATCGAGTCGCGGCCCAGAAGAGCGCAACTCGGGCACTACATGTTCTTCGCCGATCTCGAGGGCGCGGAGGGGCGGCCTCCGGTCAGCGAGGCCCTGGCGGCCCTGCGCGGGCGCGTGGAGGCGATTCGGGTCCTCGGTTGCTACGGCTCGACCGGCGGGGCCTCTGGCTACACTGGTCGCGACCGTGGCAGCATGCGCGGACCTCACCTTCTCAGCCGAGGCGGGTGACTCGGAACCAGGCCCTGCCGCTGCGCTGCCCGGGGCCGGCCGGGTTGCGCAGCGGGGTGGTTCGTCCGGCCGGGTCCTTGTGCTCAACGCGTCGTATGAGCCGATCAACGTCTGCACGGTCAGGCGCGCCGCCATCCTGCTCCTGAAGAACCGCGCCGAGATCCTGGAGAAGGGCGACTGGGCGCTGCACGCGGAGTCGCTGACGCTGCCGCGCCCGGTCGTGATCCGCCTCCTCGCCTACGTGCACGTGCCTCGTAACGTCCACCGCCGCAAGATCACCCGGCGCGCGGTGTTCGCCCGTGACCGCTGGACATGCCAGTACTGCGGGCACGAGCGCGCCAATCTGACGGTCGACCACGTGGTCCCGCGCTCGAAGGGCGGGACATCCACGTGGGACAACATCGTCACGTGCTGTGCGCCGTGCAATCGCCGCAAGGGCGATCACCTCCCCCAGCAGGTGAACATGCTCCCTGTCCGAAAGCCGAAGGCACCGAACCCGACGGTCTTCATCCACGTCGCCACGCCCAGCATCCCAGAGGCCTGGGAGCAGTACCTCGTGGCCGCTTGATGCACGAAGGACCGGCCCGGCCGCCCGACACGCCCGCGAACCCGCCACCCGGGGAGGGCCCGACCCGCGCGCAACCGCCGGCCGAGCCACCGGCCGCGGAGCCGCCACCCGCAGCCGCGGAGCCGCCGCGCGAGCCGAGACCGGTCGTGGAGGTGCCCCCGCCGGCGACGGTCGAGGACGTACGCAGCCTGCGCCGCTGGCTCGTGGTCACGGGCGTCTGGGCGCTAGCGGCAACCGCCATCGCGGTGATCGCGCTGGTGATCGCCAACCGCATCGACGAAGAGAAGCTGAGCGCCCGGAGCGGCAACCAGATCCGGGCCGCTCAGCGGTCGCTCGAGGACCGGATCGACGACCTCGAGGCGCGCGTGGCCAAGCTACCCACGTCGGACGACGTCTCTGACCTCGACAACCGCCTCAGGCAGGTCGAGACCCGGACCGCGACCGCCTCCGACCGCCTGGAAGGCCTGAGCGGCCGGCTCGACGGGATCGAGCAGCAGGTCGAGCAGCTCGAGCAGACCCAGGCCGAAACTCAGACGGAGACGGACACGGAGATGCCCGGCAACGTGGCGCCTTAGGGCGGTCGCGGAGTCGTTCTCGATGACCGGGAGCGGTGAGCTCCGGCCGTGCAGGACCGCCATCCAAGGGCCCGCCACAGGAGCTCCTTACGTCCGTCAACCCGGGGTTGACCTCTCGTTGAGCCCGTGACAGCGCCGCGCGCGCGTCTCTGCCGACAGCGCTCGTCGCCGCCCCGGCGAGTGACGGCTACATGCGAAGGGCGCCCTCTCGGACGCCCCTCGTCACGTTTGCTGAACCTTGTCGGAAGCCCTCCGGCGACCGGAGGGACCACTCCCGGCCAGGGCTCTCCGACGGTGTCTCGGTGTGGACTCCGCTTGACGGGGTCCAGCTCCGGTCTAGCGGCCGGACACCTCCAGGGTCCCAAAAGATCTGTCAGTCAAGCTCGGACCACCTCCTTTCCCTGGTGCCGCTCAGTAAAGCAGACCGGGAGGCTGGACCGGCCGGTCAGCCGCCGGCGGCGCCGTCCCCGCTCGCCGGCAGGTCGTCCTGGACCTGCGCCGCCGTGTCCGCGGAGGTCTCCATCACGAGCGCCACGGCGCTGACGCGATCGTCCTCTCGGAGGTTCATCACGCGCACGCCTTGGGCCGGCCTGCCCTGCTTGGAGATGCCCTTCACGGCCGTGCGCTGGACCATGCCGTTCTGCGAGATGAAGACGAGCTCGTGGTGCTCGCGGACGATCACCGCGCCGGCCAAGGCCCCCTTACGCTCGGTCAGGCTGATGGTCTTCACGCCCATGGTCCCGCGGCCCTTCACGGGGTACTCCTCGATCGCCGTGCGCTTGCCGTAGCCGCCGTCGGTGACCACGAGCAGGTCCGTGTCGGGCCGGACCACGTCCATGGCCAGCACGCAGTTGTCGCCCCGGTCGACGTTCATGCCCTTCACCCCAGCGGTATCGCGCCCCATCGGACGAACGTCGTCCTCGCTGAAGCGCGCCGCCTGCCCGGAGCGGGAGACCATGATGATGTCGTCGTCGCCGCTCGTCCGGCGGACCGCAACGAGCTCGTCGTCGTCGCGGATGTTGATCGCGATGATGCCGTCGGCCTTGATCGGGGTGTTGTACGCGGCGAACGCGGTCTTCTTGATCTGGCCCTTGCGCGTCGCGAAGACGAGGTACTTGCCCTCGTTGAAATCGCGCGTCGCCTGGACCGCCTGCACGCGCTCGCCTTCGCGCAACGGAAGCAGGTTCACGAGCGCCCGGCCCTTCGCCGTACGCGAGGCCTCCGGCAATTCGTAGACCTTCTGCCGATACACCTTGCCGCGGTTGGTGAAGAACAGGAGGTAGTCGTGCGTCGAGCACACGAATAGGTGCTCGATGTAGTCGTCGTCCTTCATCTCCATGCCCGTCACGCCGACGCCGCCGCGCTTCTGCTGGCGGTAGGTGGCGAGGGGGAGCGACTTGATGTAGCCCGAGTGCGTGATCGCGATGACCATCTGCTGGTCGGCGATCAGGTCCTCCACGTCGATCTCGTCCTCGGAGTGGGTGATCTCGGTGCGCCGCTCGTCGCCGTAGCGCTCTTTGATCTCGAGCAGCTCCTCCTTGATCAGGCCCATGACCTTCGCCTCGTCGCCGAGGATCTCGCGCAGCTCCTTGATGCGCTCGACCACGTCGGCGTGCTCCTGCCTGATCTCGTTCGTCTGGAGCGCGGTGAGCCGCTGGAGCCGGAGGTCGAGGATCGCCTGGGCCTGGATCCGAGAGAGCTCGAAGCGCTCCATGAGGCCCGCGCGAGCCGTTTCCGGGTCGCGCGAGCCGCGGATCAGCTCGATGACCTCGTCGATGTTCGCAATCGCGACGAGCAGGCCCTCGAGGATGTGGAGCCGCGCCTCCTTGTCGCGCAGCTCGTACTTCGTGCGCCTGACGATGACGTCTCGCTGGTGGTCGACATAGTTCTTGACTATCGGCAGCAGCCCCAGCGTGCGGGGCACCCCGTCGACGAGGGCGACCATGTTCACGCCGAAGGTGGTCTGGAGCTGCGTGTGCTTGTAGAGCTTGTTCAGCACGACTTTGGGGTTCGCGTCGCGCTTCAGCTCGATCACCAGCCGGATGCCCGAGCGGTCGGACTCGTCGCGAAGGTCGGAGACCTCCTTGAGCCGCCCGCTGTCGTGCTGCTCGGCGATCTTCTTCATCAGGCCGCTGCCGTCGTCGCGCCCGTCGCCCTTCGCGACCTGGTACGGCATCTCGGTGACGATGATCGCCTCCTTGCCGTGGCGAAGCGGCTCCGTGTGGGCGCGCCCACGCACGAACACCCGGCCGCGGCCCGTCTCGTACGCCTCCCGGATACCGCCACGCCCGACGATGATCCCGCCGGTGGGGAAGTCCGGCCCCTTGATGTGACGCATCAGTCCCTTGACGTCGATGTCCGGATCGTCGATGTAGGCGACGACCGCGTTGACCGCCTCGCCCAGGTTGTGGGGAGGGATGTTCGTGGCCATCCCGACCGCGATCCCCGCGGAGCCGTTGACGAGCAGGTTCGGGAAGCGCGACGGTAGGACGAGCGGCTCCTGGCGGGAGTCGTCGTAGTTCGGCCCGAAGTTGACGGTGTCCGCGTCGATGTCGCGGAGCATCTCGGTGGCGAGCCGTGCGAGCCGGGCCTCCGTGTATCTCATCGCCGCGGGCGGGTCGTTGTCGATGGACCCGAAGTTCCCTTGCGAGTCGACGAGCGGGTACCGCATCGCGAACTCCTGGCCGAGGCGCACCAGCGTGTCGTAGATCGCGGCGTCACCGTGGGGGTGGAACTGCCCCATCACGTCACCGACGACGCGTGAGGACTTGCGGAAAGGCCGCGTCGGCTGCAGCCCTGCCTCGTGCATCGAGAACAGCACCCGCCGGTGCACCGGCTTCAGGCCGTCGCGCACATCCGGTAGCGCCCGCCCCACGATCACGCTCATCGCGTAATCGAGGTACGACGAGCGCATCTCCTCCTCGAGGCCGCGCGGCTCGATGTTTCCGCCTGTCAGCTGATCGATGCTCATGCTCAGACGTCCAGGTTCGTCACTTCACGTGCGTGGTTCTCGATGAACTCGCGCCGCGGCTCCACGCTGTCCCCCATGAGCATCGAGAAGATCTGGTCCGCGACGCTGGCGTCATCGATCGTCACCTGCTGCAGCGTCCGCTTCTCGGGATCCATGGTTGTGTCGTAGAGCTGGTCGTAGTTCATCTCGCCGAGGCCCTTGAAGCGCTGGAGCGGCACACCGTCCCGAGCGACCTCGAGCACCCTGTGGCGGAGGTCCTCGAACGACAGCGCGCGCGCCGCGCGTTTTCCGAGCGCGACGTCGAACGGCGGCGTGCCCCCGAGCGCCTCGAGCTCCTTGTGGACCTTGACGAAGCTCGCGTACTCGGGCCGGGCGAACATCTGCCGCCGGAGGCGGTAGGTGGCCGCGGTGCCGGTCTTGCGCTCGACGACGCGCGCCACGATCTCCATCGGATCCTCCGAGACGAGGTCCGTCTCGTACGGCTCACCCTCCGGATCGTCTCCCTTCAAGAGCGCGATCACCGCGGCGGGGTCGGTGACGCCCTCGTCCAGGATGGAGGACTCCTCGAGGAACGTGATCGGGTCATGACCGAACTCAGCTCGTAGGGCGGAGGCCCAGCCCTCGTACTGCTTCAGCAGCCGGCCGTACTTCTGCCAGCGGGCGTGCGTAAGCCCAAAGCGCCTGCCGGTCCGGTCCGACACCTCCATCTTCTCGAGCTTGTCGCGGAGCAGGATCTCCTCCAGCTCCGACTCCTTCTCGATGTAGACGTCCCGCCTGCCCAACTTGACCTTGTAGAGCGGCGGCTTGGCGATGTACACGTAGCCGGCGTCGATCAGCTCGGGCATCTCGCGGTAGAGGAAGGTGAGAACGAGGGTCCGGATGTGCGCTCCGTCCACATCCGCATCCGTCATGACCACCACCTTGTGATACCGCGCCTTCGAGAGGTCGAACTCCTCCCGGATTCCCGTTCCGATCGCCGTGATCAGCGCGCGGATCTCCTTGTTCGAGAGGACCTTGTCGATGCGGTTCTTCTCGACGTTGATGATCTTCCCGCGCAGCGGTAGAACCGCCTGCGTGTTGCGGTCGCGGCCCTGCTTCGCGGAGCCGCCGGCCGAGTCGCCCTCGACGATGAAGAGCTCGGCCAGGGCCGGGTCGCGGACCGAGCAGTCGGCGAGCTTCCCCGGCAGCGTTGAATTCTCGAGCGCGGACTTGCGCCGCGTCAGGTCCCGCGCCTTCCGTGCGGCCTCGCGAGCGCGAGCGGCGTCGACCGTCTTCCGGATGATCCGGTTCGCGTCGGTGGGATTCTCCTCGAGGAACTCGGCCAGTCCCCTGTTCACCGCGGCCTGCACGAAGCCCTCGACGGGCGGGTTGCCGAGCTTCGTCTTCGTCTGGCCCTCGAACTGCGGCTCGCGGATCTTGACGGAGATGATCGCGGTCAGGCCCTCGCGGACGTCCTCGCCCTGGAGGTTGGGGTCCTTGTCCTCCAGCTCGCCCTTCTGCCGGGCGTAGGCATTGATCGTGCGGGTGAGCGCCGAGCGGAACCCGGAGAGGTGAGTTCCGCCCTCGTGCGTATTGATGTTGTTCGCGAACGAGAGGAGCGCCTCCTGATAGGAGTCGTTCCACTGCAGGGCGACCTCGACCTCGCCGATGTCGCTCGAGTCCTCGACGAAGACGATCTTCTTGTGCAGCGGCTCGCGGGTGCCCTGCCCGTGCAGGTACTTGATGAAGTCGACGATCCCGCCGTCGTACTGGAAGCTCGTCTCGAATCGCTCGCCGCGCTCGTCGCGGAAGTCGATCTTGAGGCCCCTGGTCAGGAAGGCCATCTCCCGGAAGCGCTGCTCCAGCACGGTGCGGTCGTAGTCGATCGTGTCGAAGATCTCCAAGTCCGGCAGGAAGGTGATGCTGGTCCCCCGCCGGTCAGAGCGTGCGCCCCGCTTCAACTCGTCCTGGGGCACGCCCCGCTCGTAGGACTGCGTCCACTCGTAGCCGTCCCGCCACACGGTGAGGTGAAGCGACTCGGCGAGCGCGTTCACAACCGAGACACCCACCCCGTGTAGGCCTCCTGAGACCTTGTAGCCGCCGCCGTCGCCGAACTTGCCGCCGGCGTGCAGCACGGTGAGCACGACCTCGGCGGCCGGGCGGCCCTCTTTCTCCATCACGTCTACGGGGATTCCGCGGCCGTTGTCGGTGACCGTGACGCTGTTGTCGGGGTGGATGACGATCTCGACGTGATCGGCCTCACCCGCGAGCGCCTCGTCGACCGAGTTGTCGACGACCTCGTAGATCAGGTGATGCAGTCCGCGGGCGCCGGTCGATCCGATGTACATCCCGGGCCGCTTCCGGACGGCCTCGAGGCCCTCGAGGACCGTGATGTGCTGAGCGGCGTAGCTGGCGCCGGCCCCGTGGCTGCTCCCCGACCTTCCCTGAGCGCTCGCCTGTCCGCCCCGCCTCGCGGCGGGATCCGCCTTCCTCTTCTTGTCGCCGTTATCCGACTTCCTCGCCAAGCGCGTCCTTCCGTAGTGCCGCTACCTGATTGCGGCCGCCAGCGCCATGAAAAGCCCCGACGCCGCGCCGCCTTGAGGCGCGAGTCGGGGCGGTCATAAGACCGCCATCAATCTTAGCAGCCTAGCCCCCGCCCCGGACGACTCCGAGTGTTACAAAATGCCCGCAAATCCAGCAAAAATGTGCTCGCGCGACGGTGACGTCAAACAGGGTTCGGGCGCGAACCAACGACAAACCGCAGGCGGCGAATATGCAGCGTTTCTCCAAAGCTGAGGCGCTCACGGAGCCGCCCCAGCAGATCAGGGGCGAGCAGCTCGAGCTCGTGAGCCCAGGTCGCCGACTCGCAGGCCACGGTCACGACGCCGTCGCGCTCCGCGACGGGCATGGCCGCGGCCGACACGGCGGGCCCCGCGACCTCCGGCCACGCCGTCTGCACGCGCGCGAGAAGCGTGTGCGGGGCGGCATTGGCGGTGGCGCGCTCGAGCGCGACCGAAAGCGGACGGGGAGCCGGACGCCTCATACGCTCGGCCGAGGTCGCCCGGCGATGCCGGCGTGGCGTGTCACTTTGAGGTTCTCCTACGACACCTGCTTGACACAGCGGCGCGAGAAGCGGGCACCACGCGCGCGCCTACCCCGCCAAGCTCGCCGGCGGCGTGGCGCCGCCCGCGGCTCCGTTCATGCCGCCACCACCTGCATCGGCTGCACGATCCTCCCCTCCTCGACCCGGATCAGCCGCGCCCGAGCCAGCGCGGCTTCGGGTAGCTGATCCGGCTCGGTAGCCGTCACGAGCGCCTGCCCCCCTTCGGCGAGCAGCTCGGCGAGCAGCTCCCGGCGGTCGGCGTCGAGCTCCGACATCACGTCGTCGAGCAGCATCAATGGCGGGCGGCCGCGGCGCTCTGCAAGCAACCGCCGCTCTGCAAAGAGGAGCGCCAGCAGCGCCACTCGCTGTTGGCCCTGTGATCCGTAGATTCGCAGCGAGTTACCGTCGAGCGTTAGGGACAGCTCGTCACGGTGTGGCCCGTGCGCCGTGAAGCCGCGCTCGACGTCCGCCTGCCTGCGCTCGCGAAGCTCCGCGGCAAACCCGGACGCGTCGATCGCGTCCGAGCGCGGGCGATAGAGAAGCTCCGCGCGGCCCGCCAGCCCGAGCCTCCCCGCCAGCTCAGCGAAGGCCGGGCGCAGGGCCTCCACAGCGCCCCGGCGGTGGTCCATCAATTTCATGCCCTGCCGCGCGAGCTCGGCATCCCAGGCATGGAGGGCACCGGTCCCCGCCCGTCCCGCGCGTATCCGCACAAGCAGCGCGTTCCGCTGAGCGAGCGCCCGCGAGTACGCCGTCCGGGCGTCGGCGCGCGCCGGCCACAGCGCCGCGACGACCTGGTCGAGGTGGGCGCGGCGGACCGCGGGCGGCCCCTTCATCAGCTCGAGCCGCTCAGGCATGAAGACGCCAACGAGGGGCCGCTCCTCGAAGCCGATCAGGCCGTCCACCCTTGCGCCGTCCACGCGGATGCGCCTGGATCCGCCCGGCTCGAACCCGACCTCGATGCGATGAGCGTCCTCGCCATCGACGGTGTACAGGACGACTCGGGCGACCGAGGCCCCGCGGCGCACGAGCTCGCGCTGGTTCGGAGTCCGAGGCGATTTGCCGGTGCAACCGAGGTAGAGCGCTTCGAGCAGGTTCGTCTTGCCGGCGCCGTTGGCGCCCACCACAACCGTCAAGCCGCGGCCCAGCTCGACGCCGGCTCCTTTGTAGTTGCGAAAGTCGCGGAGCTCGAGCCGCGTGACCCGCATTGCGCGTCGCTCCTACACGTTCAGGCGGATCGGCATCACGAGATAGAGGAAACCGGTGCCCTCGCCGCCCGATTGGATCAGCCCCGGCCGCAGTGGGCTGATCAGCTTTAGGACGAGCTCGTCGGACTCGGCGCTCTCGAGGCCGTCTCGGAAGAACTCCGGATTGAACCCGATCTCGAGCGGTTCGCCCGAGAACGGAACGGGCAGCGACTCGCTAGCCTCGCCCACGTCTGGCGTCTGAGCCGAGACGTCTAGCGTCCCCTCCGAGAAGCGCAGGCGCAGCGGAGCGTTCTTCTGAGCCAGGAGCCCGACGCGGCGCACCACGTCCAGCAGCTCGCTTCGACTGATCCGCATCTCGTGTTCGTACGACTCGGGCAGGAGCTGCTGGTAGTTGGGGAATCGACCTTCCACAAGCCTCGAGGAGAGCACCACGTCACCGACCGTGAAGACGACTTGGTTGTCGAGCGCCGTGACGCCGATGCTCTCAGCGCCGCCGGCCGTGGCGATACGCCCAAGCTCCTGAAGCGTGCGGGCCGGGACATTTGCCTCGAGAGAGCCGTCTAGCTCGGATTCGAGGGTCGTCTCCTTTACGCTAAGGCGGTAGGAGTCAGTCGCGACCATCCGCAGCTCGCGCCCGCTTGCCATGACCAGCACGCCCGTGAGATGAGGGCGCGTCTCATCCCGGGAGGCAGCGCGCGCTACCCGGGCGATCGTGTCCACGAACGCCCCCGCCGGCATGTTCAGGGCACTCTCACCGGGCCTCTCCGGCAGCTTTGGAAAGTCCTCAGGCGGGAGCGTGCGCAGGTGGAAGCGGGCGGGTCCGCTTATCACCTCCACGTCCTGGTGTGAGCTGCGGTACTCAACACTGACCTCGTCCCTCGGGAGGAAGCGCACCACATCCAGTAGAAGACGGCCCGGGACCACTGCCACCCCGGGGGAGGACTGGCTCGCCTCCAACTGCACACGCAGACCGAGCTCCATGTCGGTCGCCTGGAGCTCGGCGCGCCCGTCGTCGACTTTCAACAGGACGCCCGACAGTGTCTGGATAGCGCTACGCGTGGAGGCGCCTCGCACAGCCACGCCAAGGCTGTTGAGGAACGTTTCACGGGAAACGGTGAGCTTCAACTGATGCTGCCTGTTCGAAATTGATGTTGTGGGTGCTGTCGAAACGTCGATAGGTGTTGGAGATCCGCTTGGCATGCGGGTGGCGGGTTGTCCGGAAGCTGTTGATTCTGTCATTCGGCTCGGCCGTGAGCGGGTTGCTGCAAACGTTTCTGAAGGTTGTCGACGGCGCTGCGTATAGCCGGATCGCTGTGCAGGCCGGCGCGAACGGACTTGATCGCGTGGTCTACCGTCGCGTGACTCCGGTCCCCGATTCCACGACCGATCTCGGTGGGCTTGAGCCCGGCCAGCTCCCGCGCTACGTACATCGCAACCTGTCTCGCTCGCGAGACCTCAGGCCGCCTGTCACGTCCAAGGAGGACCTCGCGATCTATGCGGAACTCGGCCGCTACGGCATCGATGATCACGTCGAGCCTGGTCTGACCTGTGGCCTGATCAAGGCGACGTAGAACATGCCGCGCAAGGTCAATCGTCGGACGCTCGCCCTTGAGCGACGCGTAGGCCACCACGCGAATCAGCGCCCCCTCGAGCGCCCTTACGCTGCCGCCGACCCCCATGGCGATCTCCTCGAGCACTTCGTCGGGGACCTCGATCCCGTCGAGCCGAGCCCGCGCGTGGAGGATCGCGCGGCGCACCTCTGGAGCAGGGGCCTCGAGCTCGGCGACAAGCCCGCAGCGGAAGCGCTCGGTGAGCCGGGCTTCGAGGTCCCGCAGCTCCTCCGGTCTGCGATCGGATGTCATGACCAGCTGCCGTCCGGAGTCGAGCAGTACGTTGAACGTGTGGAAGAACTCCTCACGCGTCTTGACGCGGCCGGCGAGGAACTGGACGTCGTCGATGAGCACGACGTCGGCTGCTCGGAACCGGTCCTTGAAGTCAGCAGTCCGACGGGCCCGCAGGGCCTCGACGAACTCGCGCGTGAACTCCTCGATCGTGGTGTAGCGGACGCGAAGGCCGGCGCCGTAGCGGCTCACGTAGTTGCCGATGGCGTGTAGCAGGTGCGTCTTGCCCGTTCCCGGCGAGCCGTAGAGGAAGAGGGGGTTGTACGCCTGGGCCGGCAGCTCGGCGGCCGCAAGCGCCGCGGCGTGGGCGAAGCGGTTGCCGGACCCGATGACGAACTGCTCGAAGGTGTACTTGGGATTCAGCCCGGTTCGCGGCTGCGCTTCGGTGGCCGCGTGCTCGTCGGCCGGCTGCCATCCGGTGTCGACGATCTCCATGGTCGCGCCATGCCCGAGGCGGCTCGCGGCCGCGCGTCGCAGAAGTGGCATGTATCGCTCCGCCACCGACGTTCGAATGTGGTCGGGGGCGCGGATGTAGAGCGTGCGCCCGACTACCGCGGCGAGCTCCAGCGGCTCTAGCCAGATGTGGAACTTGAAGTCCGGCGTCTCACGACGCAGCTCGGCGCGGATCGCTTCCCAGAGCTGGTCCGGCTGCGTGGGCACGGGCGGTTGCGACCCTCCTCGCGGGTCTGGCGGGACTGACGTTGGCTGCGGAGGAACTGCCGAAGCCGCGGCCACTGCCCTCGGCGCGAGCGAGTGTACAACGGCTCTGACGGCTCGCCGCGTGCTCCGCCGACGCCAGCGCGCAAAACGCGTGAAAAGCGTCGGGGGGCTCTCTGGACGGCACGGCGCGATCCCCGGGGAGCTCGAGCGGCCACTGGTACCCTGCCCTGGGCGCGGCCTCACCTTTCCCGTCCGCGCGACCGAACTCCATGAAGCGGACCTATCAGCCGAAGAAGCGCAAGCGTGCCCGGACGCACGGGTTCCGCGCGCGCATGCGCACCCGTGCGGGCCGCAAGGTGCTGGGGCGCCGCCGGGACAAGGGCCGTAAGCGGCTGACGCCCTAGCCCCATGGCCGATTCCGCGCGCCGCAAGCGCCGCCGCCTGTCGCGCAGTGGCGAGTTCGAGCGGGTCTATCGCGAGGGCCGCTCGCACGCCAGTCGTTATCTCGTGGTCTACGCGTTTCCGCGAGGCGACGCCGACGCCGAGCCGCGCCTGGGCGTCTCGGTCGGACGCAAGGTCGGTGGCGCCGTCGAGCGCAATCGCGTCAAGCGGTTGCTACGCGAGGCGTTCTGGGCCCGCGCCGACGGCCTGGCTGACGGCCATGACTTCGTGATCGTGGCTCGTCCGGCGGCCGGCGATCTGGCGCGTGAGGGGGGCGAACGGGCCATCGAGGACGCGCTTGCCGCCGTGCTTCGGGAGGCCGGGCTGGCTCGTGAGGGGAAGGATCCGTGACCGCGCTCCGGTGGATCGTCACGGCCCCCGTGCGCTTCTATCAGCGGGCGATCTCGCCCGGGCTACCCGCCCGCTGCAAGTACTATCCGTCCTGCTCGGAGTACGCCGTCCAGGCCATCAGGCGCTACGGCATACTGCGGGGTGCCGTGCTCGCCGCCTGGCGCCTGTTGCGGTGCAACCCGTGGAGCCATGGCGGCGTCGACTTCGTGGAGGACCAAAAGCTGTTTCGCTCCCGACCCCGGCCGGAGCCACAGCCCTAAGCCGGTTTCATGGAAGACGTACTACGACCCCTGATCGACGCCTGCGACGCGGTCCTCCGCTTCTGGCACGACCTGATCGGGAACTTCGAGGGGTCCTGGGGGGTCGCGATCATCCTGCTGACCTTCACCGTCCGGCTCGTGATCCTGCCGCTCACGTTCAAGGGCGTGAAGTCCATGCAGCGGCTCCAGCAGCTGCAGCCGGAGATAAAGCGGATCCAGGAGCGCTACAAGGGCGACCGCCAGCGCATGAACCAGGAGGTCATGGCCTTCTACCAGCGGGAGAAGGTCAATCCGCTCGGCTCGTGCCTGCCGCTCCTGCTGCAGATCCCCTTCTTCATAGCGCTCTTCTATCTCCTGCGCTCCGACGACTTCACAGCGGACGTCGGCGACAACAAGAGCTTCCTCTTCATCCCCGACCTGACCGAGCCGGTGACCGGGGAGCCGGTGGTGCTCGTCACGCTGATCGTCATCTACATCGCCACGCAGCTGGCGGCCAGCGCGGTCACGGCGATCAGCGCGGATCCCATGCAGCGCCGGATCATGTTTGCGCTGCCGTTCGTCTTCGTGATCTTCATCATCAACTTCGAGGCCGGGCTCATCGTCTACTGGATCACGACCAACGTCTGGACCATCGGGCAGCAGCTGCTCGTCCGAAAGCTCTACCCGAAGCCACCGCCGCGAGACTTCGAGGCCGAGGCCAGAGCGGGGGCCCAGAAGCCCGCGCGCGGCAAGCCAGTGGAGCAGGAAGCGTCTCAGGACGGCGCCCGCGAGCAGCCTAAGGCGGCCGTGGCCGGCGGCGGGAACGGCGGCCCACGGAAGACCCCGCCCCCGCGCTCGCCCCGCAAGAAGAAGAAGCGCTCGGGACGTCGCCGCTGACCGCGCTGTGAGCATGTCCGTAAGCGAGGAGCCGCGCCCGGAGGACCTGGTGGCGGAGGCCAAGGGCGACAGCCTTGGCGAGGCGAAGTGGGAGGCGATGAAGGCCCTCGAGCCGCGCTTCCCTGGCATCACCGCCGACTGCGTGCGCTTCGAGGTCGCCGAGGAGCCCGGTCCCGACCGGCCCGCGCGCGTCCGGGCGAGTGTCCAGCTCGATGCCTGGCGGGCCGCCGCCGAGAGGATCCCGCAGGAGCCGGCCGAGAGGGTACGCGCGGTAGTGGCGCGGGTCGTGCAGGCCCTCGGCCTGCGGGCGACGGTGGACATACACGAGGACGACGACGAGATTCGCGCCACGGTGAACGGCGACGATCTCGGGCTCTTGATCGGTAAGCACGGCGCGACGATCGACGCCCTCCAGCACCTGGCGTTTCGGGCGGCGTTCCGCGGGCTCGAGTCGCGCAAGCAGGTAACGGTGGACGCGGCGGGCTACCGCGACCGGCGCGAGGCGGCTCTCCACCGCATGGCGGACCGCGCCGCGGCCGAGGCTCTGCGCTACAACCGCGCCGTCGAGCTTGAGCCGATGCGTGCCGCCGAGCGAAAGATCGTGCATTTGTACCTGCGGGGTCGAACGGACGTGGAGACACACAGCGAGGGCGACGAGCCCGATCGGCGCCTTGTGGTCAGCCCGCTTCGGGGCTTCGCGGGTCGCTGAGCGTTTCACGAGAAACGCTGAGCGCTCTCACCGGTCGCTATTCCCTGCCGGCCACCGCCACCGGGCAGCTTGCGCGGCTCTTGGACGCCCTCGCGGACGAGCCGGATCCGCATACCTCGGTCACCGACCCGGCCGCGGCGCTCGACGCTCATGTGGCCGACAGCCTGAGCGGGCTGGAGGTCGAGCGGGTGCGCATTGCCAGGCGGATCGCCGACTTGGGAGCGGGCGCCGGTTTCCCGGGACTCGTCCTGGCGATCGCCCTGCCCGACACCGCGGTCGACTTGATCGAGTCCGCGCGCCGCAAGGCCGCGGTGATCGACCGTCTGCGGCAGGCGGCTCAAGCGACCAACGCTCGGAGCATCGTGGCGCGTGCGGAGGAGTGGGCTCGGATGCCGCCCGCCGTCGGGGGCGGTCGCGAGGCCTACGACGTCGTGACAGCTCGTGCCGTCGGGCCGCTTGCCGTGCTGGTCGAGTACGCCGCGCCGCTTCTACGGCCTACCGGAGTGCTGGTCGCCTGGAAGGGGGCGCGGGACGCCGCCGAGGAGCAGCAGGGTAGAAGGGCCGCACGGGAGGTGGGGTTGGCGCTCGAGAAGGTGCTGCGCGTACAGCCGTTCGAGGGTGCGCGCAACCGCTACCTGCACGTGTACTGCAAAGTGGCGCCCACGTCGGGGCGATTTCCACGGCGTCCGGGCACGGCGGCGAAGCGGCCGCTTGGGTGATCCCGGTACCTGCCCGCGGTTCGTGCCGCCCGCGAGGCCTGCTGATTCTGCGTTTGTCCCCAAGATGCAAGATGGGGATCAACGTAGAGACCGTCGGAGAACAGGGTCGGTCGAGTGGCCGGGTCGAAGGACTTCATCGTTCGGGCCCGAACCCAAGATGCGGTGCGCGCTTCCGACCGAACCGCGCCGTAGCTTGACGCCCGATGGGCAGCGTGGTCGCGATCGCCAACCAGAAGGGTGGGGTGGGCAAGACCACCACCGCCGTGAACCTCGGCGCAAGCATCGCGGATGCCGGGCATCGGACGCTCCTGGTTGACCTCGACCCCCAGTGCAACGCGACGGTCGCGCTTGGGCTGCCGAAGGACGGCAGCCCGAACGTCTACGGCTGCCTCTCCGGCGAGCGCTCGCTGCCCGCGGCCGTGATCCCAAGCGGGATCGAGAACCTCGACGTCGTGCCTTCCACCCCCGAGCTCGCCGGGGCGAACGCCGAGCTCCCGCGGATCGCCGGATCCGAAGCCACCCTGCAGGGCTCCCTCGGCGACGTCAGGGAGCGGTACCTCTTCACGCTGCTCGACTGCCCTCCGTCGCTCGGCCCGCTGACGGTCAACGCCCTGGTGGCCGCCGACAAGGTCATCGTGCCGGTCCAGACCGAGTACTTCGCGCTCGAGGGCCTTGCTCTGCTGCTCGACACCCTCTCACTCATCCAGCGCGAGCTCAATCCGCGGCTGACCGTGGCCGGGATGATCCTGACGATGCACGACGGACGCACGCGCCTCGCGCGCGACGTCGAGCGCGAGGTGCGGCGGCACTTCCCGGACCTCGTGTTCAACACGGTCGTCCCGCGCAGCGTCCGTCTCGGGGAGGCGCCGAGCTTCGGCCTCCCGGTCCTCCGCCATGCGCCGAACAGCGCAGGATCGGCGGCTTACCTCCGGTTGGCCCGGGAGGTGGCGGCGCGTGGCTGACGACCGCCGCGGGATGGGGCGCGGCCTCTCCGCCATCCTGCCGCGCGGTGAGGCCGGCGGAGACGGCATGCGTGAGGTGCCGGTCGAGCTCGTGGCGCCGAACCCACGCCAGCCGCGCCGGAGCTTCGACGAGGCCGCGCTCGCCGAGCTGGCGGATTCCGTCCGCGCTCGTGGAGTGCTGCAGCCGATCGTGGTCCGGGCGCTGCCGGGCGGCCGCTACGAGCTGCTCGCCGGCGAGCGGCGGCTGCGGGCGGCTCGGATCGCCGGGCTCGAGTCGATCCCGGCGGTGGTCCGCGAGGCCGACGAGCGCGGACAGCTGGAGATCGCGCTCGCGGAGAACATGGCCCGGGTGGACCTGAATCCGGTGGAGGAGGCCCGCGCCTGCGCGATGCTGGCTGACGACCTCGGCCTGACGAAGGACGAGCTTGGGCGCCGCGTCGGTCGCAGCCGGGTGGCGATCTCGAACCTGATCCGCCTCCTTGAGCTCCCCGAGGAGGCGCTCGAGCTGATCGAGCGCGGGGAGCTGAGCGAGGGTCACGGACGAGCGATCCTGCTCTGCAAGGACCACTCCCGCCGGCGTGCCCTCGCCCGGGAGGCTCGCGACGGCGGCTGGTCGGTACGCGAGACCGAGCGGCGGGCTCGGGAGGCGCAGACTGGCAGCGACGAGCCCCGCCGAACCAGGAGGATGCTGCACCCCGATCTCGAGGAGGCGCTCGGCGCGGCGGAGGACGCCCTGACCGCCGCCCTCGGTCATCCGGTGACGATGCGGGCGAGGGGCGAGGGCTGCCGCGCGCAGCTCGACTTCGACACGCCTGCGGAAGCCATGGAGCTGGCTGAGCGGCTACTGCGGCGCGACGTGCGGCACGCCGCCTGAGTGCAGCCCGGGCGATCCCGGACGCCGCTACAATCGCCGCGACGGGCGATTAGCTCAGTCGGTTAGAGCGCGTCTCTGATAAGGACGAGGTCCCTGGTTCGAGTCCAGGATCGCCCACAACAGGCGAGTGCCGGAGCCCCGCGAGCGCGGGGCTCCAGTCATCTGGACCCGGCACCTCACCCTCGTCTTGGCGGGCGAATAACCCGTATGGGGCCATCGTCGGCTGCGCTTCCCCCCACGTCTAGACTGTCCAGGATGCAGGAGATGGTCATCTACGGCGTGAGCTTCGACATGGTCGGCAAGCAGCCGATCGTGTTGCTCAAGACCCGCGACGGCAACAAGTTCCTGCCGATCTGGATCGGCCACCCGGAGGCCGCCGCGATCCTGATGAAGCTCCAGGGCGCCAACACCCCGCGGCCGATGACCCATGATCTGATCAGCGAGATGCTCTCCGAGCTAGAGGTGACCTGCACCCGCGTGGCCGTCACGGAGCTCCGCGAGAACACGTTCTACGCCGAGGTGACCCTCCAGCTGAACGGCCGGGAGATCCCGATCGACTCGCGGCCGTCCGACGCACTCGCCCTGGCGGTGCGCACGGGCGCCCCGATCTTCGCCGCCGAGGACGTAATCAGCGAGTCCGCGATCGAGTTCGAGCACGAGGTCGAGGACACGGAGGAGGTCGTCGAGAAGTTCAAGGACTTCCTCGACAACGTGACGCCGGAGGACTTCGCCAGCGGCGATCAGTAGGCGACGCCCGGCAGCGGGTGCGTTGCTGAGCCGGCGCCGGCGCTCGGACGGCGCGATCGGTAGGCACGCGCTCTAGGCCGGTGCCTTCGCCAGCGCCAGCTCCAGGATCCGGCCCACGAGCTGGTCGAACGAAATGCCTGCCGCCTCCGCGGCCTGCGGCAGCAGGCTCGTCTCGGTGAGTCCCGGAATCGGGTTCGCCTCGAGCACCGTCAGCTCCCCGTTGGCGTCGAGCATGAGGTCGACGCGCGCGAACCCGGAGCAGCCGAGCAGCCCGTAGGTCCTGAGGGCGAGTTCGTGGGCCCGGTGCGTGACGCCGGCCGCCAACTCGGCCGGGCAGACGAAGTCCGTACGACCGATCTCGTAGCGAGCCTCGAAGTCGTAGAACTCCTCCTCGCGCGGCACGGCCTCGACGACGGGGAGCGCCTCGTCGTCCAGGATCGACACGGCGAGGTCACGCCCGTCGACGTGACGTTCCAGCAGCACGCGCGAGTCATACGAGAACGCCGCGACGAGGGCGGCCGGGACATCGGCGGCGCTGCGGGCGAACTTGATCCCGAGCGCCGACCCCTGGCTCGACGGCTTGACGACGATGGGGAACGCGAGCCGCTCCTCGATCGCGGGCAGGGCCTCGGCAGCACCGAGCTCGCGAAACGCGGTCTCGTTGAACGCGAAGAAGTCCGGCGTGGGGATGCCCGCCTCGACCATCAGGTGCTTCGCGAGGACCTTGTCCATCGCGCGCACGCACGCGAGCACGCCGGAGCCGGTGTAGGGGATGCCGAGGATCTCGAGCAGCTCCTGGACGGTGCCGTCCTCCCCGTCCCGGCCGTGCATGGCCACGAACGCGACGTCGGGCTCCGCCTCGCGCAGACGCCGGACGAGGTCGAGCGCGACGTCGATCGCCACCACCTCGTGGTCCAGGCGCCCAAGCGCGTCCTCGACGCGCGCCCCGGATCGAAGCGACACCTGACGCTCGAGCGAGCGTCCCCCCTTCAGGACCGCGACGCGGCTCATGGCGCGGCCTCCGTCACAACTCGCCCGCCCGCCGCTCCCGCTCCCCGGGCGTAGGCATCCGCAGCACCTGGGCCGACGGCTCGGTCGGGCGGGACGCCGCGTCCGGCGACACGGCCTCGTGCTCGCCGGTGATGGTGCCGTAGAGGTCCACCTGCTCCTTCACCACCTCGCCTATGCGGCGGACGCCCTCGCGGATCGAGTGCTCGTCGCAACCGGAGAAGTTCAGCCGCATGGAGCTGCGGCCGCGACCGTCGAGGAAGGCCGCCTCTCCCGGGACGAAGGCGACGTTGTCGCGCAGCGCGCGCGCCAGCAGGTCGGTCGTGTCGATGAAGTCGGGCAGCGTCGCCCAGATGAACAGGCCGCCCGCCGGCCGCGTCCATTCGGCCTGGGGCGGGAAGTGGTCGACGAGGGAGTCGAGCATCGTGTCGCGGCGGGCCCGGTATACGGTGGTGAGCGAGTCGACGTAATCGCGCCAGCGGCCGCGCTCGAAGTAGGCCTGGACCATGAGCTGGGAGAGTGTCGAGGTGCAGAGGTCCGTGGCCTGCTTGCCGAGCTTGATCTTCTCGAGCACCGGCGGCGGCGCGACGATCCAGCCGAGCCTGATCCCCGGGGACAGGATCTTGGAGAAGGTGCCGAGGTACATGACGTAGACGCCGCCGTCGAGCGCGTAGAGCGGCGGCGCCGGGTCGCCCTCGTAGCGCAGGAGGCCGTACGGGTTGTCCTCCAGCACGAGCAGCTCACGCTCGTGGGCCACCTCCACGAGCCGCCGGCGGCGCGGCAGCGACATCGTCACGCCCGTGGGGTTCTGGAAGCTCGGCACCGTGTAGATGAACTTGGGCCGGCGGCCGTCGCGATCCAGACGGTCGAGCGTCTCCTCGAGCAGGTCGACGCGCATTCCGTCCGCGTCCATGTCCACCTGCACCACGGTGGCCTGGTAGGTCGAGAAGACCGGCACGGCGCCCGGATACGTCGGGCCCTCGGCGATCACTACGTCGCCCGGGTCGATGAGCGTCTTCGTGACCAGGTCGATCACCTGTTGGCCACCGGTGGTGACCACGATGTCCTCCGGGTCCGCGGTCATGCCCTCGGCTGCCATGACGGCCGTGATGCAGGCCTTGGTCCCCTCGAGCCCCTCGGTGGGCCCGTACTGGAGCGCCCGGGCGCGCGACTCGGCGGCTATGCGCTGGGCAACCGCCGCGAAGGTGTCCGGCGGAAAGGTGCTGGTGTCCGGCAGGCCGCCTGCGAGCGAGATCACCTCGGGGCGCTCCGTCACCGCCATCAGGTCGCGCATCGCCGATGACTTCATCACCTTCGTGCGGGACGCAAACAGCCCCGCGTAGCGCTCGAGATCCCGCGAGAGGGTCACCGTGCTTCGTTCGAGTCGGACGAGCGGTGCCCTGCCGGCCCCGGCGCACGCGCCGAAGCGGGGCGATCCTCGGAGGAGCGCCGGCGGGCTGCCCGCGGAGCTAACCTCACCGGCCGCAGGGTACCGACCTCCCATGAGCCTCTTCCTCGACATCGGGACGGGCGCCGGCCTGGCGGGCGCCACCGGCGTGCGCCCGTTCCTGCCGCCGCTCCTCGCCGGCGCGCTGGCGCGGGCTGACGTGGGCATCGACTTCGACGGCACGGACTGGAGCTTCCTCGAGTCCCCCGTATTCCTGCTTGCGGTGCTGGCGCTGGCGGTTCTGGCCTACGGGGCCGAACGTTCGGCCGCGAACCGAGCACCCCCCGCGGGGCGCGCGGCGCCCGGGTCCCCCGGAAGCGCCCCGCGGGACGTCTTCGCGATCGGGGGCGGCATCATCGCGCTCGTACTCGGGGCGTTTCTCTTCGCCGGTGCGCTCGCCGACGGAGGTGAGGAGAGCTGGATCGGCCTCGTGGCCGGTCCCGCCTGCGCCGCGCTGGCGTGGCTGGCGGTAGGCGGCCTCCTGGAGCGCGCACGGCGGCGCCTCCAGGGCGGCGCAGCGACGCTGCTCGGCATGTACGCCGAGGGGGCCGCGCTGTTGCTGGCCGCGCTCGCGATCTTACTGCCGCCGGTCTCGTACCTCGCGCTCGTCGCGTTCGTGGTCCTGCTGGTCGGCGGCCGCCGTCGCGAGGGCGAGAAGTACGCCGGGCTGCGGGTGCTTCGTTAGTGCCGGCGCGCTCACCGAAGAAGGTGGTGCTCGCCGTGGTCGACTCGCTCAAGCCGGAGATGCTCGACGCGGCGATCGAAGAGGGGCGCGCGCCGGCCCTGGCTGCGCTCCGCGAGCGCGGCACCTACGTGCCCGACTGCATCTCCACGTTCCCGTCGGTCACCCCGGTCGCGTCGGCGGCGATCGCCACCGGCGCCGGGCCGGGCGAGCACCACATCCCGTCGATGAACTGGTTCCACCGGGGCGAGGAGCGCTACATCGAATACGGCTCGTCCTTCCCCGCCAGCCGCACGTTCGGGCTGGTCCGCTCGCTCTACGACACCGTGTACAACATGAACATGGCGCACCTGAGCCGTGCGCTGAAGACGGTCTTCGAGCACCTCGACGACGCCGGGCTCAGGACCGCGTGCACCACCTACCTGATCTACCGCGGCCGCACGCGCCACGATCCCTCCGGCGAGAGCGTCTACCGCCTGATCGGCGAGGCGCTCCAGTTCAACCACGCGGTATACGGCGCCCGGGAGCTGTTCTACGCCGACCTGTTCGACTCGCGGAACACCGGGTGCACCTCGGCGCTGGGCCTGCCCGGCCAACGGGACCGCCACACGGCTTGCGTGGGCGCGTATCTGGTCGAGCACGACCTGTTCGACTTCCTGCTGTTCTCGCTGCCCGACAACGACACGCACTCGCACAGGGTGGGTCCCGAGGGCCAGGTACGCTCGATCGCCGAGGCCGACCGCGCGCTCGAGCGGATCATGCACGTGGCCGGCGGCGTCGACGCCTTTCTCGAGGACCACGCGGTGATCGTGATGTCGGACCACTCGCAGACGAAGGTCGAGGAGCGCGTGAACCTCGGCGACGCGTTCGAGTCCTGGCACGTCCTGGCCCCGGCGGACGCGGCGCCTACCGATGCGGAGCTAGCCCTGTGCCCGTCGGCGCGGTCCGCGATGGTCTACGTGCTCGACGAGGCGAGGCACGCGGCGCTCGTGCCGAGGGCTGTGAAGGCTGCGGCGGAGTTCGAAGGCGTGGATCTCGTGGTCACGCGCGCGAACGGGCAGGCTGTGGTCCGCTCCGCTCGGGGTGAGCTGCGCTTCGCCCCGGGCGGCGAGGTCGCCGACCGCCGCGGGCGCTCCTGGACCGTGGAGGGCGACCACGCGGCGCTCGAGCTCGACGTGGCGGATGGTCGGGCCACGAGCGAGACATATCCGGACGCGCTCGGACGGCTCTGGTCCGCGCTCGAATGCCCCCACTCGGGTGACGTGCTGCTTTCGGCTTCGCCGGGCTTCGAGTTCGTCGACTGGGGCGGCGCCGACCACCTCGGGGGCGGCAGCCACGGCTCGCTTCACCGGGGTGACTCCGAGGGCGTGTTGCTGCTCTGCGGGCTCGACCTGCCGGATCGAGAGCAGTGGTCGGTGGCTGACGTGGCCCCGCTTGTGCTCGAGCACTTCCGTGTACGGTTCGGCGGATGAGCGACGAGGTTGAGGTGGCGGTCGCCGAGACGCGCGCGCTCCACCTCCGCGTGCGCGCCGGCCTGCGGAGGCCCCAGAACTGGCTCCAGCTGGTCAAGTTCTGCGCGGTCGGCGCGTCGGGGTACGTGGTGAACCTCTGCGTGTTCGCCCTGTGTGTCGAGGCGATCGGGCTTCACCACCTCGTCGGCGCGACCGCGGCCTTCGTGGTGGCCGTGACCAACAACTTCTACTGGAACCGCCACTGGACGTTCAGCGCGCGCGGCGGCCACGCCGCGTTCCAGGCCGCCCGCTTCTTCACGGTGAGCATCGCCGCGTTCCTGGTCGCCGCGACGGTCCTCGAGCTACTGGTGGGCGTCATGGGGCTGCCGAAGGTGCCGTCGCAGGCGATTGCCGTGATCGCCGCGACCCCGCTCAACTTCATCGGGAACAAGATGTGGAGCTTCCGCATCGAGCTCTCGCGCGACTGACCGCGGCGCTTGCCGCCGCGCTCCTCCTCCTGCTGCCCTCGGCGGCGGGTGCCGCCCAGCTCGAGCGGCCGAAGTCGCAGACGGAACCGCCGCGCTTCTTCGAGCGAAGCGCGCGGGAGGTCACCCGCATCGCCTCGCGCGCCGAGAAGGTGCAGGTGGAGCGCGCCCGCGGGCCGCTCGACTCCACCGCCTACACGAAGGGCGTAGGCCGCTGGCAGGTGAGCTTCTTCCGCGACGGCGACGAGGTCGCGCAGGTCCACGTGGACGACCGGAGCGGCGCGGTGCTCGAGCAGTGGACCGGTCACCAGGTCGCCTGGTCGATGGCTCGCGGGTACGCGGGTGCCTTCGGGCGGACGCTGAACGCGCCGTACGTCTGGATACCGCTCTGCCTGCTGTTCCTGCTGCCGTTCCTCGACTTCCGAAGGCCATACCGGCTCCTGCACCTGGACCTGCTCGTGCTCCTCGGCTTCGGGGCGTCGCACGTCTTCTTCAACCGTGGGGAGATCGGCGTGTCCGTGCCGCTCGCCTACCCGGTGCTCCTCTATTTGCTCGGTCGGGCCATCTTCGCGGGGCTGCGCCCGCGGGAGCGGCCGGGGCCGCTCGTCCCGCATGTGCCGCTTGCCTGGCTCATGGTCGGAATCGTCTTCCTCGCCGCGTTTCGCATCGGGTTGAACGTCGTGGACTCGAACGTCATCGACGTCGGCTACGCGGGCGTGATCGGCGCCGACCGGATCGTCGACGGAGACCCGCTCTACGGCGAGGGATTCTCCGACGACGTGGAGCGTGGTGACACCTATGGGCCGCTCAACTACCTGCTGTACGTGCCGTTTGAGCAGGCGCTCCCGTGGAGCGGCGCGTGGGACGACCTGCCGGCCGCACACGGCGCTGCGATCGCCTTCGACCTGCTAGCGATCGGAGGCCTGTTGCTCGTCGGCACGCGGCTGCGCTCGGGGCGCGAGGGGCGCGTGCTCGGGGTCGCCCTGGCCTACGCTTGGGCCGCCTTTCCCTACACGGCGTTCGTGCTCGAGTCGAATGCCAACGACACGCTCGTCGCGCTCGCGTGCGTCGGCGCGCTCCTCGGGCTCGCCGTGCGTCCAGCCGTCGGAGGTGCGGTGAGCGGCGCGGCCATCGGCTTGGGAACGGCGGCCAAGCTCGTACCGCTGGCGCTGGTGCCGCTCTTCGCGCGCCGCTCCGTCCTCGTCTTCGCGCTGACTCTCGCCGTCACGCTCGCGGCCACCGTGCTCCCGTTCGTCCCCGATGTCGGCCTGCGCGAGCTCTACGATCGCACCGTCGGCTACCAGGCCGGGCGGCCGTCGCCGTTCGCGATCTGGGGTCAGCTCGACCTGGGGCCGCTGCATACGATCGTCAAGGTGGCGGCGGTGGCCCTGGCGGTGCTCGTGGCGTTCGTACCGAGGGTGCCGACGCCGCGCCAGGTCGCGGCGCTCGGAGCGGCCGTCCTGATCGCTGTGCAGCTTGCCGCGACCCACTGGTTCTACCTCTACGTGGTGTGGTTCGTGCCGTTCGTGCTCGTGGCCGTGTTCGGCGCGTACCGCGAGCGGGCAGCGCCGCCGGCGCCGCGCCGCGAGCTCGAGCGGGACGTTCCGTCCGGGGTGGGCGCGACGCGGTCACCCCTCGTGCGGGCGTGAGGCGCTGCGCCGTTGCTCCGCTGGGCGTGCTCGCCGCCGGGTGGGCACTCACGCTGTGGGTTGCGCCGTGGTCGGACGAGCGCGTAAACGACCTGTTCGTCTACCGCAGCTACGCCGAGCCGGTGCTCGCCGGCGCGCTCCCCTACCGGGACGTGTTCTCCGAGTACCCTCCGCTCGCGTCGGCGGCGGTCGCGCTCCCGGCCCTCGCGGGGACCGACGCCGAGAGCTTTCGCATGGCCTTCGCGGGCTGGACGCTGGCGCTGGCCGCGGCCGTCGTCCTGCTCTGCGGCGCCCTGGCCGGGCGCACCGGCGGCGACCGGGGGCGCGCGCTCGCCGCCGCGGCGCTCATGCCGGTGCTCTGCGGCGCGCTCGTCCGCACGCACTTCGACCTCGCCCCGGTCGCCCTGACCCTGGCCGCGCTCTTGCTCCTCTGTATGGAGCGGCCCAGAGCCGGCCTTGCCGTCCTCGGCCTGGGCGTGATGACGAAGGGCTTCCCGCTCGTGGTCGCCCCGGTTGCGCTCGCCTGGCTCGCCGGACGCGGCAGGACCCGGGAGGCCTGGCACGCCGCCGCCGCCCTCCTCGCCGTCGTCGCCGTGCTCGGCGGGACGGCGCTGGCCGCATCGCCGGACGGGGCTCTCGACGCCGTCCGCTACCACCTCGACCGCCCGATCCAGGTCGAGAGCACGCCGGCGCTCGGCGTCATCGCCCTCGACGGGGCGGGTCTCGGCGAGGCTCTGAGCGTGAAGAGCCACCGCTCGGACGGACTGGTCCACCCCGCCGGCGGGTTCGTGACCGGAGCGCTCGCGGCGCTGATGGCCGGCGTTCTGGCGCTGCTCACGCTACTCGCGTCGAAGCGGCCCGACCCGCGGGACCTCGTCGTGGCCTCGCTCGCGGCGGTCACCGCATTTGTCGTTCTCGGCAAGGTGCTCTCGCCGCAGTTCGTGATCTGGGTCCTCCCGCTGGGGGCGCTCGCCGTCGCCTGGCGGATGCACGCGCTCGCCGCCGCCGTGGCGGCGGCAGCGATCCTCACCCAGCTCGAGTTCCCGGCGCGCTACTTCGACCTCGTCGCGCGGCAGCCGTTCCCGCTCGCGGTCGTCGCCCTGCGAAACGCCGTGCTGGTAGCCGCGCTCGTCCTGGTGGTGCAGGCGCTACAGCCGCGCCGGCACAAGCAGCTGCTCGATGCGCGTGGCCCGGCCCTCGCCGTCCGCCTCGACTAGCACCGCGTTCAGCCAGGGATCCTCCCGCGACGTCTCGAACCGGACGTGGGTCAGGGTGAGGAAGCGCTCGATCGCCTGCTCGCGCTTTACGCCGATCACCCCGCCGTGCGGCCCGGTCATGCCGACGTCCGTGACGTAGGCCGTGCCCCCGGGGAGCACGCGGGCGTCGGCGGTGGGCACGTGGGTGTGGGTCCCGACGCAGGCCGTGGCGCGCCCGTCGACGTGCCAGCCCATGGCCACCTTCTCGCTCGTCGCCTCGGCGTGCATGTCCACCAGCATCGCGTCCGTCCCGTCGCGGAAGTCGGCGAGGAGCGCGTCCACCTCGCTGAACGGCGAGCGCATCGCTTGCATGAACACCATTCCGCAGAGATTGACCACTCCGAGACGGAGGCCGTTCCGCTCAACGATGGTGTGGCCGCGTCCGGGGCTCCCCTTCGGGTAGTTGGCGGGACGGACGACGCGCTCCTCGCGATCGAGGAACTCGTAGACGTCGCGGTGGTGGTAGGCGTGGTTTCCCAGCGTAATCGCGTCGGCGCCGAGCTCGAGGAGCTCGCGGGCCGTCTTCTCCGTGATCCCGATCCCGCCGGCCGCGTTCTCGCCGTTCACGACGACGAAGTCGGGTCGATGCTGCTCGCGGATAGCGGGCAGCACCGCGGCGATGGTGCGGCGCCCGATGCCACCGACCACGTCACCCACGAACAGGATCTTCACCGCGGGCGATTGTGCCAAGCCGCCGTATGAGGCAAGCCCGACGTCACCCGCCTCCGCGTAGACTGGGGCCGATGGCCTTCCCCGCCACTCGCATGCGACGGCTGCGCAAGACGGCCGTGCTGCGCGACATGGTGCGCGAGACGGAGCTCACCCCCGCGCACCTCGTCCAGCCGATGTTCGTGCAGCTCGGCGAGGGGCGCACCCCGGTCGAGCCGATGCCGGGAGTCGAGCGGATGTCGATCTCGAACGCGGTTGAGGAGGCCGGCGAGGTCCACGAGCTCGGCGTCCCCGCGGTCCTGCTGTTCGGTCTTCCCGCCGACAAGGACGAGCAGGCCTCCGGCGCCTACGACGACGAGGGCGTGGTGCAGCTCGCGGTGCGGGCGCTCAAGGACGCGCATCCCGGGCTTGTCGTCATCACCGACGTCTGCCTCTGCGCGTACACCTCACACGGCCACTGCGGCGTGGTACGGGAGGACGGCACGATCGACAACGACCTCAGCCTCGAGCTGCTGGCCAAGACCGCGCTCTCGCACGCCGCTGCGGGCGCCGACGCCGTGGCCCCCAGCGACATGATGGACGGCCGCGTGGCCGCGCTCCGCACCCAGCTCGACGCCGAGGGGTTCGCCGACGTTCCGATCGTCGCGTACTCGGCCAAGTTCGCGTCCGCGTTCTACGGCCCGTTCCGCGATGCCGCCGACTCGGCGCCGGCGTTCGGGGATCGCCGCAGCTACCAGATGGATCCGGCCAACGCCGACGAGGCCGTCCGCGAGGCGCTGCTCGACGTGGAGGAGGGCGCCGACGTGGTCATGGTGAAGCCGGCGCTTCCGTATCTGGACGTGATCCGGCGGGTCAAGGACGCCACCCGCGTTCCTGTCGCCGCGTACAACGTGAGCGGCGAGTACGCGATGGTGAAGGCCGCGGCATCGCTCAGGTACGTCGACGAGCGGGCCGTCGTGCTCGAGGCGCTCACGGGCATCCGGCGCGCCGGCGCCGACATCGTGATCACCTACCACGCGCGCGACGTGGCAGAATGGCTCAGCCGCTAGCCAAGGTCCGCAGCCGGCGGGGTGGCTCGGCCGTCCCGCTCGACGAGCTCGACAAGCGGCTGCTCAACCTGCTCCAGGGGAGCTTCCCCCTCGCGCGCCGGCCGTATGCACATGTCGCTGAGCTGGCGGAGGTGGATGAGCACGAGGTGCTCCGCCGCACACGGCGGCTGCTCGACGAGCGCATCATCCGCGAGATCACCCCGATCTACGACACGCGTGTGCTCGGCTACAGGTCCATGCTGGTGGCGGCGAAGGTCGATCCGGACAACCCGTGGCGCGCGGCGAAGATCATCAACTCCCACCCCGGCGTCTCGCACAACTACCTCCGCGACCACGACTTCAACATCTGGTTCACGATCGCCACGGAGCCCGACTCGAGGCTCGGGCTGGACGGCACGCTCGAGGTCCTCCAGCGCCTGACGGGCGCGGAGTCGGTGCGCCAGCTCCCCACCCTCCGGCTGTTCAAGATCCGCATGGACCTCGAGATGGAGAAGGGGACGGACGCGCTCGCCAAGGCCGCCGAGGCCGTCGAGCCGAAGGAGCCCGAGGCCATCGAGCTGTCCGAGCTGGACGTCGCCGTGATCCGCGCCACGCAGGGCCCGATGGAGGTGGCGGCGGAGTCGTACGCGCCGGCCGCGGAGCGGCTCCGGACCTCGCAGGAGCGCGTGCTCGACCACCTCGAGGGGCTGCGGGAGCGCCGCGCGCTGAGGCGCGTCGCCGCGATCCTGTTCCACCGCCGCGCCGGCTTCTCGGCCAACGGCATGGGGGTCTGGAGGGTCCCTGAGGACCGCATCATGGAGCTGGGGCCGCGGATGGCGTCCTTCCGCGGCATCTCCCACTGCTACCAACGCCCCACCTACCCCGACTGGCCGTACTCCATCTTCACGATGGCCCACGGCCGCTCCAAGGAGGAGTGCGACGCCATCCTCGAGTCGATCGCCGCCGACACCGGCATCGAGGACCGCCGCACCCTCTACTCCTCGACCGAGTTCAAGAAGATCCGCCTCCTCTACTTCACGGACGACCACAAGAAGTGGGAAGCGGAGCACGCCTAACCGCCAGCCGCTCCGCCGAGCTCTACCAGCGCGCGCTCGAGCTCATGCCCGGCGGCGTCAACTCGCCAGTGCGGGCGATGCGGGCGATCGGCCGCGACCCGATCTTCGTGGCCCGCGGCGACGGGGCCGAGCTCGTGGACGTGGACGGCAACCGCTATGTCGACTGGGTGATGTCGTGGGGCCCGCTGATCGCGGGCCACGCCCAGCCCGACGTGGTGACCACGGTCACCGCGGCGGCGCGGGCAGGTACGAGCTTCGGCGCACCGACGCGGGCCGAGGTCGACCTGGCGGCGGAGGTCGTGCAGCGCGTCCCCGGCGCGGAGATGGTACGCATGACCTCGTCGGGCACGGAGGCCTCGATGAGCGCCATTCGGTTGGCGCGCGCGGCCACCGGCCGCGACCGCGTCCTGAAGTTCGCCGGGGCCTACCACGGACACGTGGACGGCCTCTTGGCGGACGGAGGGTCGGGGCTGGCCACCCAGGGGATCCCCGCGAGCCCCGGGGTCACCGCGGCCCAGGCCGCCGACACGATCGTGGTGGCGTGGAACGACCGCGCGGGCGTCGAGCGAGCGCTGGGGGAACACGAGCCGGCCGCGGTCCTGTGCGAGCCGTATCCGGCGAACATGGGCCTCGTCCTTCCGGACGAGGGCTTCCTTCGGTTCCTGCGCGAGGCCACCACGGCCGCAGGCGCGCTGCTCGTGTTCGACGAGGTGATCACTGGGTTTCGGGTGGCCGCGGGCGGCGCGCAGGACCGTGAGCGGGTGATGCCGGACCTGACGATCCTGGGCAAGGTGATCGGCGGCGGCCTGCCGGCGGCGGCATACGCGGGGAGGCGGGACCTCATGGAGAGGGTCGCCCCGGCCGGCGACGTCTACCAGGCCGGCACGCTCTCCGGCAACCCGCTCGCCACGGCGGCCGGGCTGGCCACGCTCCGGCTGCTCGACGCCGCGGCGTACGAGCGGCTCGAGGTCCTGTCGCGCTCCCTCGGCCAAGGCCTCGCCGAGGCGGCACGCGGGGCCGGCGTCGAGGCGTCGGGCGCCTGGACCACCGGCCTCGTCACGCTGTTCTTCTCGCGGGCCCCGGTCCGCTCGTACGCGGACGCCAGGGCCTGTGACCTCGACGCCCACGCCGCCTTCTGCCGCGGGATGCTCGACCGCGGCGTGTACATGCCGCCGTCCCAGTTCGAGGCCTGGTTCCCGTCGCTGGTCCACTCGGACGCGCACGTGGACCTGACGCTCGAGGCGGCCCGCGACGTTCTCGGGGAGCTCGCGTGAACGTGCTCGAGGAGGTGGTGTCGTCGGCGGGCCCTGACCTCGTCGAGCACGCCTCGCCCACCCGATCGGAGCCTCGCTTCGCCGTGCCGGACGCGGCGCGCGCGTTCGTGCTGGAGGCGGTGTACGAGGGCTACCTCATGCACTACGGGACGCCGCGGCTCTTCGACGACCTGGACGACGACCTGGGCCTGCTCGGTGGCGACGCCCTCTACGCGCTCGGGCTCTCACGCCTGGCAGAGACCGGTGACCTGCAGGCGGTAGCCGAGCTTGCGGACCTCATCTCCCGCTCGGCACGGGCGCACGCGGAGGGTCGGGCGGACGAGGTCGAGGCGATGTGGGACTGGACCGCCCGCGCCCTGGCCGGCTGACGGGCTCGTGCGCTCCGTAACCATGTTGGCATTAGTCTTCGTCGGGCGGTAAACACCTTGTAGCGCTGTGGCCGATTCCCCCCAGTTCGACAAGTCCTCCCGCTACACCGAGGGTCGCGGGATCGCCGGCGCGTTCGAGGGCGAGACGGTCACCCGCCGCCGGCTGATGCAGGGGACCGTGCTCGTCACCGGCGGGATCGCCACGATGGCGTTCGCGCTCCCCGGCCTCGGCTTCGCGCTGGGACCGATCTTCGAGGACACGACGCCGACCCGGTGGCAGGACGTCGGCCCGGTGGACGACTTCAACGACGAGACCTACGTGCCCCGGGTCATCAACCTGGTCCCGGAGATCGGGGATCCCGGAAAGACCACGATCTACGTTCGTCGCTTCGACCCACAGCGGGACAAGCGCGTGAAGGGGCAGGAACCCCAGCCGTACGTGGCGATCTCGACGCGCTGCGCGCACCTCGGATGTCCGGTGCGCTACATCCAGGCCTCGCAGAAGTTCGTCTGTCCCTGCCACGGCGGGGTCTACGGGTTCGCGGGGCAGGTCGAGGGCGGCCCGCCGGTGCGGCCGCTCGATCGCTTCTACACCCGTGTCAGGGGCGGCCAGGTCCAGATCGGCGACCGCTTCTCGCTCAACTCGGAACTCGAGCGCTTTGCGCCGCGCGACCCGTCGAACCACCTGGACGGCCTCTGGCAGTACCTCTACCCCGCGAGGCCCACGACATGAGGCTCCCCGCCCCACCACGACCCAGGTTCCTCCGCCCGGCGCCGCCGCGACCGGGCCGCAACGGGGCGAACGGGCGAAACGCCGCCCCGGAGACGCAGAAGCCGACTGCAAAGGACACGGCCGTCGAGGGCGCGGCCAGCGCGATCGGCTGGCTCGACGAGCGCACTGGGGCGACGCCGTTCGTGCGCTACATGCTGTACCGCAAGGTTCCGAAGGGCGTCAACTGGTTCTACACGCTCGGCTCGGCGACCCTGTTCGCGTTCCTCTCCCAGGCCGTCACCGGGGTCTTCCTGGCGATGTACTACGAGCCGGACCCCACGCGCGCCTACGAGTCCGCCTCGCGGATCACGAACGAGGTCTTCCTCGGTGAGCTCGTCCGCGGCATGCATAGGTGGGGCGCCACCGTGATGATCGTGCTGATCTTCCTGCACATGGGCAGGACGTTTTTCTTCGGCGCCTACAAGTACCCCCGCGAGCTCAACTGGGTGATCGGCGTCGTGCTGCTCGTGCTGACGCTCGCGATGGGCCTGACCGGGTACCTGCTTCCGTTCGACCAGCGCTCGTTCTGGGCGACGGTGGTTGCGGTGAACATCAACGCCTCAGGCCCGATCGTGGGCCCGTACCTGGCCGACTTCCTGCGCGCGGGGGCGGAGTTCGGGCCCACGACGATCGCCCGCTTCTACGCGCTGCACATGCTGGCGATCCCGGGGCTGATCGCGGCGCTGATCGGCGCCCACCTCTACCTGGTCGTGAAGCTCGGCGTAACGGCGCCGCCGTGGCTCAAGGCGGAGAAGAAGGACCTGCTGCGCGAGGAGATCTGACTTGAACGCCCGCGAGCGCGAGCAGTACCTCCGCGAGTACTCGATCCTCAAGAACCAGGGGAAGCCCTTCCTCTACTCCGTGGCGAAGGACTCGGTCATGGCGTGCATCACGCTGGGCGTGATCATCCTGATGGCCGTCCTGTTCGGCGCCGAGCTCGGCCCGAAGGCCGACCCCACCACCACCACCTACACGCCGCGTCCCGAGTGGTACTTCTTCTTCCTGTTCGAGCTGCTGCGCGTGGTGAAGCCGCCCTCGCTCGTGTTCCTGGCGACGGTGGGCATCCCGACGATCTGCCTCGTCCTGCTGCTCCTGCTCCCGTTCTTCGACCGCGGACCCGAGCGAAACCCACTGCGCCGGCCGATCGCCGTGACCGCGGGCATCGCGACGATCGCGGCGATGGCCTACCTGACCGTCCTCGGCGCGTTGGCCGGGGCGCCTAGCGAGATCGAGCTTGCCACGGCGCCGCAGTTCGAGAGGGGCAAGGAGGTCACAGCGTCCGCCGGCTGCCTCGCCTGCCACAAGATCGGCGAGAACGGCGGCACGCTGGGACCCAGCCTCACCCATATCGGCGACCGCCTGGGTCGCGACGCTATCGCCCGCACCCTCGTGAACCCCACGCCGCCGATGCCCTCCTACCAGGCTTACCGGACCCAGAACCCGAAGCAGTTCAATGAGCTAGTCAACTACGTCGCGTCCCTCAAGGGCGAGAACTGACCTCACCCCAGTTGGCACGTCCCGGGGGCGCCCCCCTGGGCCCGAACGATGCCGGCCCCGCGTCGGGCGCCATGCCGGAGGCCCAGGTGCGCGCGATGTTCGACCGCATCGCCTGGGTCTACGACCGGATGAACTCTGTCATGACGGCGGGCCTCCATCACCGCTGGCGGGAACGTGCCGCCGACCTGGCGCGCGTTCGACCGGGCTCGCGCGCGCTCGACGTGGCCACCGGAACCGGCGACCTAGCGATCGAACTTGCGCGGCGGGGGGCATCCGTGACCGGGATCGACTTCGCGCCCGCGATGCTCGGGGTCGCCCGCGCCAAGGCGCCGTGGATCTCCTTCCAGCGAGGCGACGCGCTGGCCCTGCCGTACGGGGACGCCGAGTTCGACGCCGTGACGGTCGGCTTCGGCGCCCGCAACTTCGCCGATCTCGATCGCGGCCTGCGGGAGATGGTGAGGGTGACGCGCCCCGGCGGTCGCGTGGTGGTGCTGGAGATCACCACTCCGGAGAAGCCGCCGCTGTCATGGTTCTTCAAAGCGTGGTTCGACCACGCCGTGCCGGTGCTCGGCCGGCTCGCCGCCGATCCCGAGGCGTACGTCTACCTGCCGAGCAGCGTGCGTCGCTTTCCCGGCCCGGAGGAGCTCGCGGCGCGGATGGAGGCGGCCGGGCTCGAGGACCTGCGCTGGATCCTGACGGCCGGCGGGATAATCGCTCTGCATGGCGGCACCCGCCGGCCATGAATACGGTCCAGGCCCAGCTCAGCGCGGTGCTTACGGCCGGCGGCCCGGAGCTGTCGCGGCTCCTGGCACGAACGGAGGATCGCCTCGCCGAGGTGGCGGAGGGCTACGGAGCCGAACTCGCCCGGCACGCGACGGCGATCCTGTCCGCCGGAGGCAAGCGCCTTCGACCGGTGCTCGTCTTTCTCTGCGCCGCCAGCCGGGGTGACGGGCGGTTGGTCGCCGCCGCGGTGGCGGTGGAGCTGGTCCACATGGCCACGCTCGTCCACGACGACGTGCTCGACCGTGCCGAGCTGCGCCGCGGGCGACCGACGGTCTTCGCGCAGGGCGGTCGTCTCGTGGCCACCGCGACCGGTGACATGCTGTTCTCGCGGGCGTTCGCTGAGCTCGTCTCGACCCGCAGCGAGGAGGCCATCCGGACGCTTTCTGCCGCCTCGTCGGCGCTCGCGCGCGGCGAGCTGATGCAGCGCCGGGACGCCTGGCGCGGGGACGTGACTCCCGAGCGCTACGTTGAGCGCTGCCGGCTCAAGACGGCGAGCCTGTTCGAGGCGTCGTGCCGGCTGGGCGCCCTGTTCAGCGAGCGACCGCAGCTCTCCAACGAGATCGGTATGTTCGGCGCGCACGTCGGTCTCGCCTTCCAGATGCTCGATGACGTGCTCGACGTATCGGGGCCGACCGAGCGCACCGGAAAGCCGCGCGGGGCCGACCTGCTGGACGGCACGGTCACTCTGCCGCTGATCCTCGCCCGCGGCCTCGACCCTGACCTCGCCGAGCTTGACCTGCGCACGGTGACCGACGCTACCCGGGCGGCGGCGATCTGCGACCGGATCGCAGGCACCGGCTCACTGGAGATGGCCAGGCGAGAAGCGCTCACCCACGTCGCGGAGGCGAAGGCTGTCCTCGCCGGGCTGGAGCTAGCGGGCGATCGTCGCCGCGCCCTGGACCTGGTGGCGGATGGCGTGGTCGAGCGCTACGCCTGACCACAGAGCGCCGCGGCGCCGATCAGAAATCCTCGGGAAGGATGGCGTCCGCGGCGAGGGCGACCACGAAGAGGTCAATCTCCTGGGACATGTTGGCGTGCACGAGCCGCGCGTAGTCGCGTTCGAGCATGCTCGCGCCGCGATCAAGCTCCTCGTCGAAGGCCTCGACCGTGTCCTGCGCGAAGACGCCCTCCCGATACAGCTGGCAGTTCGGGCAGTGCAGCAGCACGGTCCAGTTGACAGGCCCGGCCTCCTCCCATTGGACGGGATAGACGAACTCGCACGAGCACTCGATGCAGACGTGAAGGTCCTGGTGAGGCTCGGCGCGAGGGCGCCCCCGCTCGAAGCGCGCGGAGTCAGCCTGGCGGGAGTACACGACCTCGATCGTCTTCCCGCTCGGAAGAACAACGCGCTTCACGAGGTGGGACTGCTCTCCAGGGCCATCCATCACGAGTCCTTTGCCTTGCGTATCGGCAGGTCCGCCCGAACCTTGAAGGGCGAATCCCGCGCCTTCCAATCTGTCAACCGACGAGCTTTCGCGTTACTTACGTTCGGCCGACGAAATCGGATGGCTTGCGGGCCGCACACCCCGCCCGCCCGAGCGCGTCTGCTGTTCTCCTGCGACACCAAGTTGACACGGCATCGGACGGTTCGGCCCGTTTGTACGCTGCGGGCGTGATCCTCTCGGACCGCTCGATTCGCGATGAGCTCGTGTCGGGCGGGATCGTCATCGACCCGCTCGACGAGAGGGCGATCCAGCCGTCGTCGGTGGATGTCCGTGTGGATCGCTACTTCCGGGTCTTCCGGAACGACACCACTCCGTACATCGACCCAAAGCAGGCGCAGGAGGACCTGACCGAGCTGGTGGAGGTCGATGACGGCAAGTCGTTCATCCTGCACCCCGGGGAGTTCGTCCTCGGGTCGACGCTCGAGCGGGTAGCCCTGGGGCCGGATCTGGTTGCCCGGCTAGAGGGGAAGAGCTCTTTGGGGCGTCTGGGGCTGCTCATCCATTCAACCGCGGGGTTCGTCGATGCCGGCTGGGACGGTCACCTCACCCTCGAGCTCTCCAACGTGGCAAACCTTCCGATCGCCATCTATCCGGGGATGAAGATCGGCCAGATCTCGTTCCTGCAAATGACGAGCGAGGCCGACACCCCGTACGGCAGCGAGACAACCGGCTCGAAGTACAAGGGCCAGCGTGGACCCACCCCGTCCCGCTACTACCTCAACTTCGAGAAGGACTCGTGAGGCGCGTCCTGACCGCGCTGCGCCGCTACCATGCGAACTGCCATGTGGACACCGGGCCCACTCGAGATCGTCATCGTCCTGATCATCGTGCTCGTGATCTTCGGCCCCAAGCGCCTGCCGGACCTGGGGCGTTCGCTCGGGCGGGGCATGCGTGAGTTCAAGGACTCCGTGACCGGCAAGGACAGGGAGCGTGAGCGCCTCGAGGCCTCGGAGGACGCCTCCGAGAAGCCGGGGGCGACGGCGAGCCCGGCCGCCGGCGACCGGCAGTAGTACGTGCCGCCCATCCGGCCGATCGGCCACGAGGACCGGCTCTCGGTCGTAGAGCACCTGGATGAGCTCCGGTCGCGGCTCATAATCTGCGTAGTCGCGTTCGTCGTCGCCTGGAGCCTTACCGCCTGGCAGAACCACCTGGTCCTCGAGATCGTCAACCGGCCGCTGCCGGAGGGCATCGAGCCGATCACGCTGGGCCCCGCGGAGGCGTTCTACACCACGCTCACCAACGCTGCGTACGCGGCGCTCCTGATCTCGTTGCCGGTGATCCTCTACCAGCTCTACGCGTTTGTCCTTCCGGCGTTCAGCCCGACCGAGAAGCGCGTGGCGTTCCCGCTCCTGATGCTCGTGCCGGTGCTGTTCGTCGCGGGCGTCGTCTTCTGCTACTTCATCGTCCTGACCCCCGCCCTGGACTTCCTGCTCAACTTCAACGCGGACGAGTTCAACACGCAGGTCCGCGCGCGGGACTACTACTCGTTCGTCACGCTGCTGATGATCGCGATGGGCATCGGCTTCCAGATCCCCGTGGGAGTGCTGGTGGCCTGCCGGCTTGGCGTGACGAGCGCGGAGAAGCTGCGCAGGAGCCGGCGCTACGCGATCGTCGTGATCGCGGTGCTCGCGTCCCTCTTGCCGACGCTCGACCCGATCACGCTGCTGCTCGAGATGATCCCTCTGATTGCGCTCTACGAGCTGAGCATCTGGCTGGCGTCCGCGCTGGGGCGGCCGTCCGCCGAAGTATCCGATCAGGTGGCCTCCGCCGAGGGCTCGTAGACCCGAACGGCGTCGCTAGCCTAAGCCCGGCATGCTGTTCGATCTGAGGGGCCGGCGCCGTCGCGCCGTGCAAGCTACCTACCTCGCGCTCGCCGTGCTCATGGGCGGTGGGCTCGTCCTCTTCGGCATCGGGGGCGATGTCTCGGGCGGCCTCTTCGACGCGTTCAGCGAGCGTGGCGGCGGGGGCGACCCCAACAGCGCCATCGAGGAGCGCATCGACCGGCTGGAGAAGCGGGTCGCCGCCAACCCGCGCAACGAGGCCGCGCTCCAGGAGCTCGTCCGCGACTACTACCAGCTCGCGACGACCCAGCAGGAGTCGGGCGCCAGCGCGTTTTCCGACGACGCGAAGGACGAGCTGCGCAAGGCGAGCGCGGCCTGGCAGAGGTATCTGTCTTCGGTGGACGGAAAGCCGAGCCCGTCCACCGCGACGTACGCGCTGCGTGTCTACGACGTGGGCGCCCTGAACCAGCCAAAGGAGGCGCAGAAGGCCGCTGCGATCCTCGCCGAGGCGCAGAACGACTCCACGTCATACCTCCAGCTGGTGGCGTACGCCGCGCTGGCCGGGGATACGCGCACCGCGGACCTCGCCACCCAGAAGGCGGTTGACCTCGCCCCCAAGGGGCAGAAGAAGGCGGTCAAGCAGCAAGCTGAGCGGCTGAAGAAGCCCCCGCAGCAGCAGGGCGGGGGGTCGCAGTAGTGTTCCGGCGCCGGGCCGGCTCAACGAACGACACGCAGGGGGAAGCGTGAACTTCCACATCGAGGACGAGGCGATCGACGACACCACCCACGTGATCGAGCTCGGTGGCGAAGTGGACCTCTACACCGCCCCGGAGTTCAAGGAGCGGATGGTCGATCTGATCGAGTCGGGCAAGAAGCGGATCGTGGTCGATCTCTCGAAGGCGACCTTCATCGACTCCACCACGCTCGGCGTGCTCGTGGGCGGCGTAAAGCGGCTTCGCCCCGCGGGCGGATCGCTGGCCCTGGTCTGCACCGACGAGAACATCACCAAGATCTTCGAGATCACCGGCCTCGATCGCGTCTTCCCGATCCACGAGTCCCGGGAGGATGCCCTCGAGGCGGTCAAGTCGCCTGCGACGGACTGACGCTCCCCAGCCCGTCTTCTAGAATCGCGCTGCGGGCCGTTAGCTCAACTGGCAGAGCAGGAGACTCTTAATCTCAAGGTTGTAGGTTCGATTCCTACACGGCCCATCGCCTGCGAGCGAGCCTCATGAAAGCCCGCTACGGCGGGGTTTTTTCCGCGGGCACGTCGGTGGTGGGGTTCCGCGCGCGCACGCCGAGGTTGCGCGCCATGCACCGCCCAAGGGTGTCCCGCCGCGTCCCGGGTACAGCACGACGAGAGCCGCACCGTTGCCACGGACCTCGAGACGGGACGCGGCGCGGGGCGGCTCTCCAGCACGACGGTACTTCGCAGGTCTCTCACCTTGGCACCGCTTCGACCCCGAAGGCGTTCCACTTGCCGCGCGCCGGACGTGCCGGCTACCGCCTTTGGGGTCGATCGCCGGTGCCTGGAGGGCTAACTCCGCTCCACGATCTCGCACTCACGTACTCCGTCGGCGTCGTCGACGAAGACGCCGTCACGAACCTGAACCACGTGAAGACCCGGCTACTCGTCCAGTTCTGGCATCTGGCCGAGCGCCGGGGACGGGTCGGCCCCGAAGGCGTCTCGATCCCCGTGCCGCTCGCCCAGGAGATGCTGGCCAAGCCGGTCGGGGCAACCCGCCCCAGCGTCACGGCCGGGCTGGGGCGGCTGGCGTCGCGCGGCCTGCTGGTGCGAGAGTCGGACCGCGGCTAGCGGCTGCCCGCGAGCGCGAGGCGATGGCCGTCTGCCAACATCCCGAGCCATGTCGGACGAGCTCGCCGCTCCCACCACCACCGCCGAGCTCGCCTGCGTCGACGGGCGAAGGCTGCCCGCCGCGGAGGCGACGATCCCGGCTACCGACGAGGGCCTCCTGCGCGGCGACGGCGTCTTCGAGGTCATCCGGGTCTACGACGGGCGGCCGTTCGCGCTGGTCGATCACCTCGACCGCCTCGAGCGTTCGGCGGCGAACCTCCGCCTGGACGAGGTTCCCCGGGCGGAGCTCGAGACGGAGATTCCCGAGCTGCTCACGGCTCGCGGGGGAGCCGAGTTCGACGGGTGCCTTCGAATCGTCATCACCCGCGGCGGACACCGGCTGCTGCTCACGGAACCCCTGCCTCCCACGCCGGAGCGCGTCCGGCTCGGCGTCGTGGAGTACGCGCCCACGCGGGTCCTCGACGGCATCAAGTCGCTCTCGTACGCCGCCAACATGCTCGCCGGCCGGCTCGCGCGGGAGCGCGGCTTCGACGAAGCCCTGCTCGTCACGCCGCACGGCCGGGTGCTCGAGGCGCCCACCTCGTCCATCTTCTGGGTCGATCCCGCCGGGACGCTGTGCACGCCGCCGCTCGACGAGCACATCCTCGCTTCGATCACCCGCGCTCGGGTGATGGACGTGATGCCGGTCACTGAGCGGCCATGCACGATGGACGACCTGGCCGCGGCGCGGGAGGCGTTCCTCGCTTCGACGACGCGGGAGGCGCAGTCGATCGCCGCGATAGAGGACGTCGAGCTGCCGGAGGGCGAGATCACGCGCGAAACGGCCGCCAAGGTCAGCGCGCTGATCGAGGAAGAGCTCGCCGGCTAGGGTCTCACGCCAGGCGGCCCGCTGATCCCCGTGCGGATCGTCACGATAGTCGGCAATCGGCCGCAGTTCGTCAAGGCGGCGGCCGTCTCCCACAAGCTGCGCCGGGAGCACGAGGAGCTGATCGTCCACACCGGGCAGCACTACGACGACGAGCTCTCGCGAGTCTTCTTCGACGAGCTGGGGGTGCCCGCCCCGGACCGTCAGCTCGGCGCCGGCTCTGGAACGAACACCGAGCAGACGGCGCGGATCCTGGCCGCGCTCGAGCCGGTGCTCTCAGAGCTCGAGCCCGGCCTGGCGCTCGTCTACGGCGACACGAACTCGACCCTGGCGGGTGCGCTTGCGACCGCGCAGGCGGGGATCCCGGTCGCCCACGTGGAGGCCGGCATGCGCTCATTCGACCGGACGATGCCGGAGGAGCTGAACCGCGTCCTCACGGACCATGCGAGCGACCTGCTGCTCTGCTCGACTGAGACGGCGCTCCGGAACCTCGACCGCGAGGCCGCCCGCGGCGAGGTGCATCTCGTGGGCGACGTCATGGCCGACGTGTCGCTCGCCTTTCGCGACATCGCAGAGGAGCGGTCGCCCATCCTCGAGGTCCGTGGCCTCGGGCCGAGCGAGTACTTCGTCCTCACCGCGCACAGGCCCGGAAACGTGGACGTCCCCGAGCGCCTCGAGCGGCTGGTCGAAATGATCGAGGCGCTCCCGGCGCGCGTGGCGTTTCCGGTTCATCCCCGAACCGAGGCGAGGCTCGAGCAGGCGGGGCTGTTCGACCGGCTCGAGGCCGCCCCCCACGTGGAGCTCACTCCGCCGCTCGGCTACCTCGACTTCCTGAAGCTCGCCCGCCACGCGCGCGCGATCCTCACCGACTCGGGCGGCGTGCAGAAGGAGGCCTACCTGCTCGGCGTCCCCTGCGTGACCCTGCGCGAGTCGACCGAATGGGTGGAGACCGTCGCCGCCGGCTGGAACGTGCTCGTGGACCTCGACCGCGACGCGGTGCTCGCCGCGCTTCAGCGTCGGCCGCCCGCCGAGCATCCCGAGCTGTACGGCGGCGGCCACGCCGCGGACCGTGTTTGCGAGGTGGTCGGCGCCTACACTGCCCGCCTATGCCGATCTTCATAGCGGGGATGGGGTACGTCGGCCCGCTCGCCGCCGCTGACTTCCGCGGCGTCACCCCCGGCATCGAGGCCCCGAACCCGGTGCGCCTGTGACCCGAGTCGGGGTCGTGGGCCTCGGGTACTGGGGCCCAAACCTGGCGCGGAACTTCGATCGGCTCCCGGACGTGGAGCTGGCTTGGCTCTGCGACGAGTCCCCCGAGGCCCTCGAGCGCTACGGCCGAGCGTTCCCGTCGGCGCGCACCACGGCGGCGCTCGAGGACCTGCTCGACGACGCGTCGGTGGATGCCGTGGCGCTCGCCACGCCGGTGGCTACGCACGCCGAGCTCGCCCGCCTGGTGCTGGAATCGGGCAAGCACTGCTTCGTGGAGAAGCCGCTGGCCCGGTCGGTCGAGGACGCCGAGCAGGTGGTCGACGCCGCGGACGCCTCCGGCCGCGTGCTGATGGTCGGCCACCTACTCGAGTACCACCCGGGGATCGAGCGGCTGGGCGAGCTGATCGAGTCGGGCCAGCTAGGCGACGTCCGCTATGTCTACTCGAACCGGCTCAACCTCGGCCAGCTCCGTCGCGACGAGAACGCTCTGTGGTCCCTCGGGGCGCACGATGTCTCCGTGATCCTGCGGCTTGCGGCGGAGGAGCCGTACGAGTGCAGGGCCGTCGGCGAGAGCTACGTGAACGAGGGAGTCGAGGACGTCGTGTTCTGCTACCTGCGCTTCCCGTCGGGGCTCGCCGCGCACATGCATCTCTCGTGGCTCGACCCCCACAAGGAGCGCCGGTTCACCGTGGTCGGCTCGAAGCGGATGGCGACCTTCGACGACATGGAGCTCGAGCGCAAGCTCACCGTCTACGACAAGGGCTTCGACGAGGACTACTCCTCCTACGGCGAGTACATCGCACGCTCCGGCGACATCTTCTCGCCGCGCGTGTCGAACGAGGAGCCGTTGCGGATCGAGTGCCGGCACTTCCTCGACTGCGTGCGGAACGGCTCCGAGCCGCGCTCCGGGAGCCAGTCCGGGCTCCGCGTCGTGCGGGTGCTCGAGGCGCTTCAGACGTCGCTGCGGGAAAGCTCGCGTGCTGCGCCCGTCTGAGCGCGCGCCGGGTCTCCTCCTGGGCGACCGCGTGGACCTTCCCGAGGAAGTCCAGATCGGCGGGAACGTGGTGGTCCACGGGGACACGCTCGTGCACGAGGACGTGCGGCTGGGCGACGGTTGCGTCATCGGGAGGCCTCCCGCGCTCGGGCCGCGCTCAAGCGCGGTCGGCGCGCCGCCCGGGCGGGCCGTGCTTGGTTTCGGCGTGAGCGTCGGAGCCGGTACGGTGATCCTCGCCGGGGCCCGCATCGGGGCCGGCTGCGTGGTCGGTGACCAGGCGCACATACGCGAGCGCAGCGCCATCGCGGCTGACACGATTGTCGGCCGGGGTGTCTCCGTGGAGAACGACGTGCGGGTGGGCGAACGCGTGCGGCTCCAGACGGGGGCCTACATCACGGCCTGGTCGGTAGTCGAGGACGACGTGTTCGTGGCGCCCTCCGTGACGCTCACGAATGATCAGACGATGGGTCGGCGCCGCCCGGGTGAGGAGCTGCGCGGGGCGGTGCTGCGGCGTGCATGCCGGGTCGGCGGCGGCTCGGTGCTCTTGCCCGGCGTCGAGGTTGGCGAGGAGGCGTTCGTCGCAGCCGGCGCGGTGGTCACCCGCAACGTCCCTGCCCGGGCACTCGTCATGGGAGTGCCCGCACGCGTAGTGCGGGAGGTCGCCGACGAGGAGTTGCTGCGGTGAGCCCGGCGACAGTCACTGTCTTCCCGGCCGCGGCGGCGTCGACGTCTCTGCCTAGCCATGGCTTCCCTACCTTTCGGCGTGGGAATGCGCCTGACCGCTGGACGGTCGGTGCTGCTGCTCATCACGGCGACGTCGACTGGAGCGCCGACGGCCTGCTGAGCGTTCCACATCACGCTCCCCGCCCGCGCCGGTCGCCCGACCGCGGCCGGTGCTTTCATTTTCGCCATGGAGCGCGGATCGACCCCTGACCGTCCGGGCGACGACGAGTCCGGCTCGCCGCTACAGCCTCCGGCCACCCCCACCGGTCCCCAGGCGCCCGCGGGTCCGCAGCCGGCGCCTGCCGCGACCCCCGGGGAACAAGCGCCGCCCGGCCCCCAGGCGCCGCCGGGCCCCGAGGTCCCGCCCGGCTACGGCGGACCGGTCCCTCCGGGGGGCTGGCAGCAGCCGGTCGCGCCGCAGGCCCAGGTCCCGGCGGGCGCACCGCTCTCCAGCTGGTGGAGACGCGTAGGCGCCTACATCCTGGACGGGATCTTCACCTCGATCCTCATCTGGCTGGGGTCCGTCCTCATCGTCGCCGGCAGCGAGGCGGCGGGCGTCGTCCTCATGCTGGTCGGTCTCACCGTGGCCTTCTTCTACTACCCCATCACGATGGCGCGCCACGGCGCGGCGAACGGCCAGACGCTCGGCAAGCAGATCCTCTCGATCCGCGTGGTCCGGGACGATGGGGAACCCGTCACGTTCGGGTTTTCGCTTCTCCGGGAGTTCGTGATCAAGTACCTGTTGTTTCAGGTGATCGGCGGTGCCCTGCTCGGGATTCCGTGGCTGCTCGACGTCCTCTGGCCGCTCTGGGACAGCCAGAATCGGGCCCTTCACGACATGATGGTGAAGAGCCACGTGCTCGAGGCCTGAGGGGAGGAGCCGGCGGCCCCGAGGGATGACCGCCGAGCCGGCGGTCCGCCCGGCGACGATGGGGAGCCGGCGCTCCGCCCGCTCAGGACGCTCAGGCCGCGGCCGCTCTGACGCGCTCCGCCGCTCGCGTCCAGATCATCTCGTCGCGGCCGGGGCCGACGCCGACCATCAGGATCGGGATCCCGAGGAAGTCGGAGATGTACTCCAGGTAGGACTGCGCGTTGCGGGGGAGCTCATCGATCGAGCGACAGCCGGAGATGTTCTCGTGCCAGCCGGGGAGCTCGATCAGGTCGCCGCGGGCCTTGTGGAGGATCGACTGGTGGTACGGAAACTCCTCGAAGGTGGCGCCCTCGGGGCCGAGGTAGCGCACCGCGACGTGGAGCGGATCGATCCCGGTCAGCACGTCCAGCTTCGTGACCACCAGCCCGGTGAGGCCGTTCACGCGGGTCGCGTAGCGAAGCGCGACCAGGTCGAGCCAGCCGGTCCGCCGCGCCCGACCCGTGGTCGTGCCGAACTCCCCGCCGACGCCGCGGATCGCCTCACCAAGCTCGTCGTCGAGCTCCGTGGGGAAGGGCCCCGCGCCGACGCGCGTGGCGTACGCCTTGGCCACGCCCCAGACCTCGTCGATCGAGCGGGGTCCCACCCCGGCGCCGACGCAGGCGCTCCCGGCGACGGGGTTCGAGGAGGTGACGAACGGGTACGTGCCGTGGTCGATGTCGAGCATGGTGCCCTGGGCGCCCTCGAATACGACCAACCCGCCTTCGTCGAGGATGCGCCATGCGATCGGTGCGGTGTCGGCGATGTACGGCTCCAGCCGGTGGCCGAGGATGCGGTACTCCTCCGTCATGGTGTGGAGATCGAGCTCCGGATCCTTCGCGAACGGTCGCAGCGTCAGCCGCTTCGGCTCCATCGCCGCGTAGATCTTCTTTCTCAGGATCTTCTCGTCCAGCAGGTCCTGCATGCGAATGCCGAGGCGGGCCGCCTTGTCGGAGTAGCAGGGGCCGATGCCGCGGCGAGTCGTTCCGATCTGAAGCTTGCCGAGCTTCGCCTCGCCGGCCTGATCGAGAAGCCTGTGGTAGGGCATGATCAGGTGCGAGTTGGCGGAAATGCGCAGGCCGCTGATGTCGATCCGCCGCCGGCGCAGATCGTCGATCTCGCTCGTCAGCACCTTCGGATCGACCACCACGCCGTTCCCGATCGCACACAGCTTGCCGGGGTAGAGGATTCCGGACGGGACCAGGTGGAACTTGTAGACCTCCCCGTCCCGGACGATGGTGTGGCCGGCGTTGTTGCCGCCCTGAAAGCGGACGACGAGATCGGCCTGCTCGGCGAGCAGGTCCACGACCTTTCCCTTCCCCTCGTCGCCCCACTGGGCGCCGACCACCACGAGACCCGGCATCGCGCTTCGAGTGTAGGAAACAGGCGCCAGGGCTTACGCGCCCTGCGCGGTCATCCGAAGGTCGGGGCCCATGATCGGGATCGGGTCGTCGCAGATCTCGACCAGCCGCGACACGGTCCGCGCTCCGATCTGACGCCGCAGGCGCGCGATTGGATCGAACATGCCCGCCACGTCGAGCGCTCCGGCGTCGGCGGCCACCCGCTCTAGCCGCTCGATCAGGCGGCGCAGCTCGTCCAGGTCGCGACCGTCGAGGCGCCCGCCGTTCACGGCCTCGCGAAGGTCACGCACCGTGGCCCGGAGCATCAGTCCGGGAGCTTCAGGGTCGGGGTCGGGGATGTTGGTGGTCACCACGATCGATCGCCGATCCTGCCAGCGTTCGTTGACGATCGAGTAGAGCTGCTCGAGTACCCACTCGGTCTGCTTCTCCGCGCCCAGGTCGTCGAGTACCAGCACGTCGACCGAGCAGAGGCGGCGGAAGAAGCCCAGGTATGAGTCGCTCGCGTCGCGGTCGAAGGTTCGCTTGATCTCCGCCAGCAGCCGCGGCACCGGGTACACGGCGTACGAGCGACGGGCCTGCCCCGCGGCCTTCGCGATGAGGATCGCCAGTGAGGTCTTGCCGGTCCCAACCGGCCCGTCGAACCAGAGCCCCCTGCCGTCGTCGAGGTTCTCCTCGATCGAACGCACGAAGGCCCTGACCTGTCGGAGCACCACGGGATCGAGTGAGACGATCGGCTCGCGATCGAACGACACCTCGAGGAAACGCCGCCCGATACCGGTGCCGATGCCGCCGCTGGCGGCCTGCCTGACGCGGCCGTCACGGCACCCGCAGGGCCGGGCCTCGCCGGTCCGCTCGTCGAGCAGCCAGGTGCTGCCGTCGCACTCGCCGAGCGGGCAGCTCCGCTCCTGCTCGAGCGCGGCGCTAAGCATCAGCCCAACCCGTTCCCGGTCGCGGCCGGCTCGACGCCCCGCTCGCGGTAGAGGCTGGCGAAGCGCGGATACTTGGAGAGGAAGGTGAGGGTCACCTTGCCGATCGGCCCGTTGCGGTGCTTAGCGATGATGAGGTCCGCCTCGCCGATCCGCTCCGACTGATCGTCGTAGTAGTCCTCGCGATAGACGAACATCACGACGTCCGCGTCCTGCTCGAGCTGTCCGGACTCACGCAGGTCCGACAGCATCGGGATCGGCGGGTTGCGGCTCTCGACCGCGCGCGAGAGCTGCGACACGGCGATCACCGGGATGTTCAGCTCGCGCGCCAGGATCTTGAGCCCCCGGCTGATCTGGCCGACCTGCTCGACTCGGCTGTCCGCGCGGGTATCCGGCCTCACGAGCTGGAGGTAGTCGACGACGATGAGCCCAAGGCCGTGGCGAGCATGCAGCCGGCGCGCCTTGGCCCGGATCTCGAGGACGCCGATGTCACTTGAGTCGTCGAGATATATCGGCGCGCTCGCCAGCTTCTCGACGGCGTTCAGCACCTTCGGCCAGCGCTCCCCGCGCACCCGTCCCTTGCGGAGCTCGTCGCTCGAGACCCTCGCCTGGGACGCGATGAAGCGGTGCGCCAACTCCGTCTCCGACATCTCGAGGGAGAAGAGAGCCACCGGGACGCCGTGGTCGATCGCGGCATTCTCGGCGATGTTGGTGGCGAGCGTGCTGTTGTGGACGACGATGTCGTCGGCGACATAGTTGTGATGGAGGGGCACCGTCAGGTCGAAGGTCTCTCGCTCGCCGGCGGGCTCTACTCGCGCCACCTCGTCCCACCACACGTCGGACGTGGCCGCGATCGCGCGCTGCGGGGCATGCGTCCGTTCGGTGATCGCCGTGGACGCGCGGTAGGAGGCGTCGCGGGTGCCCGCTTGCCGGGCGGGACTGGGAGGTCCTTCGTGCTCACGGTGCGCGGGATGCGCGGCGCGGGGGGGTAGGCGGACCGGCACCGCCACTCGGTCGCCGGGTGAGAGGTCCTCGAGCGGACGCCAGCCGGCGAGAGTGAACAGGGGATGGCCCGCCGTGGCCTCGATGTGCCGCCCGAGTGCGGTGGTGACGCGGTAGAGCGGCTGAGTCCCGTTGCGGGCCGCGGCCGTGGCCCTCGCCGGACGCAGCCTCAGGTCGGCGCCGAGCGCGGCGACCCAGACCTCCTCGCCCCGCTCCACCGCTTCCACGACCTCAAGCATCGGCCGCCGCCCTCCGGTGCGCGGATCGAGGATGAGTGCATCGCCGCCGAGGCACTTTCCCATCGACGGCCTCGCGGCGACCACGATGAGGTTGCCGCGCTGGAACCCGCCGGTCAGCTGGTCGAGATCCGTGAAGCCCGAGGCGGTGCCGGTCAATCCGACGTCCTTGCGGGAGAGCTCCTCGAGCTTGTCGATCTCCTCGTGCAGGATCGTCTCGATCGACTTCATCTCGGCGCTGCCGCCGTCGTGCCCGATCTTGAAGAGGATGGCCTCGGCGCGCTCGATCAGCTCGCGCGGCTCGCCCCGGTGAGCGAGCACCTCCTCCTGGATGTCGCGCGTGGCAGCCAGAAGGCTGCGGAGGATCGAGTTCTCCTTGACGATCCGGGCGTAGTCCAGAACCGCCCCCACAGCGGGCACGAGGGCCGGCAGCGAGTGGATGTACGCAGCACCGCCCGCCTTGTCCAGCTCGCCCGCGCGACGGAGGTCCTCGGTGACTGTAAGCGCATCGACCGCCTCGGGCTCCGCCTTTTCCTTGAGGCGGACCATCGCCCGGAAGATCAGGCCGTTGCGGGGCCGGTAGAAGTCCTCGGGCCGAAGCCCGACCTCGAGCAGGATCCCGTCCAGAGCCTGCTCGGTGAGAAGGATCGCCCCAAGGACGGAGGCCTCGGCCTCCTCGTTGTGGGGTGGGACGCTGCCCGCCTCAGGTGGAGTCGCGACCGCCACCAGCGCTTCCACATGTAGTCAGGGCGCGACCGGCCCGCCCGCCGAGGAAGCAGGGGCTAAGCCGTCGTCGGCACGCCGAACTCCGGTGACGCAGGCAAGCGCCGCCGCGCAGGGTCACTGACTACGCCTGAGGCGTGACGATCGTCTTGATATCCGCCGTCACACCGTCCGCGACCTCGACGGTGACCATGTGCGTGCCCGTGGTCCTGATGGGGTGCTCGAGGTGGACGCGCCGCCTGTCGAGCCGCACGCTCCTGGCCTGCCGGATCGCGTCGACGATCTCCTGCGACGTGACTGAGCCGAACAGGCGGCCGTCGTCACCCGCTTGATGGGAGATCGTCAGCACGGTCTTCCGCAGCAGCGCCGCAGTCTCCTCGGCCTTCGCGGCCGCCTCTGCGGCAGCGCGCTCGGCGGCCTCGCGTCGGCGCTGCGACTCGGCGATCGCCGCCGGCGTCGCGGGCTGGGCGAGCTTGCGCGGAACGAGGTAGTTGCGGAGGTATCCCGGTGCGACGTCGATGACGTCACCGCGCTCGCCGAGCCTGTCCACGTCCCTCAGGAGGATTGCCTGGGCCATGTCGGTCCCGTCGCCTACCTGTCTGCGACGTACGGCAGAAGCCCCAGCTCTCGCGCGCGCTTGACGGCGGTCGCGAGCTGGGACTGGTGGCGGCGGCAGGCGCCGGTCACGCGGGACGAGCGGATCTTGCCCTTGTCGCTGATCGCTCGGCGCAGCGACGCGATGTCCCGGTAGTCGACCGTGTCGACCTTGTCACGGCAGAACGGGCACGGTTTGCGCCGGGCACCGACCAGCGCTCCCTTGCCGCGTCCGCGCCGGCGGTCCCGGGTCGTGCCTGCACTGCGCTGCTTCGCCACTGCTTGCTCCTGCGTCTGTCGCTACGTCGGGGTCAGAACGGGATGTCGTCGTCCGATCCCCCGGCGCCTACGGGCGCCTGCTGGAAGTCCCCGGTGTCGGCGGGGACGTCGCTCTGCGGCCTGAAGCGGTCGCCGTTCTCGCCACCCTCACGGGAGCCGAGGAACTGGACGGAGTCGGCAATGATATCCACCGACTGCCGCTTGTTGCCTTCCTTGTCCTGCCACTCGCGCCACTCGAGCCGGCCGTCGACGGCCACGGGCCGTCCCTTGGAGAGGTACTGAGCACAGTTCTCGCCCTGCATCCCCCACACGGTTACGTCGAAGTAGTTGGGCTTGTCGACCCAGTCACCGGTGGACTGGTCCTTGCGCCGCGTGTTGACGGCGACGCGCAGGCTGCACACCGAGGTTCCGCTCGGCAGGGAGCGGAGCTCAGGGTCGCGCGTGAGGTTCCCCGTAAGGATCACCCGATTGATGTTGGTTGCTGCCATGAGGCGGTCCAGCTCCCTTCTCTACGTCCTCTGGAGACGGCTTCTCGATTGATGTCGGGCGAGTGTACGAAGGGGGTCGGAAGGGATGGCCGCGCGCTGACAGGAAGTTGCTGAAAAGTGCGGCTTCTTTGACGAGCCGTAGCGTCAGTCGCCCTGCTGTTTCTCTTCGACCACGTGGTTGGGGTCCGGAGCCTCCGGCTCGGGAGGCTCCACGCCCTGCTCGGGAGTGGCGTCCTCGGGGCGAACCTCGCTCGGTTCGGCCGGTTCCGTGGGCTCTTGCTCGCCGTGGGGGTCGTCGATGTGCGGCGTTTCGGTCGCTTGCTCGGTGTAGCGGTGCTCCATGGGTTGTCCGTTCCCGGGCGCGGTCACGGCTAACAGGAGGCCTGCGTGACGACCATGGTGAGCGGCGCGCGTCGGGTGCCGCATGCGACCGACGCGTCGATCCAGGGCCCCGGCAGTGGCGGGCCGGGCGTCGGTCGCGGCGGGGCGCTACTCGGTCGGCGCCGCGTCCGCTGCAGCGCGGGCCGCCACCCTGGTGTCCTGCGGCTCGCGCTCCTCGCGGCGCCGGGGAGCCTGATGCTCGGGCGGGGGCGGGGTGGTCTGTCCGGGCTTTAGCCTGATGATCCTGAATCGAAGGACGCCGTCCAGGATGCGCAGCCGCTGGTTCAGGCGCTCGAGGAGCGCGTTGTCGCCTTCGAACTGGTAGAGGCGGTAGTCGGCCTCCGGGCGGTGGTCGATCTCGTACGCCAGCCGGCGCTGCCCCCAGTCATAGGACGCGATAAGCACGCTGCCGATCAGCGACTCGACCTCCGAGATCGCGGCGTCGCGCCGCTCCTCTGGAGCGGCGGGGTCAAGCAGCAACATCAGGTCGTAGGCCCGGGCCACGAAGCGGGGCACGATAGCAGCGAGCGCTTTCGCAGCTCGGCGGACTTGCACCGAACAGCCGTCTACCGAGCGATTGCAGCCGCTTGGGGGGCGAACCTGCTCGAACCGAGCCTAAACCGGGCGTGGACCGGCGGCGGGCACGCGGTGCCCCGGCGCTCCTGCGCCGGGTGCGATGGGGAAACGTGGGACGGCTCGCCGCGCTGCTCGCCGCCGGGACGCTTATAGCGACGGGAGGGCGGAGCTGCCGGCAGGAATCGTCGGTCTCCCTCCCCGCGGGCCCCGCTGAGGCGCTTCGTGGGACCGGCGTCGGGCGTGACCAAGCGCACGAAGGTGGAGAGGCGGGCGACGCGCGCGCGCGCCGGATGCGTGGGCCCCGGCGAGAGCGAGCGCGAATGCGACGGGGCCGAGGGCACAGCAAGCGGCGACGCGGCGCAGGACGGCAGTACCGTGGCCGACGGCCCCCAGCCCGCTCCCCAGGCGACCGACACACGGCCGGCAGGCGGCGCGGCGAGCGCCCCTCCGCAGCGCCTCGAGCGACAGCCCGGGAGGGATCCGCGCCGGCCCCCGCGCCGCCGGCCCAGGCGCCGCGAGCCCCGGCCCCGCACCCGCCCGCCCCGGCGCC
>JACVRW010000064.1 GCA_014534235.1 Thermoleophilaceae bacterium | reverse complement strand
TTGAACTTGCGCGGGTGGAGCGTCGCGAAGGCCAGGTCCTCGAGCTCCCACTTGATCGCGTGGATGCCGAGCCGGTGGGCCAGCGGCGCGAAGATCTCGAGCGTCTCCTTGGCCTTCTCCTGCTGCTTCTGCTTCGGCATCGAGCCGAGGGTGCGCATGTTGTGCAACCGGTCGGCGAGCTTGATCAGGATGACCCGGATGTCCTGGGCCATCGCGACGAGCATCTTGCGGTAGTTCTCGGCCTGCCGGTCGTCGCGGCTCTGGAAGGTCACGCCCGAGAGCTTCGTCACGCCGTCGACGAGCGAGGCGATCTCGTCGCCGAATCGGTCGCGGACCTCCCCGAGCGACGCGCTCGTGTCCTCCACCGTGTCGTGGAGCAATGCGGCGCACAGCGTGGCCGTGTCGAGGCGCATCCCCGCGCAGATCTTCGCCACGCCGACCGGGTGCACGATGAAGTCCTCGCCGCTCGCGCGCCGCTGGTCGGCGTGGCGCTCGCACGCGAACACGAACGCGGTCTCCACGAGCTCGCGGTCGACCTTCTCGGCCGCCTCTTCGGCATGCTCCTCCACCACGGCGAAGAGGTCGCCAAGCAGGACGCGCTGGTCGTCGGTCAGCATGACCGCGGGGCCGGCCGGCGCGTGCAACGCGTGCTCGTCGACCGGGTGGCGCTCGAAGCCCCGCCGCTTGGCGGCCGCGCCTGCCGCCTTCGCTCGACGCTTGCGGGCGGGGCCGGCGCCGGGCGGGGCCGGCGGCTTGTCGTCGGCCGCGTCAGGCGTCGCAACCGGGGCGCTTGGCCCGCTACGCGTGTCCCCCTTGCCGCCTGAGGGCGGGAGCTTGGGCATGCCTCGAGTTTAGAGTGGCGTGCCGCTTCCTCGTCGCCGTGGCGCCCAGCTCGCGCCGAGGGCGCGGACGACTCCGCTGAAGACGTCGTCCACGTCCTCGACGTACAGGAACAGCGCGACCGGCGAGCCGCCGAGTGTCCTGGGACTCGGGTCGGTGCCGCCCGGCATCTCGTCGCCGATCATGATCACCGAGTCTCCGAGCTGGGATCTCGGCGTGCGCGATCGCGCCGCCGGGCATCGCCATGCGCATCCGCTCCTTGCGCCGACAACGCCCTTGTAGGCTCGATCGCCTCCGCGGCGCCCGCGACCGACAGGTGCGGCGAGACGCGCGGGTAGGCGTCCGGGATGGGCTTGACGTCAGTCATCGCTTCCTCCTCGTTCATACGGCTCGGTGCGACTTCTGGGTGAGCTGCCACTCCGGCCAGCCGTCTTCGAGGCGTCGCGCATGCCGGCCGCCCGCCCGCAGCCGACGCACCGCGTCGTGGGCGTAGGCGCAGAACGGTCCGCGGCAGTAGGCGACGACCTCGCGGTCGGCGGGCAACTCGGCGAGCCGCTCCTCGAGTTCGTCGATCGGAATCGAGCGGGCGCCCTCGATGTGCCCGGCGTCGAACTCCTCGGCCGGCCGCACGTCGACGAGCACGACGTCGCCCTCGCGCAGCCGTGCGCGCAGCTCGTCGCGGTTTATCGCGTCAACCTCGTCGCCCAGGTAGTCGCGGGCGGCGCGCTCGACCTCGGCCAGTTGCGAGACGGAGGCGTCCCGCAACGCAAGCCAGAGCGAGAGCGCCTCTTCGCCGGCCAGCGAGTAGCGAACGCTCGTGCCCTCGCGCGCGCGGGTGACCATGCCGGCCGCGTGCAGCGCCTGCAGGTGCTGCGAGGTGTTGGCGGTCGACTGCCCGCTCACGCGCGCCAGCTCCTCGACTTTGCGGGGCGCCTGTGCGAGCAGGTCGAGCAGCTCAAGGCGCCGCGGGCTGGCAAACGCCTTGCCCACCAGCGCGATGGCCTCGAACAGCGCCTCCTTCTCGCGGCGGCCCCTCATGTTGCCATTCAATTGATCTCTTGATAGCTTGTCAAGTGATCATCCACTCGCAGGAGGCCGCGTGTACTTCCGCCAGCTGCTTAACGACGAAACCGCCTGCGCCTCCTACCTGCTCGGCTGCAAGACGCACGGCACGTTTGCGGTCGTCGACCCGCATGTCGACCTGGTCGAGAAGTACATCGAACTGGCCGAGGCCCAGGGCGCGGCGATCGTGGCGGTGCTCGAAACGCACGTTCAGGCAGACCACGTCTCGGGGCTGCCGGAGCTCGTCGCGCTCACCGGCGCGACCGCGTACCTGCCGCACGGCGCCGGGGTCGAGTTCGACCATCACCCCCTGGGCGACGGCGAGATCCTGCGACTCGGCAACACCGAGATCGCCGCCATCGCGACGCCCGGCCATGCGCTCGCCCACCACGCCTACCTCGTGACCGACCACGCGCGGTCCGACGACCCCTGGATCGTGCTCACCGGCGACGCGCTGCTCGTCGGCGACGCCGGCAGGCCCGACCTGCACGCACACGGCGAGCACAACGTGGAGCAGATGGCCCGGGCGTTGTACCGCTCGCTGACCGAGCGATTGTTGGCCCTCCCCGACCACCTGCTGCTCTACCCGGCGCACTACTCGGGCTCCGTATGCGGCCGCGGCCTCTCTGGTAACCCGGTTTCGACGATCGGCTTCGAGCGCCGCCACAACCGGGCGCTCGGGCATGACTCCGAGAATGCGTTCGTCGAAGCGCTCGTCGGCGACATCCCGCCCGCGCCGGAACAGCAGAGCGAGATCGTCGCCGCCAACCGCGCCGGCAGGCCGCTCGTCTCGCAGGACTAAGCCGTGCCGCGGGTCCGGCTCGGGCTGCGCGAGAACCTCGCGCAGTTCTCGCTGCTGGTCGCGGTCAACGCCTTCGTCGGGGCGATGGTGGGGCTCGAGCGCTGGACCCTGCCGCTGATCGGCGAGACCGACTTCGGACTCACCTCGAGCGCCGCTGTCCTGTCGTTCATCGTCGCCTTCGGGCTCGCCAAGTCGTTCGCCAACCTGGCGGCCGGGGCGGGCGCGGAGCGACTCGGACGGCGGCGCCTGCTGATCCTCGGCTGGGCGCTCGCTCTACCGGTCCCGCTGCTGATCGCGGTCGCCCCAAACTGGGCTTGGGTGGTGGCCGCGAACGCGCTGCTGGGCGCCAACCAGGGGCTCGCCTGGTCGATGACCGTCGTCATGAAGATCGATCTCGTCGGGCCCAAGCGGCGCGGACTCGCGCTCGGACTCAACGAGGCGGCCGGCTACGGCGGCGTCGCGGTGGCGGCGGCGGTGAGCGGATGGCTCGCCGCCGACTTCGCTCCGCGGGACGTGCTGGTCGCGGGGGCGGCGCTAGTCGCAATCGTCGCCTTGACGATCTCCGTCGCCTTCGTCCGTGACACCGCCGGTCACGTCCGCTTGGAGCAGGAGCGCCACCACGAGGGCGACGAACAAGCGCCAAGGCTCGCCGAGGTCTTCCCCGAGGCCACGTACCGGCGGCCGTCGCTGCGGGCGTGCTCGCAGGCCGGTCTGGTGAACAACGCAGGCGACGCCCTGGCCTGGGGAGTCATCCCGCTGTTCCTCGCGGCTAACGGTGCCTCACCTTCGCAGGTGGGCTTCGTCGCCGGGCTCTACCCGGCGGTATGGGGAATCGGTCAGATCCTCGCCGGGCAGTGGTCCGACCGCGTGGGCCGCAAGCCACTGATCGTCGCCGGCATGCTCGTTCAGGCCGCGGCACTGGCGCTTCTCGCCGCGTCGGGCGGGGCGATCGGGTTCGCGGCAGCAGCTGCGGTCGGCTTGGGCGCGGGCACCGCACTCGTCTATCCGACACTGATCGCCGCGATCTCGGACGTCGTCTCGCCGGTGGCGCGGGCACCCGCGGTTGGCGTCTACCGCTTCTGGCGCGACATGGGGTACGTGGCCGGCGGACTGCTCGCCGGCACCGCCGCAGACGCAATCAGCTACAGCGGAGCGATCGCGATCGTCGCCGGCCTGACCGCCGGCTCGGGACTGTGGGTTGCGGTCGATCTGCGCGCTGTTGCCGCTCCGCCCCGCTCGGTCGGAGGGTGGGTTGTGAGGCCGAATCGCTTCTAGCCGGACGGGTGACTTCTGTCACCCAGCCCCGGGACGCGGCGCAGGGCCACCGGAACGCCTTTGGCGGGAAGCTCCGGACGCCCAGGTAGCGGCAGATGGGTCGGGAGAGCCGGTTGCCGTCGAGGTCGGCCCGGACGGTGAGCCGATAGGCCCGGGGGTGAGTCGCAGGCTGAGGGTCACCCGGCGAGCGACCGCCGCGGTGGCGGGATGCGTCGGCACCCGCGGCTCGCCCGTTTCGGCCAACAGAGCGCCTCACCCTCGCGGCCTAACCGCATTTCCGCCAGCGACCACTAGCAGCGAACGCGCGCGCGGCGCACGGCGTCCCTGCGCCCCTTCACGTAGAGCGTGGCCGAGACGCGTACGCGTTGCCGGCGCAGCCGGCTTGTCCCGGGCAACCGGCAGACGAAGGCCACTCTTATGGTGGGCCTGTCGAGCTTGATTGCGCACGTCATGCGCTGGTTCGCGGAAATGCGTGCGCTGCAGCCGCCGATTCGGCGCCCGCCCCTCCTGGCGCGCACCACCACCCGGCCCGGGCTCGCCGAGGTGAGGCTGACGAGTAGCCGGTCGTGGTGGCGCACGACGCGCAACGGGGACAGGGGATTCCGCGCGCGCCCACTTCCTTCACGTGGGCTGTGCCGCACCTCGCCAGGAACGTCCGGCGCCGGACGCGGCACCGGCGCCTCGACGATCCTGATGACCGCCTCGGCCGCGCCCCCCGAGGGGCTACGCGCCGCCACCCGCACATGACCGGCTGGCGGCACTTCGGCCGGCGCCTGGTAGAGGCCGGTCGGCGAAACCGTCCCCACGCGGTCGTCGCCCCCCACCACGCCGTCGACGCTCCACGTAACCGCAGCAAAGTCGTTCTCGACCACCGCATTCAGCTGCGCGCTGGCGCCCGTGGGGAGGCTCTCCGGGGCCCCGGCAATCGCGACCAGCGGAGCGGGGGCGGCCGCCGGCGGGGCGGGCGCCGGTGCCGGCGGGGCGGGCGCCGGCGCCGGCGTGGTGAGGGTCGCCACGGCCGCCGGCGGGTTGCGCGGGAAGCTGCTCGTCGGATCGCGCGCGGCAAACGTGAAAGAGTCTGGGCCCCAGTAGCCGGCCGCAGGGGCGTACCGGACGGCGGCGCCGCTAAACCACTCTCCGACCGGCTTGTCGAGCGTGCCGTGCTGCGGCGGGGTCACGATCTTGAACTGCGGCGCACGGGTCATGACGCCGAACGGCGTGGCGGCGAGGTGGACCCACCTTGCCCCCTCCGCGGCGGGATCGCTGACGTTGTCAGCCACATAGCCCGGCACCAGCGCGTCTTCCGTTCCCCAGGCGGGCGGGTTCGCCTCGTTCGGCCCCTCGAGGATCCTGCCCTCGGGGTCGATCTCCGCCCTGAGGCGGTAGAGCCCGGGCGGCACGTCGGAGATGTCCACCCACTGGAAGGCAAGGCTGCTGTCGTAGACGTCGCGCCAGCCGGCCGACACCCCCATCGTCACGCCCGAGGCGTAGGGTCTGTCCTGCTCGCAGAACCGGTTCCCCTCGACGGTGTAAACGGGCGAGCCCGGGCCACCTGGCTCCCGCCGCTCCGAGTCGACCAAGCAGAAGCCGACCTTCTGGGCGGGCCCGACTTCGGCCGTGCCGCCGGAGGTCCACAGCGAGTAGCGCGCAATGTGCTTGAGGTGCCAGTGGTCGTGACTGTCGTCGGTCTCGTAGATCACACGGGCGGTCACGGGCTCGAAGACACTGCCACCGCCGTCCGGGAAGCGCTGGCGAACGCTCGCCATGCTGGTGCCGTTGCGGCTGCTGGCTTGGATCTCGAGCGGCCCGGGGCCGCGGTTGTGTACGAAGCCGTCGAAGCGGAGCAGGAGCCGCGCGCCGCCGGCGTCACTGTAGACCTCGGGCGCCGACGGCTTCCCCGGAGGATCGGCGACCAGGTCCGGATAGACCGGCGCTGCGGCGGCCGCCGCCGGCAACGTCAGCAGCGCGATCGCCAGCGGCAGCGAGCGGCGAGCTGCCGCCTCGAGCCTCCCTCTCTGCATGGATCGTGCAGTATCTCAGGGGGAAGGCGCAGGCGCGCCGGTCAGCCCGCTTAGGCTCAGCGCGCGCTGCGTCCGTCGCTCACGGTCGGATTGGTGACGGTGCGGACCAGCTTCCGACTCCCGCGCCCCGGGCGAGTCCAGGTTCGTGTCGAGCGCGCCGTGGGGGGCGAAGGCGATCCGCCGCTGCAGGCCCAACGCTATCGGCCAGACGCTGACGCTCGAGCTGCGCCTCAGGCCGGGCCTCTACCGCTTCGGCGTACGCGCGTACCTCGACGGCGGCCGGCTCTCGCGCCCTGCCTACCGCTTCTTGCGCGTGTTGGACTGACCGGTCGCGTCAGCATCACCTCGCCGATCCGCTTCCCCGCGCCGCGCCCTGTCAGGGGCACGAACGAGCGCCATGTCGTGCTGCGCCCGCGGCAAGAAGCGACATCGAACGTCGAGGTTCTCCGGCGACGTCGCCTACTCGCACAGCGCGGCCGCTTCGAGGGCGTCCTCCTTGGTCGCGTATTCCCTGACGTGACGGATCTTGCCGTCGCGCAGCGTGGACACCCATGTCTCCTCGCGTTCGGCCAAGGTGGCGCCGCTCCCCATGCCGAGTCCGCCCCAGCGAAGCGGCACGACGACGTGACTCCCGATGTGGATGTACTCCAGCGGCAGGTACCAGGTCTCCCGGACCGCCTCATCGAAGGCCGCAGACAGCCGCCGCAACCCTTCGTGGCCCGTGTAGATGCCGGCGTCCGGGAAGTCCCAGCGAACCTCCCAGACAATGTCTGGATCGACCAGCTGGAAGAGAGCGTCCCAGTCCATCTCGCGCTCGGAAAACAACTCGACGATGCGGCGAAGAACCTCGACGACCTGCTGCGCCATCGCCTTCCAGTATCCCGTTGAGCTAAGGCTGTGCCAATGACAGCGCCGGGGCGCGCCGTCGCCGTCGAGAACCTTGTCCGTTAAGAAGGCGCCCTCGTCTCTCGTGAAGGTTGCAGCGGGCTGACGTGGCGGCTGGTGAGTCGCCAGCGCTCTCCGCGCCGCACCCACACGTCGGTCATTAGGAACGGCTGGCTACGGTCCTGCCCGTCCATGCTTCCCCTCTGGACGTAGCGCGCTCGGACCACGGCGACGTGGTCATAGTCGAGCACGTTGAGCTCCTCGAAGGAGAAGTGCTCTATCCGGTAGCGCGTCCGCGTGACCTCAAGCCACTCCGAGCGCGAGCGGACCTCAGCGCCGGTGCGGCCGGTCGTCAACGTGAATTCTTCGCCGAGGTGGTGGTCGAGGAACTCGAGGTCGCGAGTTGCGACCGCGGTCTGAAACCGCTGCTCGAGCTCGGCGATCTCATGCTCCCGCTCATCCCGGGTGGCCATCACTCGCGCACGAGGATCGGGGTTTAGCACTCTTCAGGCATCGCATGCCAGGGTAAGAGCTCGCCGATGCCGCCGAGCGGGGGCGGTCCCGCTGCATCGCAGCGGGTCGACACCAACGGATCGCGGAACTCGGCAGCGTAGCGCGCCGCCCCGGCCGTCGTTTGACGAACCGCCCGTGGCGCCCGAGCGGGCGCTCAGCCGCTCGGAAGGACGTTGCGGAAGGAGACGCGCCGCTCCCCCAGGCGGCATCTGACCCTCTGGACCTGATCGTCGATCGTGCGGGCCGTGCACCGCCAGCGGCCGATACGGCGAGGGGCAGTCGCGTCAGAGCGGGGGTTGCGGACGTAGATCGAAGCCAGCCGCCGGGCCCTCCGACACGCCGTGTTGCGGGCGCGGATGGCAAAGGCGCCGAAGTCCGCGTCAGGATCCGGTCGCAGCGTCCGATCGACACGCACGCTGCCGCACCGCTGGGTGTCGACGGCGTGCGCTGCCGGCGCCACCACCACCGCGAGTACGAGGAGGGCGAGCACAATGGCGGTCCGCACGAGGCGATCCTAGCGCCCAAGAGGCAGCTGCCGCCGCTTCTGCGGTGCCCTGACACAATTGCTTGCCAGACGTGCCACCTAGGGCCGCGAGCGCCGCTCCTCGTCCGCGTAGGCGGCATCAGGACTAACCAGGGGGACGACACTACGGTCAAAGGTTCAGCGGCCGAAAACTCGACTTCTTCGTGCGGATCCGGGAGCGAGGTTCGACCGGTTCGCGCGGCTACTGACCGTAACGGTTAACACGACAAATCGATCGTGCGCACCAACACAACGGTGCTGGAGCCAGGTACGGGGAGCTGGGGAAGCCGCGGAGGATCGCGTGTGAATGGTCGCCGCCCCGTCCACCAGTTTCAGCACCACCACTCTCCGGCGCGCGGCGACATTCGCTCCGAGACGGAGGCTTCGCTTCGCGCCACCGTGCCTAGTGGACGCCAATTGCCGCCCCAAGCGGGCGTCGTGGGATTCTGAGCTAAATCACCTCACCGGCCCGAGGGCTCAAGCGCGGCCCCCCGCTTGGAGATCGCGCCCTCCTGCTCGAGCTTGTGAACGGGGCGGTAGAGGCTGGTGGGGTCGACGCCCAGCTCCTCGCCGATCTCGCGGACGGTGATGCCCGGGCGCTGGTTTACCAGCCGCAGGACGTCCTGCTGCCGACGCGAGCTGCGGTTGGACCCGGGCCCGCCCTTCCGTCCCGCGCGCCGCGGACGTGCGCGTCGCGGCGGCGCCGTGGCCGCGGACCCCGTCGCGGGCGCGGCGGCACCGCTCTCCTCGCGGGTAGACGCGGCCGACCGCGCCTTGCTTTTCGACCCCCGCGAGCGGCCCTGGCCGCTGCCCGGCGAAGCGGGCCGGTACTCACCCCTGACGGTCGCGTCTTCGTCGACGTCTAGACCGAGGCGCTCGGCGACCTGCTCGAGCGCGTGGTACTCCTCTACGAGAGGCTTGAGCTCGCGCAGGCGCTTGGCCACGCGCTGTTCGGCGCTGCGGAACTGATCAAGGACTGACACGCTTCTTTCCACAACCGTCGGCCAAGGTTTACCACGCTGGACGGAGATTTGCGCCGAGTTTTTCAGTCAAAGTTGCGCCGATCCTCCCAACGCGGCGGTTCTCGAGGGCGCCGGCGAGGCAGAGCATCGCTCCGTGACTATCCCGTGAATCAGCCGCGTGCAGACCGTCTGGCCACGGCAACGCTGCGCCAGTCGCCCAACGCGGAAACGGGCGCTTCCGCGAAACCACCCAAACTGGGGAGCCCGGGAGGACGTTGCCGCGCTTGCGCGGTTCGCGCAGCGCACGTGCGCCCACTGCTGCGGTCGTGGAGCGCCGGTTAAGCGATGCGCGTAGCGCGTCTTGTGACTAGGTGAGCCGGCCCCCGGCCCGGCGGGTCATGTCCGCGCTTCGATCCACGCCGGAGGGTCTTCGGCGAGTGCGTCGGCAATGACGCCGGTCGTGAATGCGTAGACGCCCTTGTGCAGCACGTCGATGGCGAGCTCGTCGCGCGGCCACGTCCACGGCGGCGCTCCCTGGCCGGTGACATTCTCGAGCGTCTGGTCGTTCGCGAGCCGGACCGCGGTGAACAGCACCCAAGCACGGGGGCCTCGAAGCCCGCCCTCCGCCATCAGCCCCCGCCACGAGCCGAGCAGGATCGCCTGCCCGATGTGCATGGCGAGGTTCAGCATGCGCCGCTCGCTGTCCGGGCGCTGCGGCATCCCGAGCAGGCGTTCGAGCGTATGGGCGGGCATGTACGAGTTCGGGCGGCCGGTGAGCCGCTGCTCGAGCTTCTCGCAAAGGGTCATGGCGGCGACTCCGCCCGCGCCGGCGACCATCCCCTTCCACGCACCGGCGCGCAAACGGCGGCCAACGTCGATGGGTCGCTGACGATCACGGCGAAGCCAACGGGCGCTATCGGACACGATTGATGCTCCTGGGGCCGGTAGGTCGAGTGTTCGACCTACCCGGGACCCCGTCGCGCACGCCGCCCATGGGCCACGAATCCCGCCGACCACGAAGATGTCCCGCCAGCAGTCGAGCTTCCTGGCTCGTTCGCTTCCCGGTGTGGCGTCCAAAACCTCGTGCCGCCTTCTGAGCCGAGGCTCGCGGAAGCGGTGACTGCCGTGTACTCCGAGTAGGCTGACCGCGCACGGGAGCCACGGTGGTCGACCTGGTCGTTGAGATCGAGAACACGCCTGGGACGCTGGCGCGGGTGGCGGCCGCAATCAGCGATGCCGGGGTGAACATCGCAGCCGCCACCTGCGTCGGGCCGGCCGAGAGCGCCGAGCTCCACATCCTCGTCCCGCACGCCGAGGCCGCCAAGCACGCATTGGCGATCTCTCATGTCGCGGTCACCCGCGAGCGTGAAGTCGTCGTGGTCAATGTCGAGGACCGCCCCGGCGTATTGGCGGACCTCACTCGCAAGATCGCCCGGGCGGGAGTCAACCTCGATCTCATGTATGTCGCCACGCGAAATCGCGTGGTCTTCGGCGCACCCGATCTCGCCGCCCTCCGCGCCGCGCTCGACGTGGCGAGCTGACGGCTGCTTCGCCTACGGAAGCTAGCTGGGACGAACGGGCGACCTCCTGCGCCGCCCCGGAGGTGCTGGGGCGCGAGGCCGGCTCTTACCCAGATCTGGAACAAATGATCACCCGGTCGCTTGCTGCGATGTTCGCGGTCTGAATCGCGTCTCCCGCGGACGGGCGTCCGGTTGCTTCGCGCGCCAGTCGTCCGGCCACCAAACCAAACCGCCGCGAGGGCGAGCGCCAATACGGCGGCGACATATTTGAGCGTCGCAAGGCCTTAAGCTGCCGTGCACGGCGCCGTCCGGCCGTGGTCCTCACCCGATGAAGATGCTCGAACCTGTCGACGGTCCCGCAGTCGCGGCCGCGTGCTTGCGATCGCAGCGGGTGTCGCCGCCACGCTCGCCGCGGCGCTGTTTGCGCTGCCCGCGGCAAGGTCGAGCAAGCCGAAAAACGGAGCGCTGGAGCCACCCCCCGCAAGGCGAGGTCGGCTCGACCTGCACCGAAGCGGACGCCGCCAAACGCCTACGCCGCCGCGACCACCTCAGATGTGCCACCGGCGCTGTCGGATGTGCCGGAGCGCGTCTACGTGCCGAACAGTGACGCCGGCACCCTCGACGTCATCGACCCGCGCCGCCTGCGCGTAGTGGGCCGCTTCACGGTCGGGGCGATGCCTCATCACGTGACCCCAAGCTGGGACCTGAAGGAGCTGTACGTGACGAACACCGTGGGGAACTCGCTGACGGTCCTGGACCCGCGCAGGTCGAAGCCGGCGAAGACCATCCCGGTGGACGATCCTTACAACCTCTACTTCACACCCGACGGCTCTAAGGCAATCGTGGTCGCCGAGCGTCTCCAGCGCCTCGATGTCCGTGATCCCCGCAACTGGAAGCTCAGGCGGGGCATCCGGGTTCCGTGGTCGGGCGTGGATCAGCTCGACTTCTCGGCGGACGGCCGCGCGCGATCGCGTCGTGCGAGTTCAGCGGCGTGGTGGCGAAGGTGGATCTCCACCGCATGCGGGTGGCCGGCGCGGCGCGCGTGGGCGGGCTGCCCGTCGACATGAAGCTCTCTCCCGACGGGCGCGGGTTCTACGTCGCGAACCAGGGCCGCGGCGGCGTGTCCGTCATCGACCCCCGACGCATGAAGGAGGTTGCCTTCCTGCGCACCGGCGCCGGTGCGCACGGGCTTGCGGTCAGCCGCGACGCCCGTTCCGTGTATGTCAGCAACCGCCTCGCGGGCAGCATTTCCGTCATAGACGTGCGCAAACGCCGGGTTCGGACGACATGGCAGGTGGGTGGCAGCCCGGACATGCTCCAGCTGTCACCTAGCGGCCACCGGCTCTGGGCCTCGAGCCGCTTCGACGCTGGAGTGCTCGTCATCTCGACCCGCACCGGCCGGCTCGTGAAGCGGATCCCGGTCGGAGCCGGCGCTCACGGCTTGGCCTACCTTCCGCAGCCCGGGCGCTTTAGCCTCGGCCACAACGGCGTCTATCGCTGACAGCCCGGGATTCTTCGCCTGGACGGAGTCGATTGGCTCTCTGCAGACGGCGACGCCCCTGATTCATCGTTACGTCGCTTATGCAAGCGCCCGTTCGACGTCGGCCAAGATCGCGCGCTCTGAACAAGAGGCGATGAGCGGCCCTGGCAGCCCCTCGACGTGTACATAGCTGCCCTGGCCGTGTCCCTCGCGCGGGTCCCTCGATTGGGATCACAGCGAAGACGAGATCGGCGCGGATATGGGACCGTGGCCGAGTGGGATCATCGCGGGCGCTTTTGGCGCGCCGTTCTTTCTGTCGCGGCTACAAAACACGTTCGGTTCTACCAGCGCGAAAGCGCGAGCCGCCGTTCAACACCGAGTACTGGACGAGGAGGCACCCGCGGTCTATGCCGCCTTCGCGCGCGGCGTCGCGAGCTCCGCGCGCAGGGCGCGCTCGATCGCGACGAGACGCGCGTTGCACGCGCGGTACGTGCTCGAGCGCTCCAGGTCGGTTCGGGGGGCGTCGAGGACGCGACACGAATGCGAGTCTGCGTCGAACTCCACGAGCGCGAGCTCCTCGAGGACCCTCAGCAGCCGCGCGCAGCTCTCGGGGCTGCGGGGATACCGGCCGGCGGCGCGTAGCGCCGCCTCGAGGTCCTCGCGCGCGGCCCCCTGGCGTTGGCGACGCAGCGCGCGATAGATCTCCGTCAGCGCCGGCCGCAGGCTGAGCTCGGCGCGCCACACGAGCAGCGCGAACTCGGCCTCGGCCGGCCCCCACGCCAGGTGTGCCCGCGGCCCGACACACAGCAGCGAGTCGGTGAGCCCGCCGGGCGGCGGATCCAGCGCGACCAGATGATCGAAGCCCGACACCAGCGTGGGCTGGGCGGCGATCGCAGACCACGACGCGACCGGCATGGCCTCCGGGGCGAGCCCCGCCACGACCTCCTCCAGTCCGGTGCGCCGCCGCGGCAGGTCCGCCACGGCGACCACTACGGCCTCTCCGCTCGAGAAGAGGTCACCGGCAACGCCCGCGAAGCCCTCGCGCCGGCGATCGACCGGGGGAGGCTCGGGCCGAGCGGCGGCTCGGGCGCGGTCGCGGGATGGTTCCGCGAAACCGTCCTGATCGCGCTCGAGCGCCCGCCGCAGGCGATCCCAGAACGATCCGTCGTCACCCAATACGCGCAGCTCGCCGCGCCGGGTCGGGCACAGCGCACGCAGGATGACACGGGGCTCCACCATCCCGTTCCAGCGGTTGGGCTCGAGCCGCAGGGCGATGTCGTGGTTCCCTTGCGCCGCCGGTGCGAGCACCTTTGGGGGCGAGCCGAAGGCCACTCCGCGTGAGCGGGTGCCGCCCGCGGTGACGAGGGTGAAGCGGGCGTGCTGCTGGTCGTCTCCCATCGGTATCACGTGCTCGAAGCGGGCGGCAGGCACCAGCAGCGTGGGCTGCGGGTTGCCGACTCCAAACGGTTTCAGCGTCGCCAGCTCCTCGGCGAGGCCGAGCCCGAGCACGCCGCTGGGCACGACGGCGTCGACCCGCTCGACCGGCATCAGGTCGGCCGGTGTGAGCGCCTCGCCCGCGTGGGCGGCGAGGCCGCGCCGAAAGGGCTCCACCGCGTCGGCGTCGAGCTCGAGGCCCGCCGCCATGCGATGGCCGCCGAAGCGGCGGAGGTAGCCGGCGCAGGCCGCGAGACCGGCGTACATGTCGTACACCGGAATGCTGCGACCGGATCCGCGACCGGAGCCGTCCGGGTCCACTGCGATCACGACGCATGGCCGCCGCCACCGCTCGACGAGCCGCGAGGCCACGATGCCCACGACGCCGGGATGCCACCCTTCCCCCGCGACGACCATCGCTGCTCGGCTTGCCTGCGCGGCGCAGGCCGCCTCCGCAGCGAACAGGATCCGCGTCTCCGCCTCCTGGCGTTCCCGGTTAAGGAGGTCGAGCTCGCGCGCGATCTCCTTAGCGCGCGCCGCGTCCTCGGTCAGCAGCAGCTCGAGCGCGGCGTCGGCGCGACGCATCCGGCCGGCCGCGTTGATCCGGGGTCCGAGCCGGAACCCGAGCGCGTGCTCCGACACCTCGCCCGCCCCTACGGCGGCCACCGCCATCAGCGCGCGAAGACCGGGCTTGCGGCTGCGCGAGACCTCGACCAGGCCCTCCCGGACGATGCGGCGGTTCTCCCCGCGCAGAGGCACGAGGTCGCACACCGTGGCCAGCGCGGCGAGATCGAGGTCCTCATCGGCCGCCTCTGGATCCGAACCGGCGGCCGCGTGGAGCGCCGTCGAGAGCTTGAGCACGACGCCGGCGGCGCACAACTCGGGACAGCCGTACGAGCCGATCGCCGGATGAACGACCACGCACTCCGGCAGGCGGTCGCCGGGCCGGTGATGGTCCGTGACCACTACGTCGAGGCCGGCCGCCCTGGCGGCTGCCACCTCCTCCACCGCGGTGATCCCGCAGTCCACGGTCACGAGGAGCTCCACACCGCGCGCGGCAAGACCGTGCACCGTGGCGGTCGAGAGGCCGTAGCCCTCGTCGAACCGGCTCGGCAGGCTCCACACCGGGTCGGCGCCGAGGCGCCGGAGCGTTCGCACGAGCATGGCGGTCGCCGACACCCCGTCGACGTCGTAGTCGCCAAACACGGCTATGCGAGATCCACGGCGAAGGTTCGTGAGGATGGCGTCGCACGCCGCGGGGATCCCGGGGAGGGTAAGCGGATCATGGCGCGCGTCAGCAACGAGGAAGCGGCGCGCCTCCTCGACCTCGCCGAAGCCGCGGCGCGCGAGGATCGCCGCGACGGGCCGCGACACGCCCAGTTCGCGGGCTAGCCGCTCGGCGGCCACAGCGTCATACGAGTCGCACCCCCACCTCGTCGGCCTGGCCAGCATCCGGTCCATCCTGCGAGGAAGAGCGGACGGAACGGGCGACTCGCCCCTCGCCTCGCACGAATTGCCGGCTGGAGGGAGGTCGACGGGAGGCGGCGGCGCGATGACCACGCCGAACGCTTTCCTTACTGATTCAACGCCGACCGTCCCAAGCGGAACGCCGACGGCGCGTCCCGACTTGGATTCGCGCCGACGCGGCCGATAACGTCGCGGGGACGAATTTCGAGTGTCTCCTCCAAGCGTTTTCGTCCCAGCACATTGGGTAGCGAACCCACAGGTCCGGGCGGATTCAGCGCGACGGAGGGTGACGGAGTAGCGCGGTGACCCGCGGAAACACCGGGACAGTAAGCACTGCACGCGGCCGGGAACACTGGCGGGGCGCCGGCGCAACCGCGGCGGAAAGGAGCTTAGGTGGCAAGCCAGCGTAATATCGGGGGCGACTCGGGCGCACTCATGGAGGGTGGCTCGACCGGCCACTCCGTTCGCGCCATGACCGCCGGGCATGAGGGCAGCGAGGCCGTGCCGGCACAGTACGAGGAGTCGCCGGTCGGAGGGGCCGCCGGCGACCCGGACGTCGTGCTCGACGTCCCTCAGCTGAAGGTCGACGAGATCGCGCTCGAGGTCGACAACCTCCAGGCTCGGATAGCCCTTCAGGTGCGCCTCGCCCAACTGCTCGAGATCGGGGTCGGGGCGGATGTGGAGATCGATCGCGTCGCACTCGAGATCAAGGGCGTCGAGGCCCAGGCGGCGCTGACGGCACGACTCCATAACGTCCGCGCGATCCTCGATCGGGCGCTCGCGACGATCGACAGCAACCCCGACATCCTGAAGGAGCTCGCGGGTACGCTGGGCGAGGCTGCCGGCGAGGTCGGAGGAGCCGCGCGAGAGGCGGTTGGCCCGGGCGGCGCCGGCGGCGCCGCCGCGAAGGAGGTCGGTAAGACGGGCCGGCAGGCGGTGGGCGGTTTATCCGGGGTTGGCTCGGGCGCGGAGAGGAAGCTGCCGGGCGCTGGCCGTCCCGGCGGACGGGGCCGGCCGCCTTCGAACCCAGGCGACGCCCGCTCACGGCCGAAGCCGCAAGGCTCCGCGGGCTAAATGACCCGGCGTCGCGAGCCCGGCCAGATCTTCGCCGTCGCGGGAGCCGAGGCCGAGTTCGCAGACTGGCGTGCAGATGTCGAGGTGGACGCGCGCATCGCGGCGGACGAGGTCCGCTACCTGGAGAAGCCGCGGACACGGATCCGGGTGACGGGTACACCAAAGATGCGCAGGCACGAGTTCACGAAGCGGGAGAACCTCCCCGATCGCGTCGAGCCGGGGCAGACGTACAGCGACGTCCGGGTCCGGCGGCGCGTCGGCGGCGGACTCGCGAACGAGTAGCACGCGCTGAGCGACCCGCCAGGCCGGCGCTCTCACGTGCGCGTCGGCCGACCAACGGCATTCATGAGCCGGCCGAGGCGCGGTAGCGGGCCGACGAGCCGTGCCGACGAGGGTGGCCCCGGAGAGGAAGCGACTCGAGCGCCGAGAGAGCCGGTACGATACATCGGGGTCCTATATTTCGGAGGGAGGAGACGATGGAAGCCGCCAGTGCGATCCCGGGATACGCCTACGGCAGCGACGAGCTCGAGCGGTCGCCGGTCTCAGAGGAGGATTTCCGCCTGCTCAAAGAGACCGTGCTCTTCAACGAGGACGACGAGCGTCACCTGCGCATGGCCGGAGACGTGCTCCGCGACCAAGTGGAGGACGTGCTCGACGTCTGGTACGGGTTCGTCGCCTCGCACGCACACCTGGTGC
>JACVRW010000038.1 GCA_014534235.1 Thermoleophilaceae bacterium | reverse complement strand
TTGCCGCCGCCTCTCCGCTGTGGCGCTCTACCAGCGTCCGGGTGACCTACCGATCGTCGAGTACACCCGCCTGGCCGACTCCGGCGACCTCGAGGCGGCGCGCGCGCCCAGCGACCGCCTCGGCCCCGCCCGCGACGCCTCGATCGCTGGATGCGAAGGCCCTGGCTCGAGCGCCACGTGATTCCGATCGCGCCGCTGAAGGCGTGGCTCGGAATGCTGGAGCTCCCTCAGGGACCCGTGTGGCCGCCGCTCGTGCCGCTGACGAGCGACGAGGAGTCAGCCCTGCGGCGTGACCTCGAGGCGGCCAGGCTCGTCTAGCGGGTCGTCGACGCCGACGCCAGATCGACCTTGCCGTCGTCGCTCAGCCCGTCGCTGACCGGCACGTTCTCCGGCTCGAGCTCCAGCGAGGAGGCGCGCGCCTCGAGCTCCAGGAGGGCCATGAAGTCGACCTCCTCGTAGCCGAAGCCCATCAGCGCCTGCACCACCTGCTGCGCGGCCGCCGCCACGGGCATCGGCACCCCGTGCTCATCCGCGGCCTCGGACCCGAGCTGGAAGTCCTTGTAGAGCAGCGCCGGAGTGAAGGTCGGCGTGAAGTCGAGGTTCACGATCGCCGGCGTCTTGTAGCGCGTGAACATCGAGCCCATGACGCTCTTGTTGAGGAACTCGAGGAAAGCCGCGCGCGAGACGCCGCCCTTCTCGGCGAGCACCGTGATCTCCGCGAGCGACTGGGCCACGACGCCGAGCATCAGGTTATGGCAGATCTTGACGAGCCGGGCGACGTCGCCCTCGCCGACGTAGGTCGCGCCCGCGCCGAAGAGCTCGAGGTAGGGATGGGCCGTCTCCCAGGCGTCGCTCGGGCCCGATACGACCACGGTTAGCTTGCCGGCCTCGACGACGGACGGGTTACCGCTCACCGGAGCCGCGAGGAGGGCCACGTCGCGCGCCTCTGTCTCGGTCCTCACTGCCGCCGACGCCTCGGGCGACGCCGTGGTCGAGTCCACGATCACGCCCGGAGCGGCGTCGGACCTCGAGAGCAGACCGCTCTCGCCGAGGACGACGGCCTTGAAGTCCTCGGGGCCGGCCACCATCGTGAAGACGATGTCGCGGTCGGCCAGGTCGGCCGGCGCATCGACGACGGTCGCGCCCAGCTCCGCCAGCGGCTCGGCCTTGGCCCGCGTGCGGTTGTAGACCGCCAGGTCGCATCCGGCTTCGAGCAGGCGCGTCGCAAGCGCGTAGCCCATACGGCCGGTCCCCACCCAGCCCAGCGTCTTCTGCTTCAAGTCGAAGTCCGGCATCTGCTCTCCTGGATCTCGCGAGTCCCGTCCGCTGCCCGAGCGTCGCGTCCCGGTCCGCGTGCTGCAAACGTTTGCACAGAACGGTAGGCGACGCGGCGCCGACATGTCAAGCCGCCGGGCGATCGCCAGTGGACCGCCGCGGCCGCCCCGTGGAGGGCGTCGGCGACCGCCGGTTGACGCCCGCGGGCGCGTCGTGCAATCGTTTGCAGCATCCGAGCGGCGAGGTGACGAGAGATGGGACTGCACACCTACGGGACGATGGCCGTCGACTGGGAGGAGCGGATCCGCTTCGACCGCCTACGCGAGGAGCGGCTGGCGCGGATCTCCTCGCGGCTCGCGGAGTCGGAGCTGGGTGCGCTGCTCTGCTTCGACATGACGAACATCCGCTACATCACGGCCACGCACATCGGCACGTGGGCGCAGGACAAGCTGAACCGCTTCTGCCTCCTGCCACAGCGCGACGAGCCGATCATGTGGGACTTCGGCTCGGCTGCCCGCCACCATCAGCTCTACAACCCGTGGCTGGGTGACGGTCGCTCGCGCGCGGGCATCTCGACGCTGCGCGGGGCGATGTCGCCCGAGTCCGGCAGGGCGGAGAACGTGGCGGAGAAGATCCGTGTCGAGCTCGAGGAGCGGGGACTGCTCGGCGAGCCGGTCGGCGTCGACGCCGTCGAGCCGGCGGTGCTGTTCGCACTTCAGCGCGCGGGCGTGCAGGTCGTCGACGGCCAGCAGCTGTTGCAAGAGGCGCGGATGATCAAGACGCAGGACGAGATCACGCTGCTCAACACCGCCTGCACGATGGTCGACGCCGCGTACGAGGAGCTCTACCGGGCGATGCGGCCGGGGATGCGGGAGAACGAGTGCGTCGCCCTCGTCAACAAGGTCCTCTACGACATGGGCTCGGAGTTCGTAGAGGGGGTGAACGCGATCTCGGGCGAGCGCTGCAACCCCCATCCGCACGTCTACACCGACAGGGCGCTGCGCCCCGGCGACCCGGCCTACTTCGACATCCTCCACAGCTTCATGGGCTACCGCACGTGCTACTACCGCACGTTCGCGGTGGCCAGCGCGTCGCGGGCGCTCGTGGACGCGTACAAGCGCTGCCGTTACTACCTCGACGCCGCCATCGACCTGATCCGGCCGGGGGTTACGACCGGCGACGTGGCCGAAGTCTGGCCGGCCGCGGAGGAGTTCGGCTTTGCCGACGAGGAGGCGGCGTTCGCCCTGCAGTTCGGCCACGGAGTAGGCCTGGCGATCTGGGAGAAGCCGATCTTCAGCCGGCTCGTCTCGCTCGACCACCCGGAGGAGATCCAGGAGGGGATGGTCTTCGCGCTCGAGACGTTCTGGCCCTCGAGCGACGGCTGGTCGGCAGCGCGCATCGAGGAGCAGCTCGTGGTGACGGCCGACGGCTGCGAAGTGATCACGCGGTTCCCGGCCGAGGACCTCGTGATCGCCGGGAAGCCATACTACACGGTCGGCGGCACGCTGCCGCTCGGGCGGGAGCACGAGTCGAACCGCAACACCCGGCTGGATTCCGAGACCCATGAGGCGCTGCCCGGCGACGGCCGGATGCCCGCCGGCGATCCCGTGCGCCTCTAGCATGCGCGCAGCGGTCGTCGAGGCGATGGGCCGCCCGCCGGCGCCGACGGAGGTGCCCGAGCCCCGCCGGCGGCCGGGCGAGGCGCTCGTGCGGATCGGGGCCGCCGCGCTCAACCCCGTTGAGCTGCACATCTGGAACGGCCACTTCTTCGACGGCCCGCCGCGGCCGCCGTACGTGATCGGGCTCGAGGGCGTCGGAGTAGTCGAGGAGGGCGAGCGCCTCGCGCCCGGCACGCGCGTGCGCGTGGAGTTCGTCCACCCGGGCTACGGCCGTGATGGGGCGGTCGCCGAGTACGCGGTCGCGCCGGAGGAGCCGGACGCGTCGGACCGCGCGTCGCAGGCGTCGGTGGCGCCGATCGGCGACCAGCTCGACGATACCGCTGCCGCAGCGCTCGGCGTTCCCGTCTTCACGGCGCTCATGTGCCTCGAGCGCGCCGAGGAGGCGGGCGCGTCACTGGAGGGCGCACACGTTCTCGTCATCGGCGCGACCGGCGCGGTCGGCATGGTCGCCGTCCAGCTCGCGAAGCTGATGGGCGCCGCGCGCGTGGTGGCGGCCGGCCGCAACGGCGAGCGTCTGAAGCGGGCGCTCTCGCTCGGCGCCGACGCCGCGGTGGAGCTCGGCGACGGCCTGGCCCCCGGGGAGCTGCGGGATCGCTTCGCGGAGGCCGCGGGCGGGCGCCTCGACGTCGCGCTCGACCCGCTCTGGGGCAGGTCCGCTCGTGCGGCGATCGACGCGATTACCCGCGAGGGCGTCTACGTCAGCTTCGGCCAGGCGGCATCCCCGGTCGCCGAGCTCTCGGGCATCCCGCTGCGCAACCGCCGGGTCACGGTCGTGGGCCACTCCGGCGCCTGGGCGACGCCCGAGGACCGTCGCACGGCGCTGGCCCGGGCGTTCGAGCTCGCCGGGCGCAGAGGCGCCGCGCTGACGCTCGACACCGATGAGATCGCCCTCGAGCAGATCGGCGACGCGTGGGAGTGGCTCTCGCGGTCCGCCGGCCGGAAGCTCGTGGTCAAGCCGTGACCACCGCTACCTCGGCTCTGCCGTATCCGCGGTTCAGCGATGCGGAGATGGCGCGCCGGCGCGACGCGCTGGCCGCGGAGCTCGAGGCCGCGGGCGCCGCCCACGCGCTCCTCTACGGCGCGAACCGGGCGGGCCCGGCCGTCGCCTGGCTCACGCGCTGGCCCGTCACCCGCGAGGCGCTGTGCGTGTTCACCCCGGGCGAGCCTGACCTGCTGCTCGTCAACTTCTACAACCACGTGCCGAACGCCGAGCGCATTGCCACCGAGGCCGAGGTGCGCTGGGCGGGGCCGAAGCCGATGGCCACGGCCACCCGTGAGCTCGAGCGCCGCGGCACGCGGCGGGGCGACCGCGTGGGCGTCATCGGACCGCTTGGCTACCGGCCGTACGCGGCGCTCGCGGAGTTCGCCGCACCGGTCCCGCTCGACGACGCCTACACCCGCCTGCGGCTGCGGAAGTCCGCCGAGGAGCTCGACTGGCTCCGGGTTGGCTGCGGGTTCACCGACGAGGCGGTGCGGGCGGTCCACGACCAAGCGGGTCCCGGCACCGACGAGCGCGAGCTGGGAAACCTCGCCGAGCGCGCCTACGTGGGCCGCGGCGGCACGACCCACATCCACTACTTCGGGGTCGGGTCGAGCGTCCCCGCCCAGTGGCCGGCGGCGCGCACGCTCGAGCGCGGCGACGTGCTGACATGCGAGGTCAGCGCCTCGTACTGGGACTACACCGGCCAGCTCCTGCGGACCTTCACGGTCGGAGATGAGCCCGCGCCGCTCTACCGGGAGCTGCACGAGGTGGCGGAAGCGGCGTTCGACGCTCTCTTTGCGCGCGTCCGCCCGGGCGTGACGGCGGCCGAGCTGGTGGAGGCCTCGGCGGTGATCGGCGACGCGGGCTTCACCACCCGCGACGACCTCGTGCACGGCTTCGTGGGCGGCTACCTGCCTCCGGTGCTCGGCGACAGGACCCGTACGCTCGAGGACCTTCCCGACTTCGGGCTCGGCGAGGGCATGGCGATCGTGATCCAGCCGAACGTGGTGACGCCCGACGAGAGCGCCGGCGTGCAGACGGGCGAGCTGGTCGCCGTTACGGCCAACGGCGCCGAGCGCCTGCACCGCTACGAGCGCGGCCTCCTCAGGATCGGCTGAGGTGCGGATCGACTGGGACGTCGAGGTCGAGATGGACGACGGCGTCGTCCTGCGCGCGGACGTCTTTCGCCCCGAGGGCGGCGGGCGTTACCCCGTGATCCTCTCCTACGGCCCGTACGCGAAGGGGCTCGCCTTCCAGGAGGGCTACCCGAATCAGTGGGAGCGCATGGTGTCGGAGCATCCCGACGTCGCCGCCGGCTCGTCGAACCGCTACCAGAACTGGGAGGTCGTCGACCCCGAGAAGTGGGTGCCGGACGGGTACGTCTGCGTGCGCGTGGACTCGCGCGGCGCCGGGCGATCGCCCGGGCACCTCGACCCGTTCTCGCCGCGAGAGACGAGCGACCTCGCCGCGTGCATCGAGTGGGGCGCCTCGCAGCCGTGGTCCATCGGCAAGGTCGGCCTGAACGGCATCTCCTACTACGCGATGAACCAGTGGCACGTGGCGTCGCGGGCGCCGACCGGGCTGGCGGCGATGTGCGCGTGGGAGGGAGCCTCGGACTGGTACCGCGACGCCACTCACCACGGCGGGATCCTGTGCACCTTCTTCGGAAACTGGTACGAGATGCAGGTCACGACGGTGCAGCACGGCCTGGGGTCGCGCGGCCCGGTGAACCCGAACACCGGCGAGCCGGCGTGCGGGCCCGAGAGGCTCGACGACGATGAGCTGGCCGCACGCCGGGCCGACTTCGCCGCCGACGTCGCAGCGCACCCGCTGGACGACGACTACCACCGGGCCCGTTCGGGCGACTGGGAGCGGATCGACGTGCCGCTCTTGTCGTGCGGCAACTGGGGCGGGCACGGCCTGCACCTCCGCGGGAACGTCGAGGGCTACGTGCGCTCCGCGTCTCGCCAGAAGTGGCTCGAGCTGCACGGACTCGAGCACTGGACGCACTTCTACACCGACTACGGGGTGCGGCTCCAGAAGCGCTTCTTCGGCCACTTCCTGAAGGGCGAGGACACGGGCTGGGACGAGCAGTCGCCGGTGCTGCTGCAGGTGCGGCACGTTGACGGGACGTTTCGCGAACGCGGCGAATCGGCATGGCCGCTCGCACGTACGAGCTGGACACGTCTCTACCTGGAGCCCGACGGCCTCGCGCTCTCATCGGAGCCGGTCGGACACGGCGGCTCCGTCTCGTACGAGGCGCTGGGCGACGGGCTGACCTTCATGAGCGCCCCGCTCGAGCGCAAGGTAGAGATCACGGGCCCGTCGGCGGCGAAGCTGTTCGTTTCCTCGAGCACCGCGGACGCGGACGTCTTCCTGGTGCTCCGCGTGTTCGACCCGGACGGCGAGGAGGTCACCTTCCAGGGCGCGATCGATCCGCACACGCCCATTGCCCAGGGCTGGCTGCGGGCATCGCATCGCAAGCTCGACGCCTCCCTGAGCGAGCCGTACAGGCCGTACCACACGCACGACGAAAAGCAGCCGCTCATGCCCGGCGAGACCTACGAGCTCGACGTGGAGATCTGGCCGACATCGGTGGTCGTGCCGTCCGGCTACCGCATAGGGCTGAGCGTCCGCGGGTGCGACTACGAGCACCCGAAGGCCGGCGGCGACCGCCTTACCACGTTCCGGAACGAGCTTCGCGGCTCGGGACCGTTCCTGCACGACGATCCCGACGACCGGCCGCCGGAGGTCTTCGGCGGGACGGTGAGCGTCCATGCCGGGGGCGAGCACCGCTCGTGCCTCTTGCTGCCGTTCGTGCCGGAGCGCTGAGCGGTTGCGATGGGACGTGCACAACCACGCGGCGCCGCGCGAGGCGATCGAGCTCCTGCGCGCGAGCGACGGCTACCCGATCAAGGTCGAGGGCGACGTCATCGAGGCCGACCGCGTGCGCGCCGAGCTGACGCCGTCCTTCCTCGACCCGGCCGCGAAGCTGGAGCAGCTCGAGCGGGTCGGCCTGGAGGCGGCGGTGGTGTCCGGCTCGCCTGCGCTGTTCGCGTATGAGGCCGATGCAGAGCGTGGCGCCGCGCTCTGTCGAGCGGTCAACGGCGGCCTTGCCGACTTCTGCGGCCACTACGCGACACGATTGCGCTGGCTCGCACACGTGCCGCTTCAGGCGCCCGACGCCGCGGCGGAGCTGCTCGCAGAGGCGGCCGGCGCCGGCGCGGTGGGCGCGCAGATCGGCACCTCGGTCGCGGGCACGCCGCTCTCGGAGGCCGGCCTCGACCTGTTCTGGGCGGCCGCCGAGGAGCATGACATCGCGCTGCTCGTCCACCCCGCCTACAACAACCCCCACCCCGGCCTGGAGGGCTACCACCTCCAGAATGTGATCGGGAACCAGCTGGAGACCACGATCGCGGCGGAGCGCCTGATCGTGAGCGGCGTCCTCGACCGCCACCCCGGCCTGCGCCTGGTGCTCGTGCACGCGGGCGGCTACGTCCCATGGCAGGCCGGTCGCCTGCGGCACGCAGCCACCGTGCGCGCCGAGCTGGCCGACTCCCCGCCGGACCCCTACGACTACCTCGGCCGCATCGTCTTCGACACGATCACGCACGACGCGGGCGCCCTGCGCTTCCTCGTGGACCGCGTCGGCGCCGCGAACGTCGCGATGGGAACCGACCTCCCATTCGACATGGCGCCGCCCGAACCCGTGGCGGGGCTGGAGGAGGCGGTCGGCGAGGAGACGGCGCGGCGCGTCATGGAGGAGACACCCAGGCGGGTGTTCGGGTTGTAGGCGCTGTCCTCCTCGGTTGGAGTGAAGCGGCGCACGAGCCGACGCCGCTCGTGGCGGCGAGCGAAGCGCTACGGCGACCCCGACGGCGGCGACCCCGGCCGCGACCGTGGATTCAGCGGCCTCGCCTTCTCCTGCTCTATGACGCGGCGGTCACGGCGGCCGACGCCTTCGCGCGCCGCGTACGCGGCAGCCGCGTCGAAGTCCGCGGCACGATCGAACACCCGCAGATCGCGGCGACGCTCGTACACCCACAGGAACAGATCGGCCTCGGTCTTGAACGGATACACCCCGGGGAGCCCGGCCCGATTGACCGCCGCAACTCCCGGCAGATAGACGTTGTCGTACCAGTCGGCCGCTACCTCCTCCTGGGAAGGGAGAGCTTCGAGCCGGCGCACGAGGTCGTAGCCGTGCGCCTTGATCACCTCTAGCAGCTCGGGATAGCCCCGCGGGCGAGCGAACTCGATCACCGCCTCCGGGCGGCTGCGGACGAGGCCGCTCTCCTCCATCAGCAGGCGCTGCTGCTCGGTATGCACCAGCTGGGCCACGTCCACGTCGGGCGGCAGCGCATAGTTCGTGTGCAGCCGCGTCACCTCGGCGTCGACGAACTGCGCGCCCCGCTCGTGGGCCAGCGCTACGCGATGGTGGCCGTCGGCCACGAAGAACAGTCCCCCGACCTCGTAGACCTCGATCGCGGGCATGTCGCCATCCGGGAAGGCCGCGCGCAGCGCCGCAAGCCGTGAACGCGAGAGCGAGCGCCGCGCCCGGAAGTTGCGACCGAAGTCGGCGCTGCGATCGACCAAGCCGACGATCCGCTCGAGCGCCACGGGGCGCATCCCGGCATACGACTGGCCCACGATCCGCAGCCGGCGGCGCACCTCGTCGAGCGGCAGCAGTCCCATCACGGCAGGATCCCACTTCCACTCGCGACCTGCGTTGCCTTTGCGCCCAAGCGGTTACCTTCACAACCCATTCGCGGGCGGCGATCCATGCGACGGGCGCACGCCCGCAGTTTGCGCTTGAAACAGCGCGGCGGCGGGCCGCGGGCTTGGAACTCGCGGCCCGTCCGCCGTCGACGCGGTGGTGGCTAGCGGTCGTCGTCCTTCTTGCCGTCGTCGTCCTTCTTGCGGTCGTCGAACTTGCGCTTCTTGCAGAAGTCAAGGCGCAACCTGTAGACGGTCCGCGTCTCGGTCCGCACGCGGACCACCGCCTCGCCGCTCGCGCAGCGGAAGGCGCCGGTTCCTCCGGTGATGGCCAGCCTGAACGGCCCTGGGTCATCCTCGCCCTGGACCTCGATCAGCCCCTGCAGGGTGATCTGTCCCTTCCGCAGGCTGAGCACCGCCTCGCACTTGAACGTCAGCATGTCGTAGGGCGGCATCGCTTGGGTCACGAAGCAAACGACGCCGCTCTCACCGACCTGCCGGCCACGGATGAACAGCCGCTCCGACAATACGAGCTGATCGCCGAGCGACGGTCCGTCGTCCCCATCCAGGAACTCGTCCTGCTTCAGCTCCGCGACGATTCGGAGGATCTTGAACTTCTTACCGCCGGCGTTGGCGCTCGCCGCGGGGGCCGAGACCAGCACCGCAAGCGCGACTATGGCAACGAGTGCCGCCATGACCCTGAACTTAGTGCGCACGTCTGTCGCCTCCTTCCTAAAGGCCAGAAACGTGGAGAGGCCTGCAGGTGGCGGTGGGGCGCGGCTCCGGACTCGGGATGATCCCGTCATGGACACGCCGAGGACGGTGTCTGGGGGAGGCTGGTCGGCGTCCTCCGGCCTCCAGTAGGCTACTCCCGGATGCCGAAACGGTCAATCGACGGTGCCTTTTGGGTACGTCGTCACCCGAGCCGGAAGTCTCCACTGCCGCCGCCTTTCAGCGCCGCTCCCTGGAGGCGCGGGCTACTCCCGTCCGTGGGGCGTGCCGGCGGGATTCGCCGGCCTCCGCGCCGCCTCCGGGCGTCGCACGATGCCTCGTCCGCTCGCTTCGCCTTTCCGCTGTGCGCCGCGAGCCTGCTGCTGCTCGTGGCCCTGGCTGCCACGGCGGGGCGCGCCCATGCGACCTATCGCATCGGCGTCGGCGAGCAGAACCCCGCGATGTTCAGCACTCCCGCGTGGCAGAGCCTTCACCTGAAGCGCGTCCGGTACCTCGTCCCCTGGGATTGGGCCAGGGCCGGCCAGGCGGCCGAGGTGCACGCGTTCATGACCGCCGCGCGCGCCCGTGGCCAGGACGTTCTCGTGACGTTCAATGCACGCCACGGCTGCTACGACGGCCGGCGCTACTCGCGCAGCAAGGCCTGCCGTGCACCGAGCGCGAGGGCGTACCGCACGGCTTTTCGAAAGTTCGACAACCGCTACCCGTGGGTGCGCACGTACTCGGCCTGGAACGAGGTCAACCACATTTCGCAGCCGACCTTCACGCGTCCAGACCTCGCCGTCCGTTACTACCGCGTGCTACGCCGCGAGAGCCGTCGCCGCAAGTTCCGCGTGATGGCGGCCGACTTGCTGGACACGGCGAACATGCACCGTTACCTGCGTTTGTTCCTGCGCCGCGCGCCCGGTCGGCCGCGCCTGTGGGGGCTGCATAACTACCAGGACGTCAACAACCTCACCTCATTGGACACCGGCAGGATGCTCGAAACCGTGCCGGGGGAGGTCTGGCTGACCGAGACGAACGGGATCGTGAGGTTCGGCGGCAGCCGGCAGTGGGGGTACTCGGAGTCCCGCGCAGCGCGGTGCACGCGGTGGATGTTCAGGTTGGCGGACCGCTACGACACGAGGCGCCGCGGCATGCGATCGAGGATCACGAGGGTATTCATCTATCACTGGTTCGGGTTCCCGCCCGGCGTCCGATTCGACGCCGGGCTCGTCGGCCCCGACGGCACCCCGCGCGCGGCGTACTTCGTGGTACAGAGGTACGCTCGCTCCCACCGGTGAGGCGAAGCGAAGCCGGAGGGCGAGCCGCGGACGCCCTCGAGCTCAGCGCGCGGCATCCGTAACGACAGGCGGCCGGCTCGCATGCGGAGCCGGTTCGTGGGTAGCCTGCGTGGCTTGAGCCGTCTCCTGGTCCCTCGGATGCTCGCAACTGGCTCGCTCGTGACCTCGGCCACGGCATTTCGCGTTGGTGTGAGCTGTCTCGACCTATGGCTCGATCGCGCGCCGGCCCTCGTGAGGCTCGCCGTCAGGGCGTCCGTGGGTGGCGCGGGCGCGGGCACGGCGCAGGCGACATTTCGCGACGATCTCATCGCGCTCGCTCGCGAGGGGGCGGAGGTGACCTGGCGCGAGCTGCGACGAGCGGTCGACGAACTCGAGGAGGTCACTCGACCGCAAGAAGGGACCGGGGTGCGGCCACACCGCCCCTACCGAGTGAAGCCGTGACCACCGGCCTCGCGGCAAGCGGCGATCTCATGGCCCGGCTCGGCGCCCTCGCCGAGATCCAACTGCTGCGCGAGCGGGTTGCCGCGTGGCTCGAGAGCGTCGACGACGAGCTGCGCGAGTCGCTCACGTGGGCCTTGTCCGGGACGCCGAAGCACTTCCGTCCCGCCACGGTCTTCGCCTGTCACCGGGCGGTCCGAGAGACGCCGGCGTCCGAGGCCGTCGACGTCGCCTTTGCGGTGGAGCTCGTGCACAACATGTCGCTGATCATCGACGACGTCCTCGACGGGTCGGATGAGCGGCGAAGGATCGCGACGGTTGAGCGGAAGTTCGGTCGCCTGACGGCGCTGATGGCCTCGGGCTACCTCGTCGCCGACGCGTTCGATGCCTTCGCGGACGATCCATTCGCCGTACGCCACCTGTCCGAGCTGCTCCGCCGGCTCGGGGTGGCGGAGTGCCTCCAGTGGCGGCTCCGGCGCCGGCCACTAGGCGTCGAGGACTGGCGACGCATCGCCGGCGAGGACACCGGCTCCATGTTCGAGATCTGCGCGGTGCTGGGCGCGCGCTCGGAACGGTTGCGCCGGTACGGGCACCTCCTGGGTGTTCTCTACCACGGCTGCGACGACGTCGGCGATCAGCGTGGTCTCGAAGCGCTCGGGGGCGGCGGCGACGAGGACATCCGCGACGGCATCGTGACGTTGCCCGCCGCCCTCGCCATCCGCGACGCCGACATCCGCGAACTGTTCCGCATCGACGACGACGATCAGGAGCGACTCGCGATCCTGGCCGACGCCTTCCGGGCTCAGCTCGACGAAGCGGAGCGGGTGCTCGACCGGATCGCGGAATCGGCTCGCGCCGAGGCCAAGCGGTTCGCCGGCGACGCCGAACCGCTCCTCGCCCTCGTCGACCAGGTGCGTCAGCTCTCTCGCCGCTGACGACCCGGCGGTCTGGCCGGCGTGAACAGGCCTCGGAGCCACCCGACGTAGTCGCTGCCGGCGGACCATGCCTTCGCAGCAAACGCGTACGGCGCCCACGCGTAGCGGAGCCACACGTACAACGCTCCCGGCAGCGAGTTCGGCTCGGCGATCTCGACGGGGCGGCCGATGCCGCGCCGCTCGACGATGACGCGGGCCGCCTCGAGGCCCGTGGTCACCGCGGACTCTATGGTCGTCATCCCGATACGGTTGGCGCAGAAGTCCCCGGCGAAGCAGAGATTGGAGACACCGCCGCAGGCGGCTGCAGGGCGCCACACGTCCGTGCCGGTCTCGTTGATGAACAACCGCGCGTCCGCGTTCGGCTCGTAGCGGGTCCGCTCCCAGTCGATGTCGCTCGACTCGCCCCATCTCGTCCCCGGGTGGAAATCGAGGTACTCCGCGAGCTCGCGGAGCATCGCGAAGGCGTCGTCGCGCCAATGCGTGCCGGGAAGCGCGTACGGGTCTGACGCCGAGACAGCGAGGACGGTCTTGCCGGCGAACTGGGGCACCCGTTGCCACGTCTGTGAGATGTCGGTGAACGCGAGGGAGAAGTTCGACTCGAAGAGGCCGACGGGCTCCGCCGGGATGCCCAGTAGCTTGCGGCGGAAATAGACGTTCAGGATCGGGATCCGTTGCGTGCGCAGGCGGGAGATTTCGGCGAGCCTCGGCGTACGCTCGACGATCCGGCGTCCCGACTCCCCCGAGCGGACCAGCGACAACAGGGCGGGTGGCGGTACCGCGAGGATGAGCTCGTCGACCTCCTCGGTCCAACCGTTTCCCGCACCCACCCACGTACGCGACACCGGGTCGAGCCGGGAGTTCCGAAGACCGATCTCGGTCACGCGGGCGCCCGTGCACGAGACGCGCGCGACCTGGACCGAGCGGACGATCTCGACGCCCGCGGCCTCCACCGCCGCGGTGAGCGGCTCGATCACCTGCCGGGCGGCCGGGCCGCGCGCCAACCAGAACGCCGGCTCGGGCTCGGCCAGCGAGTACTCGAGGTAGGTGCGGTAGTCGTCGGCCGAGGTGAGGTAGGCCGGGATCGCCCAGACCGTCGTGATGAAGTTGTCGCAAGCGGCGGCGGCCCGCTCGGTCATATACGGCCGCGCGTTCAAGAACCCGGTCACGCTCACGTTGTCGAGCGACATGGTGGGGTTGAGTCGCTCGGCGAGCAGGTCCACGGTCGCGTAGCCGAACACGAGCATGTCGGCGGGAGGTCCCACCCCCGAGAACAGGTTCTGAAAGATGTGCCGCGGCGAGTAGATGTCGGTGACGGCCTCGAACCTCGGGAACTCGCGCCGGCGGAGCTGGCTGTAGCCCGAGAGCGGGCGGAACCGCTCGTCACGATCGCCGTCGGTCACATCACTCAGTAGGCGCCAGAAGTTGTGGTACCAGCTGGGATACATGTGCGGGTACACGTCGAGCTCGACGCCGTCGGCCCCGGGACGCGATCCCAGGTCGCCGCCGAGCATCGACTTCTGCTCGTAGAGCTTGACCCGGTACCCGCGCTCGGCCAGCCGCAGCGCGGCGGTGAGTCCGGCGAGACCGCCCCCGGCGACGGTGACACGCGGCGCCTCGCTCATCGAGCCATAAACTCCGGAGCGACGAGCGTGCGCCCGCGTACGACGTCCGGCAGCTCAGACTCCGGGCCGAACCAGTCGCACAGCGCCACGACGCGGTCGAGCACCGTGCAACTGTCGGCGATCCTGCGCTGGTGCGCGGCGAGGCGGGCGGCGGCGCGCAGCTCGAGCAGCTTCGCGTTCTGCTCGTGCGCGGCGCTGATGGCTTTCTCGTACGCGGCGGTGGCGCCCTCGGGATCCGGCGAGTCTCCCGCCATGAGCGCTCGCCCCTTGAAGCGGAACAGCTCGGACTCGGAGAACCGCTCGCCGGTCTCCTCGATGTACTCCTCACCTGCGCGCAGCACCTCGAGCGCCCGACGCTGATCGCCTGCGGCGAGCCGCAGATCCGCCAAGAGGATGTGGAAGTGCGGAAGGCTGAGCCGCGCCCCCGAGGCGAGGTAGGCGTCGAGGCTCTTCTCGACCCGGCTCGTACCGACCGCGAGCTCGTCGGTGCGTCCCTGCAGCCACCCGGATAGCAATGAGGAGACGATCCGCCAGTAGCCGATGTCGTGGTCGACGCTGTGCGCGCGCGTCCTGTGGACCCAATGCGCGAGCTCGACGGGCTCGCGACGGCTGAGGTGCAGGATGCTGCGCATTCCCCATGCCTGGGCGCGCGTCACTGGCCCCCCGACGCGCTCGGCGCGCTCGAGGCTCAGGTCGCTGCGCTCGCGCGACTCCTCGGCGTGCCCCATGTTCCACAGCACCAGGGCGAGGTAGGCGAGTGCCGCGACGCCGGTGACGCCCTGCGCCTCGTATATCTGGTCCGACCGATGGTGTGGCCTGTAGCGGGTGAACGCCTCGGAAAGGTGCTCCCGCGCGAGGTCGAACTGCGCCAGGTACATGTGGACGAGGCCACGGTAGAGGTGTCCGTCGGCGAGGCGAACCGGCTGGTCGCCTCGCTCGCTGAGCGCCAGCGTCTCATCGGCGAGCTCGAGAGCCGTCCCGTACTGACCCCGCAGGAGGTGGAACACGTACTGACCCCGCAGCACGTGGATCATCCACTGCCCGCGGATCACCGACGCCAGCCGGCCGTCGTTCCTGGCCCGATCGCACGCGGTCCGGGCCCTCTCGTACGCGTCGTCCACCCCCGCGGCCGCATAGCCGCGCCCAGCCTGCAGCGAGGCCGCGAGGTGGGTGAGGAAGTCGACGTGCTCGAGATCGTCGCCGGGATGCGGGCCGATCTCGTCGAGGGCGTCCATCCCGCGGCGGAAGTGCTCGGCAGCCTCCAGGTAGGCCGCTCGCTCGAGGGCACGCGTCCCCGCCGCGTGCCAGAGCGGCAACGCCTTTGCGGGCTCGCCCGCAGAGGACCAGTGGTGCGCCACGACCTCGGGCTCTCGCTCCGCCACCTCCGGGAACCGCCGGACGAGCGTGTCGGCGACGCGACCGTGGAGCGCGCGGCGACGGCGGCGCAGGATCCGCTCGTAGGCCGCCTCCTGCAACAGCGCGTGCTTGAACTCGTACCGCGATCGCGCGCCGCCGACCGGCCGGACGACATCGTGGGCCGCGAGCCGCGCGAGTGCGAGCTCGAGATCTGCGCCGGCGGCCGGCTCGAGCGCGCCGAGCACCGACCGGTCGAACTCCCGGCCGAGGATCGCCGCCGTGTCGATCACCTCGCCGAGGTCGGGTAGCCGGTCGAGACGCTCGGTGAGGAGGCCCTCGAGGGTCGGCGGGACCCCCGTATGGAGCGGCGTATTTCCGATCATGCCGGGCCCGCCACCGTGTTCGAGCATCTTCAACATCTCCTCCACGAACAGCGGGACGCCGTCCGCGGCGGAATCCACCCATTCGAGCACCGCGGGGTCGAGCGCGTCGCTTGCGGCCGTCGCCATCGCCCGCACCTCATTCGACGTCAGCGGCCCGAGTTGGATCTCGAGGACGGGTTGCCGCTGCGTCCAGGGCGGTTCGAACTCGCGCCGGAAGGTGAAGACGCCCAGGACCGGGGTCCTCGGCAGGCTCTTGATGATCCGGCCGAGCAGCTCGACGGTCGTCGGGTCCGCCCAGTGGAGGTCCTCGACGACGAGGAGCAACGGATGACGACTCGGGTTCCTGACGAGCAGGGATTCGAGGATGCGCAATATGGCGGTCCGGGCGTCACGGGGCGCGAGGCTCTGCTCGGCGTCGTCCCGGCCGGCGCGGATCGACAGGAGGTCCGCGAGGAGCGGCACCGCCGTGATCCGATCGAGGCCCGCGTCGGCGACCGCTCGTTCCAGCACGCGCAGCCGAGGCTCAGCCGGCGCCTTCCGCTCTAGGCCCAGCAGGCCCTCGAGGAACCGGATGACCGGATACAGCGATGTGCTCCGGTGGTGGGCCGAGCACTGCCACACCTGCGCGACGCTGACCTGCTTTCCCAGCCGCTCGGTCAGCGCGTGCACCAGGCGGCTCTTGCCGATGCCGGCCTCGCCCGTGACGTGAGCGACCACCCCGTGACCGGTCTTGACCTGCTGCCAGCCCTCCACGAGCCGCGCCAGTTCCCGATCGCGGCCCACCACCGGCGCGAGGCGTCGCGCACCGGCCACCTCGAGACGGGCGACCGCGCCGGTGGGGCGCAGGACCCTGTGCACAGCTATGGGACGCGCTACCCCCTTCAGGGCCTTCTGGCCCAGCGGCTCCGTCTCGAAGTAACCCTCGATGAGATCCTGAGTCACGTCGCTGATCACGGCCGATCCGGGAGGGGCGATCGACTCGAGCCGTGCGGCGATGTGCGGCATCTCGCCGACGATGTCGAGCTGAGAGCGCGTCTCACCCGCCCCCATCTCTCCGACGACCACCACCCCCGTGTGCACGCCGATCCGGACCTGGAGCGAGATGTCCAGCACTTCGCGGAGGTGCGCGTTCAGGCCGATGAGCTCATCGAGGACTCCGAGCGCGGCATGCACGGCGCGCCGCGCATCGTCCTCGTGTGCCCGGGGGTAGCCGAAGTAGGCCACCACACCGTCGCCGACGTACCTGGCGATGTAGCCGTCGAAACGTTCGACCGCCCGCCTACACGCCTGCTGGTAACCGCCGAGGACCTCACGGAAGTCCTCGGCGTCGAGCATCCCGGCGAGGGGCGTGGAGCCGACCAGGTCGCAGAACAGCACCGTCATATGCCGCCGCTGGGCGGTGTCCCCGGTGTCGGTGCGCGGAACCGCGACCGACCCCTCCTCGAGCGGAGCACCGCAGCGGCCGCAGAACCTCATTCCGGCCGGGCTCTCGAGGCCGCAGTGACGGCAGTTCATGTGTGTCTCGCCGACCACCACCCAAGCCCGCCGACAACCCAAGCATAACCGCAGATAGCCTGCACCCGGTGGCGGTCCGGGCGCTCGTCTTCGACGTCTTCGGCACCCTAGTGGACTGGCGGTCGGGGGTGGCCGAGGCGTTTCGGGCATGCGGCGTCGCGGACAATCCCGAGGAGCTCGCGGACGACTGGCGCGCGCGCTACCCGCGCATCCTCGCCGAGGTCAACGACGGCTCGCGGCCGTGGGGCAACTTCGACGAGCTTCACCTCGTGACGCTCGGCGACCTCCTCGCCGAGCGAGGCATCGACCTGTCCGCCGAGGAGCGAAGCCGGCTCGTGGCGGCGTGGCACCGGCTCGATCCATGGTCGGATGTCCGCGCCGGCCTGGAGGCGGTGCGCCGGCGCGGCGTAGTCGCGACGCTCTCCAACGGCCACGTCGCCCTGCTCGTCGACCTCGCGCGCCACGGCGACTTGCGCTTCGACTGCGTGCTCTCGGCCGAGCTGGTGCGCGCGTACAAGCCGGCGCCCGAGGTCTACCAGACCGCCGCGTGCCTGCTCGGCCTCGAGCCCACCGAGCTGATGATGGTCGCGGCCCACCCGTGGGATCTGGAGGGCGCTCGTCGGGCCGGGCTGCGTACAGCGTTCGTGGACCGGCCGCTGGAGTACGGACGGGGCTCTGCGGGCCGCGCGGACCCCGCCGCGGACGAGTCTGTCGCCGACCTACTGGAGCTGGCGGAGCGCCTCGAGGGTGGACGCTAAACGCCCGCAGCGGGCGCGTTTCGTCGGGAGAAGCGTGTGGAAAGCTCTAGTTGGAGAGTCTCGAGGAGGGAGCACAGCATGGCCGGACCTCAGCGGATCAGCTACGTGCCTTTGGACGAAATGACGCCAGAGATGCGCGCCGAGATGGAGCGTTGCGCGCGAGAGGGAACCCCGCGGCCGGAGAGCTCGGCGGTTCGAGCGCACGTGCCGGCGGCGTTTTGGTTTTTCGCAAACGCCTGGAAGGACCTCTTCCGCGAGGGCATCGTCGACCACTCGATCAAGGAGCTTTGCCGCGTCTACGTCTCGCACAGCGTCAAGTGTGAGTACTGCGGCAATCAGCGATCCGAGCGCGGGCGCGAGCACGGGCTCATCGAGGGCAAGTACGACGAGCTCTTGAACTTCGAGTCATCCGAGAACTACACCGAGCGGGAGAAGGCCGCGCTCGCCTACGCGGAGGCGATCGTCTGGACCGGCGACGCCGACGACGCGCTTTGGGAGCGCATGTACGCGCACTTCAGCGAGGCGGAGCTCGTCGAGCTGGGCTGCATGATCGGGCTGACGCTCGGACAGCAGTCGTGGCTGCGGCTACTCAACATCGAGCACCACCAGGTCATGCCGGGGACGAGCGCCGCCATGGCGCCGGGCTTCGAGAGCGCGGAGGCGCTCGCGGAGAGCAAGGGCGCCGAGCGCTACTGGGCCCACGCCTGAGCGGCGTCGCTAAGCGGTCTGGGCCTTCACGGAGCCCACGAAGCCGCGCACGTCCTCGGCCGGCTCGGAGTAGGCGGCACCGAGGGCGGACTCCACCGCGCTCACGTAGTCCTCGGCCCACTGCGGGAACTCGTAGTCGATCGCGCGCAGGAACTCGAGGGTCACGGCGAGGCGGATGTCCGCGATCGAGGGGCGGGCGCCGCCGATGAAGTCCCGCCCGTCGAGGAAGAACCGGTGGAAGGCGTCGAGCGGCTGGGTGAGCGCGGCCTCGGCGTCCTTCCGCGCCTGCTCCTTCATCTCGTCGTCGGCGGCGGGAGCGGTCGCTACCTCACCCGCGTACTGCGGGAAACCGAGGGTCGGGTAGGTGGCGCGCGCCATGAGCGGATAGAGCGTCCCCGTCAGGTAGAACATCGCGCTGTCGGTCATCGCGCGCTCTCCGGGATCCCGCGGGTACAGCTCGTCGAGCCCGTGCTTGTTGCAGAGGTACTGCATGATCGCGCAGCTTTCCCACAGGGAGCCACGCGGCAGTCCCTCCTCCTCGAGCAGCGGCGTCAGCTGCGCCGGGTCCTTCTCGATGAACTCGGGCTCGTCCTTCTTACCCCACACGTCCCGCTCCTCGAAGTCGAGCCCGGCGGCTCGCACGAAGACCCGAGCGGCAAGGTTGTTGACGCTCGGCCTCAGGATGCTCAGCGTGTTCGTGGCCATGTGATCGCTCCTATTCGTAGGGGTCCCTCGGCGATCGGTCGTCCGACAGCGAGCCGCGCGAGCGCTCGACGAGTCTGGACTTGTACTCGCTTCGCCCCAGGCTGCCCCACGGGACGAGATCGACAGCCGTCTGGACGACGAGCACCTCGCGCACTCTCTCACGGATCGCATGCGCGAGCGCGGGATCGGCCGCCCGGCCCGACGCCAGCTCGACGCTCACGGGGAGCGGTGGCTCCTGCTTCACGCCGGGCGTCCGCGGCCTCACCAGGATGTGCCCGCTCACCTCGGGGGCGAACTCGCCGACCACCTCGCGGACGGCCGACGGGAAGACGTTGACGCCGCGGACGATCAGCATGTCGTCCGTGCGCCCGATGCAGCGCAGGCGCGGGCTCGTGCGGCCGCATGCGCAGGGGCTCGTCCAGAGCTCGACGTGGTCGCGCGTGCGGAAGCGCAGGAGCGGCGCGGCGCGATGCCGCAGATGCGTGAGGACGAGCTCGCCCGTGGCGCCGTCGGCGATCTCGAGGGCCTCACCCGTGTCGGGCGCGATCAGCTCGACGTGGACGAACCCGCGCGCGGCGAAGTGCATCCCCTGCTGCTCCGCGCACTCGCCCCAGAGCGATACGCCGATGTCGCCGATGCCCATCGCCTCGGTGACCCGCGCGCGCCACCCCTCCTCGAGCCGGGCACGGAAGGCGGGCTCGCCGCCGCCGGGCTCCCCCGCCACGAGGACCCGCTCGACGCTCGACGCCGGCAGGTCGACGTCGCGCTCCGCCGCCCATTCGACGACGTAGGCGGCATTCGACGGCGTCAGCGCGGCCGCCTCTGGCCGCAGAAGCTCGATGGCCCGCACGAGGCGCTCGGTGGTGCCGGTGCCGACCGGGATGTGGCAGAGCCCGAGGCGCTCGAACGCGGCGAGCACGGCGCCGGCCGCGAACGGCCCGGCGTTGTAGGTCGAGACGATGCGCTGGCCGGGGGAGACGCCGGACGCCGCGTAGCTGCGCGCCGAGACCGTCACCCAGTTGTCGAGATCGTCCGCCGTCAGCGGGATGTAGCTCGGCGTGCCGGTGGTGCCGCTCGTCGAGTAGATCCTGACGAGCTCCTTCGGCGCCGCGCAGAGGTGCGCGCCGATCGGGTTGTCCGGCGTGCACGTCGCCCTGAGCTCCTGCTTCTCGGTCAGCGGCAGCTGCGCGATGTCTGCCAGCCCTCCAGCCGCGCGCGCGTCCGGGAACCCCGCCGCGGCAAGCTTCTCGCGATAGAGGGCCGATCTATCGAAGAGGTAGGCGAGCTGGGCGCGGTACGCCGGATCGTCGACCGCGACCTGCTCACCCCAGGGGCGGCTCTCGACGTCGATCATCCCGGCGGGCGCTCGTACTCGATCGCCTCCTCGGCGTGAGCCGCCATGAGGAAGCCGAGCGGCTCCTCCCGCTCCTCGGCCAGGTGAGCGAGCAGTCCGGCCGTCCGGGCGAGGATCGGCACGGACTTGACCGCGGACGCCGGGAAGCCAAGGTCGAGCATCACGGCCGCGATCGGCATGGAGACGTTCATCGTGAGCGGCCTCCCCCATGCGGCGGCCACGGCGTCGCGAAGCAGGCGCGCCAGCAGGACGTGCGCTCCGGTGACGCCGCGGGCGTCGGCGAGCTCGAGGATCCGTTCGGCGCGCGGGTCAAGCGGCCGGTGGACGGGGTGACCGAAGCCCGGCACCTTGGCGCCTGAGGCGCGCAGCGCGCGCGCCGTCTCGTCAGCGACGGCGGCCGCCCGGCCACCGGATGCGACCTTCGCCTGAGCGTCCTCGAGGAGCCGCGCGCACGGCTCGGCGGTGCCGAGGAGCACCGGGCCACAGCCGAGGATTCCCGCCGCCACCGCGCCCTGGAGCGAATCGGGGTCCGCGGCGAGCGTCATGCGGGCGGCGACGTTCGTGGGCATCATCCCGTGCTCTGCAATCGCGACGAGCAGCAGGTCGAGGAAGAAGCGCTGATCCTCGGTCGGCTCGTGGCCCGTGAGCAGCAGGTGGAAGTACTCCGTGAAGCTGAGCCGGCCCATCAGGTCGCCGGCGAGGTCGCGGCCGCGCACCTCGACTCTGTCGGGATAGGCCTGGCTCATATGGCTGACGGGACCCCGCGCCATGGAGGACGACGATAGTGCGCGGCCCGCGGGGGCCGCGCCTACCTCCGCGTCCCCACGGCGAGCAGGTACTCGTGGTCGAAGCGTGCGTGGTCGGACGTGCCGCGATTCCACTCGTCGCAGAACCGGTCGAGCGCCTCCTCGAACTCCGCCTCGCGCCCGTTGCGGCGGGCGTTCGCCTGCGCCGTGATGGTGGGCCCGTAGCGCTCCTTGAAGTGCGTGCCGTAGTCGCGGGGACGTTCGAAGGCGGTGACCTCGAGGATGTCGCGCTCCATCGTGCCGAAGTCGACGCGGTCGCCGAACAAGCCGCGCACGTGGTCCTCGCTCCCCCATAGCGGCGGCGGCTGGGCCCCGGGTGGGGGCGGCGGAGCAAAGGGTCCCATCGTGCGGAACAGCGCGCCGATCATGCCCTCGGGCGTCCAGCTCAGGAGCCCGATGGTGCCTCCGCGGCGGCAGACCCGGACGAGCTCGTTCGCGGCCTCCTGGTGGTGGGGCGCGAACATCGCGCCGATCGCCGACATCACCACGTCGAACGACTCGTCTTCGAACGGCAGGTTCTCGGCGTCGGCTTCGACCCAATCGAGGTCGAGTCCCTCGGCCCGCGCGCGCCGGCGGCCGACCTCGAGCAGCTCCGGGGTCAGGTCGCTCGCGGTGACGGTCGCGCCCCGCTCCGCGGCCGGGATCGAAGCGTTGCCCGTGCCGGCGGCGACGTCGAGCACACGCATCCCGGGGCCGATACGGCAGGCCTCGACGAGACGCGGCCCGAGTGGAAGCAGCCACGTCTCGACCATGGAGGGGTAGTCGCCGGACGCCCACATCGCTCGAAGGCGCGCCTTCAGCTCGTCGTCGGGTACGGTGGACGGCAAGGGTTTCTCCCTTCGTCGGGTTCGCGTACACCTCGACCGTACCGGCGGTGGGGCGCCGAAGCCAGCGCCGCCTCCACCTGCGAGGCGAGCAGCCGGGTCAGACGACTGAAGCCCGCGGCGGCGCAAGCCGCGATGATCCGGGATGCATGCCGGGAGGCGACTTAGGGAGGAGCACGACATGAGCATCAGCGACCGCGCCGAGCGCGCCACGCCGCGGGACTATGAGCTGGAGACCTCGTTCATCCAGCGCCCGCACCACACCGACCCCCGCCGGCTGTACAGCCAGACCTCCACGGACTGGCAGCAGCGCGTCGACCACGACCGCCTGCGGCGCGATCGCCTCGCGCGCGCCCGGGCGGCCATGGCAGATCACGACCTCGGCGGCCTGATCATGTTCGTCGGCGAGAACATCCGCTACGTCACGGGCACCTTCCAGGGCAACTGGAAGCACAACATCTTCATCCGCTACGCCGTGCTACCGCGCGACGGCGACCCCGTGCTGTTCGAGACCGTCGGCTCGGACCTCGAGTGCGCGAAGCTCGACGCCCCCTGGCTCGACGGCAACATCCGCCCGGCGTTCACGTGGCGCTGGGCCGAGGGCGCGGAGCCGATGATGGTCGGGCGCATGGCCGACTCCGTGGTCGAGGTGCTCCGCGAGGCGGGCGTCGAGAAGGAGCGGATCGGGATCGACACGGCCGACATGAGCGCCATGCAGGCGTTCCAGGAGCGCGGCCTGAACCTGGTCAACGCCTGGCCCGCGATGTCACAGGCGCGCCGGGTCAAGACCCCCGACGAGATCGAGCTGCTCAAGATCAGCTCCTCGCTCGGCGATGCAGCCATGTGGAAGATCGAGAACGAGTGGCTGAAGCCGGGCGTCCGCGAGGCGGACATCACCGCGAAGGTGAACGAGTTCTTCTACTCCGAGGGCGCCGACTTCGTCTACGACATCATCTGCGCGTCGGGGGGGAACACCAGCCCTTATCGCAGATGGCACACGGACAAGATTTTCCGGCAGGGAGACAACGTCATCTGCGACATC
>JACVRW010000191.1 GCA_014534235.1 Thermoleophilaceae bacterium | reverse complement strand
CTCGTCGCCGCGCCGCCGATCACCACCGTCGCCTCGCCCCAGTCGACCTCCGCCTCCGCCGCCGGCTCGTGGCAGAGCGGCACGCACACCTCGCCTGCGACGTCGCCCAGCTCGCCCCGGCGGGCGCGCACATAGCGGCGCACCTGGCGCTCGGAGACCTCGACGCCGTGCTCGTCGCGCAGCCGCTCCCACACCCGCCTGGCCGTGTGACGCTGCTTGCGCGGCGCCTCCCGATCGGCGACCAGCCAGCCGTCGATCAGCTCGCGATGCGCACCCAGCTTCGGCGCCGGCCGTCCCTCCGGGCGCTCGCGCTCGGGCGGCAACGGCGAGGCCAGCGCCTGGCGCACCGCGCGCCGGTGCACACCGTGGCGACGCGCCAGCGCATGGATCGACAGCCCCTCCCGATCACGATCCCTGCGGACCTGCTCGAACAGCTCCACTCTCGATCGCATCCTCTCCGCGGTCCCCCCTCGACGCTCCACAGAGCGCCGAAGGTCCGACCACGATCGGACGGAGGTGGGGCCAAAACAGGCGTCCGCACTGTGGCCAAATCAGGCGTCCGCGCCCACCCCGTGGCGAGCCGGCGGAACCGGCTCGCAGGCGGCTTCCGGCAGTAACCCACCGAGCTCGCTGCAGTCACAGCGCGCTCCGAACGTATGACTGAACGGTGCAAACACGAGCTGTCGAAGTATGAGACTCGCTCACCTCCTCGACTTTGGTCGTTTTCGGCTTGGCGACGCGTTCGCGCTGATCTGGGTCTGAGCGCCTGACGGCCCGGCGCGGTTCCGGAATCGCGGGGCAGGCGAACGACCGACACCCCCGAACAGGTGGGGCGACCGAAGCCATCTGCCGTGGGCATCTGGACATGCCCGCGGCCCCACCTGACGGGGGTGTCGTGATGCTGTTGCATCTTCCCGGTTCGCTGGAGGGGCTGCTTCCCCTGTTGCGTGGCTTTGTCAAGCGCCATCGAAAAATGTCGGTTGATCGCCATCGAAAAATGTCGGTCGACGGGCGGCGCGGGACGCGTTCTGCGGCGGCCTGAGGGTCTCGCCCGCTGGTGAGGAGCGGTGCTGGGGCGCGTTGAGGGCGGATTGCGGTCGATTTGGCCGCGGTCCGCCGGAATCGGGACGCTGTGAGGCGATCTGAGCGCCTGCGGGGAGTGGCCGCGGGTGATTGGACCTCTTTATTCGGCGGGTTCGGGGCGATCGGTGGCCTGCCGGAGCGCCTCGAGGCGTCCTTTGAGCCTGTAGCTGGGGCCGTTGATGGCGAGCACCTCGGCGTCGTGGAGTAGGCGGTCGAGGATGGCGGCGGCGAGCGCCTCGTCGCCGAAGGTGTCGGCCCATTCGGAGACGGTCTTGTTGGAGGTGACGATCGTCGAGCCGCGCGTGTAGCGGCGGTTGACGACTTGGAAGACGCGGTTGGCGTCGGCGTGCTCGAGCGGCACGTAGCCCGCTTCGTCGATTATCAGCAGGTGCGGGCGCTGCAGCTGGGCCGGCTTGTTCGAGAGCTTTGAGAGCGCGTCGGCTTGGCGCGGTCCGCGGACGAGGTCGTCGAGCGTGGTGTAGCGGACGAGATAGCCGCGGGCGAGCGCCTCCATCGCCAGGCCGACCGAGATGTGGCTCTTGCCGACGCCGGGCGGGCCGAGGATCAGGCAGCCGACCTTGCGCTCGACGAAGCGCAGCGTCCTGAGCTCGGCGAGCCGCTTGGGGTCGAGCTCGGGCTGGAAGGAGACGTCGAACTCGTCGAGCGTCTTGTGGTGCGGCAGCCCGGCCATCTTGAGCCGGGCTTGGTAGCGGCGGCCCTCGAGCACGCCGACCTCGGACTCGAGCACCAGGTCGAGGAACTCGCGGTAGCCGAGCCGCTCCGCCTCGGCGCGCTCGATCGGCTCGTCGGGGTCTTCGGCGATGCCGTGCAGCCTCAGCTCCGTGGCGTGGCGGCGGATGCGCTCTGTGATCAGCTCAGCCACCGGCCGGCTCTTCGTAGACCTGAAGCGGGCGGCGGTGCACCTCCGGGTCGGGCAGCGCGCCCAGCACCTGCGCCAGCGACACCGAGTCGCAGGCCGGGTCGGGCAGCACCCTGGTCGGGCGGCCGCGCTCGTGGCGCGCCAGCCGGCGGCCGTCGACGGTCGAGTAGACCTCGATCTCGCGGTCGCCGAGAACGAGCTCGACGCGCTCGCCGGGCCTGGCCTGCGGAACCGCGCAGCGACGCCCCTCGAAGCTGAACAACCCGTCGCGGGCGACCACCCGGGTCGTCCGCTCGACGACCAGATAGGGCGTCGGCGGCAGCGGCAGCAGCGCCGCGCGGTCGCGCTCGGCGCGCACGGCCACGACCTCGCCGTGGGTGCCGTGCACCCGGCGGCGGGCGACGTCCTCGTTCCACTGCCGCCAGGCGGCGTCGGCCTGCTCGTAGCCGGTGAAGCCGTGGTCGCGAAGCAGCCGCCCGCGCACGTAGGCGACGTCGGACTCGACCTTGCCCTTGGTCTTGGCCCTGTAGGGTCGACACAGCCTGAGCCGGAAGCCGTAGTGGTGCGCCGAGGCCAGCGCCTCGGGATGAAACGCCGCTCGTCGCGCGAGCGCTCGCGGCCGACGTGCTGGCGCACCACGGTCTTGGTGCGGTCATAGAGCAGCTCGCGCGGCACCCCGCCGAAGTGCCGGAACGCCGCCTGGTGACAGGCCCAGAACGTCACCAGATCCTGGGAGCCGGTCATGGCGCAGAACGAGTCGCGCGAATGGCCGAGCACCATGTGAAAGCAGTAGAGCGGCACCTCCAGCCCCGAGCTCGTGCGGAGCGGCTCTTCGTGCGACCAATCGACCTGCGCCCGATGGCCCGGCGCCGTCTCAAACCGCTCCTCGCTCGCGGGCGCCGGCCCGGGGCGGGCCCGCTCGACGTAGCGGCGCACCGTGTTGT
>JACVRW010000096.1 GCA_014534235.1 Thermoleophilaceae bacterium | reverse complement strand
TCCGTCGTGGACGACGGAGCGAGCGTGCAGAACTTCGAGCCCGATGGCCTCGTCGAGGTCTGGGACGGTGGGGACTGGACGCACGTGCGATCGATCACGGCCACCCGGCGTCGCTCCGCTGATCCAGATCACCGGCTCCTCTCGATCCAGACACGGGCGGGCGTTGTGGAGGCAACCGCGCACCATCGCATGCTCGATGCCGAGCGCGATGAGGTGCGTGCCGGCGCCCTAGAGGAGGGCGACCGGCTCGCGCTCTGCGACGAGATGCCGCACCCGCCGATCTGGACTGTCATCCCCGAGGAGATGGCGGAGTTCCTCGGGCTGATGGTGGCCGACGGGTGGGTGGAACGACACGGCGGCGTGAAAGTCTGCTTCACGAACAACGACCCCGTGCTCCGGGCACGCGTCGCACAGCTGTGGGCGCGCCTGCTCCTCGGGCGGTCACATGAGTGGCTGGGCCGCTCTGGCTTCAACCCAGAGGCGAAGGTCGGCAAGGTCAACCTGACCGGCGCTGCAGGTGCACGCGCCTTCCTCAGGGAGCAGCTCTACACGCCAACCGGTCGCAAGCAGGTGCCACCACTCGTCCTCAACGCGGACAGCGAGATCTGGGAGGCGTTCCTCCGCGGCTACTACGCAGGTGACGGACTGGAGAAGGGCAAGGGCATGTCCGTCGAGACCAACAGCCCGGTTCTCGCGCAAGGCCTCTGCTGGATGTACCACTGGCTCGACCAGCCGGCCTCGGTCTACGTGGAGCAGCGAACAGGTCGCGCGTACTACACGCTGAATCTTGCCTCGGCTGTGAGGGTCGGAGCCACGGGCGAGCACCTTCGCGAGGACCCGGCAGAGATCCGCCGCATCTGCAAGCCTGCGGAGGACTCCGAGTGGGTCTTCGACATCGAGACGGAGAGCGGCTATTTCTGCGCGGGCGTGGGACGTGTAGTGGTCCACAACTCCGAGCGCCGCGGGCTCGAGTTCGTCACCCGCAAGGTCACCCATGGCGCCGCGGCCATCAAGCTGGGACTCCAGGACGAGCTTGCCCTCGGCAACCTCGACGCGGAGCGCGACTGGGGCTACGCGAAGGACTACGTCGAGGCGATGCGGCTGATGCTTCAGCACGGCGAGCCGGAGGACTTCGTCATCGCCACCGGCGAGGCGCACAGCGTGCGCGACCTCGTCCGGACCGCCTTCGACCATGTCGGGCTCGATCCCGAGAAGCACATCCGGGTCGATCCGCGCTTCCTGCGCCCGGCGGAGGTCGAGCACCTGGTCGGCGATGCCTCCAAGGCCCGCGAGAAGCTCGGCTGGACGCCGCGCACGAGCTTCGAGGAGATGATCCGGCTGATGGTCGACGCGGACCTAGAGCTGCTCTCGCGCGGAGTGCCGCAGAAGCAGGCCGGGTGAGATGCCGTCGGCGCCGGGCGAATGCGACCTCGCCGTCGTCGGAGCCGGCATCCTCGGGCTCGCCGTGGCGCGCGAGCTGACCCGCCGTCACCCGGAGCGATCCGCCGTGGTGTTGGAGCGCGCAGACGCCGTGGCTACGGGGCAGACCGGCCGCAACAGCGGCGTCATCCACGCCGGCATCTACTACGCGCCCGGCTCGCTCAAGGCGCGCATGTGCGTGGCCGGGGCACGTGAGCTGTATGCGTATTGCGAGCAGCGGGAGATTCCGTTCGAGCGCTGCGGGAAGGCCATCGTGGCGCGGAACGAAACCGAGCTGCCGAGGCTCGACGAGCTCGAGCGGCGCGGGCGCGAGAACGGCGTGCCGGGGCTGCGGCGGCTGAGCCCCGCGCAACTGCGCGAGGTCGAGCCGCACTGCCGCGGCGTCGCCGCCCTCCACTCGCCCGCCACGGGGATCGTCGACTTCGCGGCCGTGGCGCGGTCGCTCGCGGAGGAGCTGGAGACCAACGGCGTGCCCGTCGTGACCGGCTGCGCCGTAGAAGGGGTCGAGCCGCGCGCGGGGCGCATCGCTCTGCGTCATTCCGGCGGCGAGGCTCGCGCCCGCTTCGCCGTCTTCTGCGCCGGCGCGGGCTCGGACCGCCTCGCGGTCAAGGCCGGCGCGTCGCCCGACCCGCGCATCGTCCCCTTCCGCGGCGCTTACGTCTACCTGCGGCCGGAGCGCCGCGAGCTCGTGCGAGCCCTGATCTATCCGGTGCCCGACCCCAGCCTGCCGTTCCTCGGGGTTCACCTGAGCCGCCACATCGACGGCGAGGTCTCCCTCGGCCCGACCGCCCTGCTCGCGCCCCGGCATCCCCGCGACCTGACGTGGCCGGGGACCTGGCGGATGGCCCGCCGCTGGTGGCGCACCGGGTTGACCGAGATCCGCCACCTCGTGAGCCGAAAGGCCCTGGCCACCGCGGCCGCCGAGTACGTGCCCGCGATCCGCCCCGAGGACTTGGGCGGCGGGTTCGCGGGTGTCCGCGCCCAGGCCCTCGGGCGCGACGGGAAGCTCGTGGACGACTTCGTCGTGTCCGAGACGGAGCGCGCTCTCCATGTCAGAAACGCGCCCTCGCCGGCTGCAACCTCGTCGCTGGCGTTGGCGCGGCTGATCGCGGACCGCGCGGATGGCCGGGCCGTTCCATGAGGCGCCTCGAGACCCGCCTCACGGGACCGATCCTGCTCGAACCCGTGGTGCACGGCGACGAGCGCGGCTTCTTCCAGGAAACCTATCGCCGCAACCTCCTGGCCGAGCTCGGCATCCACGACGAGTGGGTGCAGGACAACCACTCGCGCTCCCGGCGCGGAGTGGTCCGCGGAATGCACTTCCAGCCCGGCATGGCGAAGCTCCTGCGCTGCGCTCGGGGGGCGGTCCTCGACGTGCTCGTGGACATTCGGCGCGAGTCGCCCTCCTTCGGGCGCTGGGAGGCGTTCGCCCTAAACGAGGAGACGCACCGCCAGCTGTACGCGCCGGACGGCTTCGCGCACGGGTTCTGCGTGCTCTCGGAGGTCGCGGACGTCATCTACAAGTGCTCCGCGTACTACGACCCAGAGCGCGAGTCGGGCTTCCGCTTTGACGACCCGGACGTGGGGATCGAGTGGCCCCCGGACCTCGAGCTCCAGACCTCGGCCCGGGATCGCGAGGCGCCGCTGCTGCGAGAGCTCGGCTGACGGCCGTCGTCGCGACGGGCCGCGGTTCAGCTCCGGCGCCGAACGAGCGCTCGCACGAACTCCCGCTCCCGCGGCTCGAGCACGAGCCAGTAGAACGCGATCCAGTAGGCCAGCACCCCGCCGCCGGCGGCTGCGAGCACCGCCGGCAGCGTCTCGGGTGGGGCCGCCAGGCGCAGGCCCACCAGCGCCGCCGCGAGGGCCACCGCCAAGCCGTAGGCGGGAAGCCATGCTCGCCGTGCGAGCTCCCCGAGCGCCACCCCGCCGCCCGCCCGCAGGCCGACGCCGACCATCAGCGGGAAGGCGAGGGCGAACGGGACCGCCGTGGCGAGCGCCGGCCCCTCGAGCCCCAGCACCGGCGTGAGGGCGAGCGACAACACCAGGTTCAGGACAGCGGCCACCAGGAAGATGCGCGCCACGTATCGGGCGGCCCCCGCGCCGACCAGAAAACCGGGCGTCACCACGAGCCCCCCGTACAGCAGCCAATAGGACACGAGGATCGTGAGAGCGGCGGCGCCATCGCGGTATCGGTCGCCGAGCCAGACGTCGAGGATCGGCTCGGCGAGCGTCATGAGCGCGACGCAGAGGGGGACGAACAGCGCCAGCGTGTACCGCGTGCCCCGGAGGACGAGCTGGCGGAGGCGGCGCATGTCGTCGGCCGCCGCATACCGCGAGGCGGTCGGGACCACCGGCACGGCGAGCGCCCCGTTCACGGCGTAGAAGAGATTGTGGGCGCGCAGGGGACCCTCGTACAGCCCGATGGTGAGGGCGGACGTGAACGCCCCGAGCACTATCCGCTGGAGGGCGTACATGACGAGGTTGGACACCTCGATGAGGAGCAGGTAGCCGGCGGTGGGCAGGATCGCCATCGCGCGCTCACGCGTCACGCCGTCCCGCTCGAGCCAGAATGGGAGCGCGCGGCGCCGGACGACGAGCGCCGACAAAGCGCCGCTGAGCAGTGGCAACGCCCCACTCACAGCGATCACCGTCGCCAGGCTTGCCCTGGCGACGATCAGGGTGAGCATGATCGCCAGGAAGAGCAGGACGGCCGCCACCTCCGTTGACGCGGCGCGCACGAACAGCCGCTCGGCGCGCAGGGCATCGAGGTAGATCGACGCGGCGATCCCCACCGCGGTGGCGAGTCCGAGGCCGAGCCCACCAAGCCGCGCATCGCGGGCCAGCGAGCCCTCGAGGATGAACGCGGCGATCAGCACCGCCGCCAGAGCGATCATGACCCCGGTGGCGAGCCCCACGGCGGCGTACAGAGCCGCCGCCGCCGAGAACATGCGCGCGCGCTCGCCCGCGCCCGGCGCCGCGGCCATCGCCCGCACCGCCGAGCTGGCCACGGTGTTTCGCAGGACGAGCAGATAGCCGGAGAGAGAGACGACGAGCCCGTAGACCCCGAGCTCGGCGACCGACAGCCGGCGGGCCAGCACCGTGACGATCACGAGCAGCGTGACGAGCCCGCCCGCCTGGGCTACCTGCTGCGCGAGCGCCCCGGACGCCAGCAGCTGGGCTTCGCCGGGCCCCGGCGCACCCGTGTTGGACCGCGCAACCCCGGCGGGACGCACGGGTTGAGACCTTACGCGACGGCCCGGCGCGCCCTGAACGCGCCACTGACCCGGGTACGCTCCCACCGATGCGGCTCCCCAAGCCCCAGTCCAAAGCCCGCGCGAGCGACGGTCTGCCTCAGACCGCGTCCGGCGTCCGCACGCGCTCGATCCTCGGCGTGCCGGTGGCGATCACGGACTACGAGCAGACGATCGACGTGATGGAGGAGCTCGTCGCCTCGCGGCTACGCGGGTACATCTGCGCCGCGCCCGTGCACGCCGTGATCGTCGCCCAGGACGACCCGGAGATGCTCGGCGCCCTGCGCGGCGCCACACTCGTCGTTCCGGACGGCATGCCGCTGGTCTGGGCGGCGAACCTGCTCGGGGAGGATCTCCGCGACCGTGTCTACGGCCCGGAACTGATGTCTCGCTACAGCCACCGCTGCGCCGAGCGCGGCCACCGGGTCTGGCTCTACGGCGGCCGCGACCAGGGCTCGCTTGCGCAGCTGGCCCTCAGCATGCGCCACCGCCACCCCGGAATCCGGATCGTCGGCGGCTACTCGCCTCCCTTCCAAGCGCTCACCCCCGAGGAGCAGGACGACCTGACAGAGCAGATCAACGACGCAAAACCGGACGTGCTGTGGGTCGGAATCGGCGTCCCGAAGCAGGAGAAGTGGATGGCCCGCATGCGCGAAAGGCTCGAGGTACCCGTGATGTGCGGGGTCGGCGCCGCCTTCGACTTCCACGCGGGTCGCGTTCCGATGGCGCCGCGGTGGATGCAGCAGCGCGGCCTCGAGTGGCTCTACCGCGCGGCCCAGGAGCCGCGGCGCCTGCTGCCGCGCTACCTCAACACCAACCCGCGCTTCGTGCTGTCGTTTGCGAGGCAGTACGTCGCCGAGCGAAGCCGTGCCTGAGAGCGTCGCCGTCGTCGGGCTCGGGAGGGTGGGCCTGCCGCTCGCGCTCTCGTTCGCGGATCGCGGGCTTGATGTCCTTGGCGTGGAACGCCGGGACGCGGTGCTCGAGCAGATCGCGGCCGGCCGCATGCCGTTCCGTGAGGCCGGCACCCAGGAGCTGCTCGAGCGGGTGCTTGGGAGCGGGCGCTTGGCGCGCACCAAGCTCGTCTCCGACGCGGCCCGCGCCGACCACATCGTGTTGACGCTCGGCACGCCCTCTCACGTGCACATCGAGATCGACATCGGGGAGATCCGCGGCGTGGTCGACGACCTGCTCCCGCTGCTGCGCGAGGGCCATTCGCTCATCCTCCGCTCCACGGTCGCGCCGGGCACGACCGAGTGGGTTGCCGGCTACATCGAGCAGCGGCGCGGCTTCAGGGTCGGCGACGACCTGTTTGTGGCCCACGTCCCGGAGCGCATCGCCGCGAACCACTTCCTCGAGGAGATCGCGACGCTGCCGTGCATCGTCGGCGGCGTCGGCGAAGGCTCCGGCGCGAGAGCGGCCGAGCTGTTCGAGGTGTTCGGCACGGAGATCGTGCAGACCACTCCGACCCAGGCAGAGCTGGCGAAGATCTGGACGAACATCCTGCGCTACGCGCAGTTCGCGCTGCCCAACCTCCTGATGATGGAGTGCGAGCAGTACGGCGCGAATGTGTTCGAGGTGATGACCTTGATCAACCACGATTATCCCCGCGGCGGAATGGCCTCGCCCGGGCTCACCGCCGGCGCGTGCCTGCGCAAGGACTTCGCCTTCTCCGAGGAGCGCTCGAGCGCCCCGGGCATGCTGCTGGCGGTCTCGCGGGTGCACGAGAGCGTGCCGCTGTTCCTCGTCAAGGGCCTCAAGTCCCGGCTCGGCGGCTCGCTCCGGGACCTGAAGATCGCCGTCCTCGGGCTCAGCTTCAAGCGCGACTCAGACGACGTGCGTGACTCGCTCTCGGCCAAGCTCGTCCGGCTGCTCGAGCGGGAGCTCGCCCATGTGGCGCGCCACGACCCGCATGTGCCGGCGGAGTCGGAGCCACTCGAGGCGGCGCTCGAGGGAGCCGACGCCGTCGTGATCGCCACGAACCACTCGGACTTCGAGGGGATGGTCGCTCGCCTCCCCGAGGGGACCCTTCTCGTGGACCCGTGGAACGTCACGGGAGCGGGCCGGGTCTTCGGCACCGTCCGCGAGCGCGCACCGGTCGAGTGAGCCGCGTGCTGGTGACCGGCGGGGCCGGCATGATCGGCAGCGCGGTCGTGCGCCGGCTCGTCGGGGACGCGGACTTCGAGGTGCGCGTGTCGGACCAGCGCCCCGCGCCCGGCTGGATGCGCGAGGCGTGCGAGGTTCACACGGGGAACCTGCTCGATCCCGTGGAAGCCGGAGCGGCGACCGACGGCTGCACGCACGTCGTGCACCTCGCGGCGATAGTGGGCGGGATCGCCAACTTCCATCGGCTTCCGCACACGCTGCTGGAGGTGAACACCGGGCTCTACAACGCGGTCTTCCGCGCCGCGCTCGATCGCCGCGTCGAGCGGCTCGTATACGTCTCCTCGTCGATGGTGTTCGAACGGGCGACCGAGTTCCCGACCACCGAGGAGCATCTCGACTCGTGTCAGACCCCCCGGTCGGCCTACGGGTTCTCGAAGCTCGCCGGTGAGGTGTACTGCCGCGCCCTGCACGCCGAGCACGAGCTGCCGTTCACGATCTGCCGGCCGTTCAACGCCTACGGGCCGGGCGAGCTGCCCGACGACGAGCCCGGGATCGCCCACGCCGTGCCGGACCTGATCCGCAAGGTGCTGGCCGGCCAGCGTCCCCTCCAGATCTTTGGCTCGGGTGAGCAGACGCGGACGCTCACGCACGTCGACGACATCGCCGAGGGGATCGTCACCGCCATGGCGCACCCGGCCGGCGAGAACGAGGACTTCAACATCTCGGCCTCGGAGGAGCGCACGATGGCCGAGATCGCTCGGATCGTGTGGGAGGCTTGCGGCGAGGATCCCGCCACCTTCGAGCTCGAGCACCTGCCCCCGTTCGAGGTCGACGTCCAGCGGCGGTGGCCGTCGGTTGAGAAGGCCAGACGGCTGCTCTGCTGGGAGGCGCGAGTGGACCTGCGGGAGGGGATCGCGGCCACCGTCGAGTGGCTGCGCCAGCGCGAGCCGGCCGCCCGCGGCGTGTGACGGGACCGGCGTTCGTCACCGGCGGCGCCGGCTTCGCCGGCCGCCACATGCTCGACCTGCTCCCAGATGCGGCCGCGCCCCCCCACGAAGAGCTCGACCTGTTGGACGCGCCCGCCGTGCGAGCCGCGGTGCGGGCGGCGCGGCCGGCCGCGGTGTTCCACCTGGCGGCGCTGGCGTCGGTGGGGCGGTCGTGGGAGTCGCCCGCGAACACGCTCACGGCGAACCTGCGCATGACGGTGAACGTCCTGGAGGCCGTGCGGCTCGAGGCGCCCGGCGCCGCCGTCGTCGTGGCGAGCTCAGGCGAAGTCTACGGGCCGCCGGCGCGGCTGCCGGTGACCGAGGACGCCGCGCTTCGTCCGCAGAACCCGTACGCGGTCTCGAAGGCGGCCTGCGACCTGCTCGCCGGCCAGTACGCCGACGCCTTCGAAATGCGCGTGGTGCGCACGCGCGCGTTCAACCACGCCGGGCCCGGACAGGGCACCGAATACGTCGTCGGCACGCTGACGCGCCAGGTCGCTGAGGCCGAGGCGGCGGGCGAAGCCGAGGTCGTGCTGCGCACCGGGAACCCGGAGTCGGCGCGCGACTTCACCGACGTCCGCGACGTGGTGCGAGCGTACGTCGCGGCAGCGGGGTTGCCCGCCGGCGTCTACAACGTCTGCAGCGGACGCGCCACGAGCGTTCGCGAGCTCGTGGAGCTCGTGCGCCGCGCGACCGCCCTCCCCGTTCGTCACGAGGTGGATCCCGAGCGGGTGCGGGCCCATGACGTGCCGGAGCTGCGCGGCTCGGCCGAGCGCCTGAGGGGGGCGTGCGGCTGGGAGCCGAAGATCCCGCTCGAGCGGACGGTGGCGGACGCGCTGGCGCAGTGGCGGAGGGAGCTCGGCGCCTGAGATGGAGAGCCGCGCGTGGCTACGTTGGCCGGACATTGGTCAGGACGAAGGCGTATTGCCCTTCGATGTCACCCATCATTCGACCCCCTCGTAGAGCCGGAGCAGCTCGCGGGTGAAGCGCTCCTCGCGGTGCCGCTCTCGGGCGCGCCGCATCAGCGCGTCGCCTTCGGCGCGGCGGCGCTCCGGTTCTTCCCACAGCTCCGCGAGACGCTCCGCGAGCGTACCGGGGTCATTCGGCGGGATGCAGCGCTCCTGGCCGAGCAGTTCGGGCAGGCCGCCCAGCCGCGACGCGATCACGGGCACGCCCGCGGCCATCGCCTCGAGCGCCGCGTAGGGCGAGAACTCGTGGTAGCGGGACGGCATCAGGAGCGCGCCCGCGCCGGCGAGCAGTTGCCCGAGCTCCTCGCGGTCGACGCGTCCGAGCAGCTCGAGCGGGGCGCGTAGCCGGCGCGCCTGCGCGGCGAGGTCGGAAGCCGCCGGGCCCTCCCCCGCCACGCGCAGCGGGACGCCCGCGCGGGACGCGGCCTCAATCGCGGTGTCGATCCCCTTCTCGACCGAGAGCCGCGCGGCCACGAGCGCGTAGCCTCCGTCCGCCGCTCGCGAGCGCTCCGCGAACGCCTCGGCGGGGAGGTAGTGCGGCAGCGCCTCGAGCCGGTCGGCCGGGGCTCCAAGCATCGCTAGCTGGCCGACCGCGTAGCGGCTCGGCGCCACGAATCGGTCCACCGCCCGGAGGACGGCCGGCTGGTGCAGCGACAGCGCGGCGGCGTAGACCACGGCCTCCGGCAGGGAGCCGCGGCAGTTGAGGGCGAGGCCCGGGAGCGTGAGGCGGCCGTGGCAGCGAAAGCAGGGACCGCCGTCGCGGGAGGCCACGCCGATCGCGCAGAAGAGGCGCAGGTTGTGCAGATGCAGGACCACGGCGGCCCCGGAGTCCCGCGCGGCGGCGAGCCCCCTCGGACCCACGAGCGGCAGCATGTTGTGAACGTGGACGACGTCGGCGCCAAGGTCGCGCACGGCGGCGGCCACGTCCTCCTCACGCCGGCCGCCGCGCAGCAGCGCCGCCGCCGCGCCGGCACGGCTCACCTCGGCGGAGCGGCGCTCGAGCAGCGCGTGCTCCACGCCCGCCCGGCGGAGCGCCCGCAGCTGGAGCTCGACTGACCGCTCCTCGCCCCCTTTGACGCGGTAGCGGTTGTGCACGACGAGGACGCGCGGAGTGATGGCTTTACGCTATCCAGCCGATGGACACGCCCGCGGTGACGGTCGTGGTGCCCACGCGCGGCCGTGCGGCGTATCTCGAGGTGACGCTCGACTCCCTGCTGCGTCAGCGCACCGACATACCTCACGAGATCCTCGTCGTCGACGACGGGGCCGCCGACTCCACGCGCGAGGTCGCTGCCCGGGCCGGGCTGAGGTGCGTCAGTCACGCCGAGCCACGCAGCCTGAACGCCGCCCGCAACACCGGCATCCGGGAGGGGCGAGCACCGCTCGTGGCGTTCGTCGACGATGACGTCGAGGCGCCGCCGGGGTGGCTAGAGGCGCTGTGGCGCGGCGCCGAGCGGCACCCGGACGCCGAGGCCTTCGGCGGGCCGATCCGCGCGCGGTTCGAGGGCGGGGCGCCCCGCGGCTGCGGTCGCGAGGATCCGCCGATCACGACGCTCGACCTTGGCGCCGATGACCGCGAGGTCGACTTCGTGTGGGGCGCGAATCTCGCCGTGCGCCGCTCGGCGATCGAGCGGATCGGCTCTTTCGACGAGCGGATCGTGCGCCCTCACGGGGACGAGGAGGAGTGGCTCGAGCGGCTCCGCGCCGCCGGCGGGCGAGTCGTCTATCTCGCGGAGGCGGGACTCGACCACCGCCGCACCAGGGCGGACGCCCGGCTCGCCCCTCTGGCCCGCGCGGCCTACACCCGCGGCCGCGCCGCCCGGGCGAGCGACAGCCGCCGGGGTCGCGCGCCCCGCCTGGCGCGGGAGCTGCGCGTGCTGGCAGGATGCGGCTGGCACACGGTGCGCCGGGCCTGCCCGCAGGGGGTCATCATGGGCGCCCACTCGGCGGGGCGGGTGGTCGAGGCGCTGCGGCCTCAGCCGGAACGGCGGTGAGCGCGCCACCGGACCCCGCCACCTTCCTCTCCGGCGACGCCGGCGACGTCACCGCGCCGTGGCGGCGGGTCAAGCGGACGCTGGGCGAGGCGGCCTACGGACTCGCCGACCTGGCGGCGGGCACCCGCCGCACGGCGGACCGGCTGGCCGCGCGCCAGCCGCCGCTACGGGTGCTCGTCGTCGGCGTGTACCGCCCGGGCTCGCTGCTGGGGGAGGCCGTCGGATCGCTCGGCTCGAGCCGGCACGAGACTCGGATCGCTCTCGGCTCGACCGCCGATGCGGATCGTTCGCTTGCGGACTGGACGGTGATGGAGCGACTCCGCGCCGGGAAGTTCGAGAACCTCAACCGCCTGCTCGCTGAGAGCACCGGCTATCACGCCGACTGGACGATCGTGGTCGACGACGACGTGGAGCTTCCCGCCCGGTTCCTCGATCGCTTCGTCGCGGTCTGCGAGGCCTTCGGCCTGGGGCTCGCTCAGCCGGCCCAGACGCTCCGCAGCCACTCCGCCTGGAAGGTCACCCGGCGCCGCCCCGCGTCGCTCGCGCGGGAGACGCGGTTCGTCGAGATCGGGCCCGTCACCGGCTTCCGCCGCGAGGTGGCGGCGGAGCTGCTGCCGTTCCCGTCGCTTCGCTTCGGCTGGGGCCTCGACCTGCACTGGGCGGCGCTCGCCGCCGAGCATGGCTGGCGCCTCGGGGTGGTCGACGCGGTGCCGGTTCGCCACGAGGCGGCTCTCGTCGCGGCCTCCTACCCTCGCGCCGACGCTATCGGCGAGGCGCGGCGCTTCCTCGCGAGCCGCTCCTACCTCGCTAGCTCCTCGGCAGGCGAGGTGCTGGCGGTCCACCGGAGGCCGCCGTAGATGCGCCTGCTCTTCGTGTGCCCCGACATGCGAACCGGCGGCGCCGAGCGCCACTGGGCCACGCTGGTCCCCGCGCTGGCGCGCCGGGGCGCGGACACGCGAGTGCTCTGCCTCACCGAGGAGGGTGGGCTCTTCCCGGAGCTGATTCGCGCCGCTGTGCCCGCC
>JACVRW010000044.1 GCA_014534235.1 Thermoleophilaceae bacterium | reverse complement strand
CGCCGGGCGCGCACCAGGCAGCCGGGCTCAGCCACGGGCCACTCCACGACGCGCGCCGCGACCCACGAACGGGGCGGCGGCCGGCGCGAGCAGGGCGGCGCTCAGCGCCAGCGCCCCGGGACCGACCTCCATTTCGAGCGTGGGATAGGTCGTCACCGGCGCGACGTCCGCCGCAGCACCGGCGAGCGCGACGGCGGCGATCGCGGTGGACGCGACGGCCACGCGGACGTCGTGACGCGACCATGGCTTTCGCCGTCGCGCCGGCCTGCCGGCCAGCGCGTATCCGCGCACCTCGAGCGCGGCGGCCACGTCGACGGCACGGTCGAGGGCGCCCGCGAGCGCGGCGCGCGCCACCGCCGGCCGGCTCGGCGGGTGCGGCCGGCAGCGTGCGGCGTCGCCCATGCGACCGGCGTCGCGCGCGAGCACCGGCACCAGTCGGGTGGCGAGAGCCCCGGTCAGCGCGGAGCGGTAGGAGACGCGCCGGAACAGGCGCAGGAGATCGTCGGGATCGACCGCGGCGGACAGCAGCCCGAGCGCCGCCACGATGACCACAACGCGCAGCCCGCCCAGCGCACCGGCGACGGTCGCCTCGAGGGTGATGTCGACGCGGCGGCCGAGCACCTCGCCGCCCCGCACCAGCAGGGTGTCGCCCTCCGCGTAGACGAGCGGGTTGACGAGGGCGACGAGCAGCGCCAGCGGCAGAGCCAGCCGCAGCGATCGCCACACCTCGCGACCCACGCCGGTGGCGATCCCGGCCACCACCACCGCCGTCAGCGCCGCCGCGAGGACCAGAGGGTGGCGATACAGCGCGCCTACGAGCGCGAGCGAGCAGCAGAACGCCGCCCCCAGGCCCGCCCGCGCGGCGTGCAGCGCGCTCGGCCGGCTGCGATAGGTCGGAATGAGGCTCATCGCGCAGCGAGGGGCAGCTTCTCCACAGTACGCCCTGTCACCGCGACGGCAAAGGCGTCGCGGAGACGGTCCTCCCGCAGGGCCCGCACGCCGGCCTCGAGCCCCCGCCGGTCGAGCGCGGTCACGAGCCAGACGAGCTCGTCGTCGCGCGGGCGCATCGCCAGAACCAGACCAACCCCCTCGCCCGGCTCCACCCGCCGCGCGACCTGACCCTCGTCGTCGAGCAGCTCGAGCACCCTGCGGCCACGCGCGAACCGGGCGAAGACGCCGGTCGCCTCGGGCCCGTCCTCGAGCCCCGCGGCGCCGCGCACGATCCGCGCGCGGGGCCAGCGGGCGACGACCAGCCGGGTGACCGTCTCCGTCCCCGGAGCCCCGATCGAGGCGCCCGACGGCGAGACTCCGACCGCCTGGAGACGCTCCTTCGCCTCCGCGCACACGGGCGCGTCGGCGTCCTCGCACTCCACTCGTACCGGCCTGCGCCGTCCCTCCAGCCCGTGGAGGAAGGGCTCGGGGAAGGCCCCGACGATCGCCGGCACTCGCATCGCAACGTCCCACGGCCGGTAGTCCCACTGCACGCGATCGCCCGGCGAGAGCTCGTACTCGGCGGCGCCATCGCCCGCCTCGACGCCGTTGACGAAGTACAGCCAGTCCGCCCCGCCGCCGGCCCCCCGTCCCTCGAGGCCGTCGATCGACTGCACGAAGCGGCCGCCAAAGCGCGTCTCGACGTCGAACTCCGAGCGCAGCAGGCGCATCACCGTCTGGTCCTCGCGCACGCGGGCGACGCTCGCCGCGCCGAGTAGCGTCCGGCCGAAATCGCGGGTGATCCTGATCGACGCGCCGCCCGCCCGTTCCTCCCCCTTGCCCAAGCCGCATCCCGCGGCGACCGACCCGCAGACGGCGAGCGCGAGGGCGACGAGGACCGCGCCGGCACGCCTCACGGCACCTCAACCCGCTCAGCAAACGAGCGGACGAGTCCGGGCTTGGCTGCGACCACGCGGTACATCCCGGTGGGGAGGGAAAGACGGGCGCGGCCGTCCGCGCCGGTCAACGCGCTCACCCCGCCGGCGGTCACGGTCGCGCCCCCGACTGCCACGCCACGGCCCTCGTCGTCGTAGCCGCGCACCGTGGCGGAGAGCCCGCCAGGCTCGGCCGTCACCCGGACCTCGAGGGTTCTCTGGCAGGTCGCGGCACGAAGGCGGCAGTAGAACCAGGTGACACGCTGGCCCGCGCGGAGGCGACCGCGCCCGAACGGACCGGACGGATCGGCGGCCCCGGCGGTAGCGGCCCACCGGCCTACCTTGTAGACCCAGCCGTCCTGGCCGCGGTTGCGGTCGCGGCCGATGGCCGCCACGAAGAGCCCGGCGCCGTCGCGCGGCCGGCGCGAGCACGACCCGAAGTCGCGGAGCCGGACGCGCCCGGGCCGGCTTCGGACGAGGGCCGCCAGCGGCGTGCCGTCGCCGACGGCGCAGCGGCGACGGTCCACCCGCACCAGCACCCGCCTCGCCCGGACCCTCTTCGTCACGGCGCTACCGCTGCGGAATACCAGCATCTGCTCCACGATCGGCGCCGGAGCCGTGGCGGCACCCGCGGCGCCGGCGCGCTCCGACCTAGCGGAGTCCGCGCCCGCCACCGCGAGGAGCGCCGCGGCGCCGATTCCAATCAGCACCCGCGGAATCACGGCAGCGGCGCCACCGCGTCGAGCTCGACGGTCCCGCCCCCGAGCGAGCGGACGTTGAGCGAGTGCCCACCGGACCCGAGTCGCCGGCTCGTCCAGAGAATGCTGCGGTAGCCGGAGCGGCCGCGGAGGCGAAGGATTTTGCTCCGACGGTCGACCGTCACCCGCAGCCGACCGCCCTTCGCCAGCTTGCGGCCGATGAGCGCCACCCGCGTGCCGCGGAAACCGAACCGCGCCGCCGGTCCCGACTTGGTCGTGCGCATCACCGTGCGCCCCCACGCCCGCTCGGCCCGCACACGGCTCCAACCGCGCGAGAAATGCCAGAGCCGGCGGCTGCGGTCGTCCACGGGGATCGCCACGGTGTCGGTCTCGACCGTCGTCGTGTTGGCCGCACGGTCGGCGGCCGTGATGCGGAACCCGTACGCGTCCCCGGCCTCGCCGCGGAAGTGCAGCGCGTTCACGCGCGCCCTGTCGAGCAGGCTGCGCCACTCGGACGCCGCATGACCGCGACCCGCTCCGTCGGCCACCTCCCGGACCTCCACGGAGGAGTACGCCACCCCGCTGCCGGGCCCGTCGTCGACCTGCCACGAGACGAGAATCGTGCGCGAGCGGCCGCCGTCGCTGGCGAGCCGGCCGGGGAGGCGCCATGCGACGCTCGGACCCGCGGCGTCGGAAGAGCTGCAAGGGACGGCCTCGGCCGGATCCACGCACAGCACGATCGCGTTCGAGCGGACCGAGTCGGCTCGCTCCGCCTTCAGGCGGTAGATGCCGCGCTCGGGGAAGCTCAGCGTCGCGACGCCGTCAGAGCCGGTCGGCACCCCGTTCACGCTCGCGCCGGCCTGGGGAGAGCCGTCGAGACCGTCCGTGACCGTGACGTTCACCGCCTCCCCGATCCGCGCCGCCTCCGGACCGGCGAGCTTCAGGGCACGCGCCTTCGAGAACGCGTCGAAGGCGAAGAGCACCTCGTCGCCCGTCTTCACGAGCAGCTGGCAGCCACCCTTCGAGGGCGAGGCGTAGTTCACGAAGTAGCCCCAGAACTGCGTCGTCGTGGCGCTGTCCTCGGCCACGCGTGTGACCAGGAAGTCCATGAACGAGTCGGACCAGGTGCCGTCCCACGGGAAGCCGGCGAGCTTGGCGGCGTCGTCGAGGGCGCCGGTGGGCGTCGGGCCGAACACCGGGTCGTCAGGGTCGTTCGTGCCGTCGCAGGGGTGCGTGCCCCCGGAGGCCGTGGTCACGACATGCCCGTCCGTCGTGACCGGCCCTTCGTAGATCGTCCGGTTCGTGCCCTCCACGCGAACGGTGACGGTGGCGGGGGCCGCGACAGCGGCAGGCGCACACGCGACGAGCACGAGCGCCGCAACCGGCGCCGCGCGTCTGATTCGATCGGTCATGGAGCCACCCCTTCCTCGAGGGTCGTGTTGGCGACGGCCGGAGTCAGGTCTCCTGGCTTGGGGCTCCACGCCGCGCCTTCCCGGGGGCCGTCGACTCCCCAGTGGCCTCATGCGACGCCTCAGCGCCCATTCACAGTGGCGGGACCGCGCCGGCTTCACACCGGACTTCCCTGCACCACCGGCCGATATGAACGCCGACAGCATACCCCTAACCCAAACGGCGGCCGAGGACCCACTCGCTACAATCGCCCGCTGCGGGCCGCCATCGTCTAGGGGACTAGGACGCCGCCCTCTCACGGCGGAAACCGGGGTTCGAATCCCCGTGGCGGTGCCTTCTCCGCGCCGGCGTCAAATCGACATTGCGCGCCCATGGCAGCCCCCGCGCCCGGCCACTGCCGCCCCGGTAACCGCAGGTTCACGAGACCTTCACCCCCCGATTACAGGCCACCGCGGCGCCGGCCGCAGACTCCCGGTCATGGGCACGACCTGGAGGGTCGCGGCGGCGATCACCGGCCGTCTGGTCTTCGTCGGGGCCGTCACCTGCTACGTGCTCGCGCGCGTCTTCGCCGGGACGGTCTCTCCCGCCGAGACCCTGGTCTACGGCGGGACCGCCGCGTTCGGGCTCGAGTTCCTCACGGCCGCCTGGCGCGCGCTCTGGCAGCGCGGCTGACGAGCCTCGCGCGCCCGTATCGTGCGCTAAATTCGGCGCCGTGGACGCACGGCGCACGGATCTCCTGCGGGCATCGCCCCGGATGTTCGAGTCGGATCTGCTCGACCGGCTCTCGCGCGTGCATCCCGTCGTCCCGGTCGTGATCTTCCTGCCGGCCATCGTCGTGCTGTTCCTGCTCGGCGCGCCCGAGCTCAGCGCGCTCGAGGCGCTGGCGCTGGTCGTCGGCGGCTATCTGTTCTGGACGCTCACCGAGTACTGGATCCACCGGCTCGTGTTCCACTTCGAGCCGGATGACGGCTGGGGCGCCCGCTTCCACTGGATCATCCACGGGGTGCACCACGACCATCCGAACGACCCGCTGCGGCTGGTCATGCCGCCGTCCGTCAGCGTCCCGCTCGCGGTGCTGTTCTACGGCCTGTTCGTCCTGGTCCTCGGGACGCCCCCGGCGAACGTGTTCGCGGCGGCCTTCCTGGCCGGTTACCTGGCGTACGACATGCTCCATTACCACGTGCACCACCACCGCCCACGCACCGGCGCCGACAAGCTGCTGCGCGAGCTGCACATGCGGCACCACTTCCAGGACGACACGCGCGGCTTCGGGATCAGCGCCCCCTGGTGGGACTACGTGTTCCGGACGGCGACGCGGCGTCGCAGCCGGGCCTGAGCACTTAGACATCGCAGAGCGAACCGTCCCATCTGGCTGTTGTGGGACAACACCAGAATGGGATGGCTGCGAGTGCCCACGCGGTGCCGCGCGTGCGAGACTCGCCCCGTGAGGCTCTCGAAGCTGCCCGCCTCCCTCGCCCTCGGCCTCTTCGCTGCCTCGACCCTTATGGGTGGCTGTGGCGAGGAGGAGAAACGCCGCATCTCCGGTACCCTCGACCCCGAGCACGCCGCCGAGGTCGCGCGCAATCCCTACGCCCTCACCTGCCGCGATCTGGAGAGGCAGCCGCTGCATCCGGAGAGCGCGCGGCTGGTGATCAAGGCCGAGTTCGAGCTCGCGAGAGAGCCGTCCCTTAGGAAGGTGCGGAAAGAGGACACGCTCAACAGAACCGGGCGCAGCGTCTACTACGCACTGACCGAGGTATGCAAGCGACGTGGCCCGTCGTTCGAGCCGGCGCGGCTCGCCGTCGAGGGCGTGCGGGAAGGGAAGTACAGGGCGGCCCGAGGACGTCCCGGGTGAGTCGCAACACCCGAACGGTGCCCACTAGGCGAAGCGGTCGGACGCGCGGCGAGCCGCTAGATTGAACCGCTCAGCGGCTGTGGCGGAATAGGCAGACGCGATAGCTTCAGGAGCTATTGGGCGAAGGCCCGTGGGGGTTCGAGTCCCTCCAGCCGCACTGGGGCGAGCCGAACACGGAACGCCTCGAACCGGGCCACCGGGGCGGTCGGCGCCGCGGCGGCCCCGACGGTTTCGTGACCGGCTCCCGGGGGAATCGCAACCCGAGAGCGAATCGAGAGCGAGGAGGCAGAGGATGCCCTGGACCGAGCTTAAGCCACGGCGGTGGCCGGCCTTCGACAAGGAGCTGGACGGGATCTCCAAGGAGACGATGGAGGACCACTTCAAGCTCTACGAGGGGTACGCGAAGAAGTCCAACGAGTGCCGGAAGATCCTGAACGAGTTCGACTACTCGCAAATCGAGGGGAACCAGGTCTACTCGCCGCTGCGGGCGGTATCGATCGACTACACGTTCGCCCTGCTCGGCTTCAAGAACCACGACCTGTACTTCGGCCACCTCGACGGCGACGGCGGTGAGCCGACCGGTCGCTTCGCCGAGCTGATCGACGAGGAGTTCAACGGCGTGAACAAGTGGTTCGACGCCGTGAAGAAGGCGGCGAGCGCCGCGCGCGGCTGGGTGATGGTCGGGTACGACCTGAACGACGGCTCGGTGTTCAACTACATCATGGACACCCAGAACCTCTGGGCCGTCTACAACATGTGCCCCGTGCTCGCGATCGACGTGTACGAGCACGCCTATGCGCGCGACTACGGGGCGACCCCGGACGGGCGCAAGCAGTACGTCGAGGCGTTCTTCCGAAACGTGAACTGGGACCACGTGAACAGGCAGCTCACCCAGGCGGAGGCGGCCCGGCAGGGCGCGCAGAGCGCCGGCGCGGAGGAGGAGGTCCCGACCACCTGACCCCCCGGCGGCGCGCAACCGACCTCGTGCGTCGCCATCATCCGCCTCCGCGGGCGCACCGCTAGCGCCCGCGGAGGCGGGGCGTGCCCCCCGGCACCCTATCCTTGGCCCGGTGGACCGGTGGATCGGGCACGCCCAGCGCACACTCGAGCGAGGCGGCTACAGGCTGAGTACGCCGCGCTCGGTGGTCGTCGAGACGCTCGCCGACCTCGGGTGCAGGGTCACGGCCAAGGAGATCGCCGACCGCGTTCGCGAGCGCGGTCAGGACGTGGGCGTGGCGAGCATCTACCGAACGCTCGAGCTGCTCGACCGTCTGCAGCTCGCGCGGCGGGTGGACATGGCCGAGGGCGCGGCACGCTACGAGCCGGTCGACCCAAGCGGCGAGCATCACCACCACCTCGTCTGCGACAGCTGCGGCGAGGTCTCGCCGTTCGAGGACCGTGAGCTCGAGCGCGCGATCGAGCGCCTCGCCGGCCGGGTGGCCTACGCGGTGGACGCGCACGACGTGACGCTGCGGGGCGAGTGCCCCGCCTGCCGCACGGCCGACTAACGCCGCCTCACCGACCGCCAGACTTCCGCCACCGTGGACGCCCTGGAGCTCGCCGCGCTGGTCCTCTGGTGCTTCGTGGTCGCGCTCATCGGCGGCTTCGTGGGCCTCGTGCTCGGGAACATCCGGCTCCCCGCCGTCCTGCTAGTGGCGAGCTCGCCCGCGGCCGGCGCAGGCGCGAACATCGGCGTCTCTGGCGTCGCCGCGCTGACCGCGGCGGCTACGCACCTCCGCGCCGGGCGCATCAACTGGCGACTATTCGGCTGGATGGCGCCGCCGTCGATGGCGGGCGCGGTGGCCGGCGGGTGGCTGTCGGGCGCGGTTCCGGGTGACGCCCTGCTCGTCGCGATCGGAGCGGTCCTGATCTTCTTCGGAGTCGACCTGCTGCGACGGAGGGACTCGCCGTCCGTGCGAGCCGCCGGCGAGCGACTCAACATCCCAGCCGCGGTCGTCTCGGGCGCTCTGATCGGGTTGCTCGGCGGGTTCGTCGGGCTGATCCTCGGCGCGCTCCGGATGCCGGCGCTGCTGCGCTACGTGGGCGAGGCTCCGGCACGAGCGGTCGGCACGAACATGGCCGTCGGCGTCTGCGTCGGCGCCGCGGGCGTCGTCGGCCACGCGCCCGAGGGCGTCGACTGGGACCTGCTTGCCATCTGCTCCGCGGCGTCGATCCCCGGCGCTCTGATCGGCGCGAGGCTCACCGGCCGGCTCAGCGTGCCTACGCTTCTTCGGGCGATCGGCGCCGTGCTCGTCGCAACCGGCGCCACCACGGGTGCCCAGGGGCTGACCTGACGTGCCTGTGGCTCCGCCAGTCGTGCACGGACTGCTCCGGCGGGATGTCGCACTCGATCGGCGACATCGCCTGGTCGCGCACTCGTTCGCTTATCTCCGACGCGTGAAGCACCCGCCCAACTGTACCCATTTGTCGATGACCCAAAGCGGTGCCTGCGCCCGTGGGCGTGAGATGATCGGGTAGCCGGTGATATTCCGCCAGATCACGCACGACGACCTGGGCTGCGCCTCGTACTTCGTCGGCGACTACGCCGCCGGCACGGTCGCGGTCATCGACCCTAGGTTTGAGATCGACGAGTATCTGGAGCTCGCGCGCTACCTCGGCGTGAGCATCGACCACGTGCTCGAGACCCACAACCACGCCGACCATGTCTCCGGGCACGGGCGCCTTGCCGCCGCCACCGGCGCCGTGTTGCACGTCCATCGACTCGCGAACGCCGAGTACGAGCACGAGCCGTTCGACGACGGCTTCGCGCTCCGCCTCGGCTCGCTCACGATCCGTGCGCTCCACACCCCCGGCCACCGCCCCGAGCACACGGCCTTCGCGCTCGTGGACGCGTCCCGCGGCGAGGAGCCCTGGGCCGTGCTGACGGGCGACAGCCTGTTCGTCGGCGACGTTGCCCGCCCCGACCTGGCCGTCGACAAGGAGGAGGGCGCCCGCGGGATCTACCGGAGCCTCCACGAGCGCCTGCTCTCGCTGCCGGCAGAGAGCGAGGTCTGGACCGGCCACCTGGGCGGCTCGCTATGCGGCGGACCCGGCATGGACATGAAGGTCTCTTCGACGATCGGCTACGAGCGCCGCCACAACCCGCTGCTCGGCGAGCTGGACGAGGACGGGTTCGTCGAGCGGACCGTGTCGAGCCTCGGCCCGCAGCCACCGAACTTTCAGGCGATCGTCGAGCTGAACAAGGGTCCTCTCCTCGCCTCCGGCGTCGAACTGCTCCCGCTGACCCCGAGGCAGGTCGAGCTGCGCCGCGCCGAGGGGGCGCTGATCGTGGACGTGCGCACCGACCTCCAGTTCGACGAGGCCCACATCCCAGGCTCGGTCTGCATCACGATGCTGCGCCAGGGCTTCGGCACCAAGCTCGCGTGGGTGGCGGACCGGGAGCAGGAGATAGTGCTGGTGGGTCGCGACGACGAGGACGCCCGCGTGGCGGGGCGGCTGGCGACCGCAGTGGGCATCCGCAGGCTGGGCGGCTTCCTCGCCGGCGGCATGACGAGCTGGCGCGCCGAGCGGCGGGAGGTGGACAGCATCGATCGCTGGACCGTGCAGCAGCTCGCGGAGCGGCAGGACGGCGTCCAGATCATCGACGTGCGCGAGCGCTCGGAATGGCGCAGCGGGCACATCCCCGGCTCGCTCCACGTCCCGTACCACGACATCGACTCGCTGCCCGACGGCCTTGACCCGGATCGCCCGGCGGCCGTCATCTGCGCGTCGGGACAACGAAGCGCGACCGCGGCAAGCCTGCTCTCCGCCTACGGCGCCCGCCAGGTCATCCACGTGGTGGACGGCGGCGTGCCGCTTTGGGATCGCCTCGGAGAGCCGCTCGAGCGCGGCGACTAGCGGTTCTCAGCCGTCGCGCTAGGCGTCTGAGGCCTCGTAGGCCCTCCGTGCCACGAGGTCGCGTACCTGCTCGTCCGTGAGCTGCATGTCTGGGTGCGCCTCGTCGACATGCTCGCGCGCCGCCTTGACGAGGTCGTCGTCGTTCGCCGCCTGGAGCGTCGCCCCGCAATCGCAGTCGATGACCCTCATGAACGTGAGCGTACTCCCTTCACAGCCGCTTCACCGCTTCGTCACGACCCGGTGACAAGTCGCGCCCGCCGGCGCCTTCCCGTGGAGGCGCGCCCTGCGCTGAGCCATCGCCTCGGGGACGTGGCGCCGGTACTCCGGCGCGGGCAGGTTACGATCGCCCTGGGTGGATCGCCTGTTCGCGGACATCGAGCTCGCGTACCAGACGCACATCGAGGAGGCCGGCAAGGAGTACCACTTCCTGATCCTGGCCGCCTTTCTCCTCTCCTGGGCGTTCATACGCACGAGCGCACACATGATCCGAGCGCAGGTCAGCTGGTGGCCGGGCAATGTGCAGACGAAGGGCGGGACGCACGTCCACCACCTGGTTTGGGGGATCCTGCTGCTGCTGTCGATGGGCTACATCGGCATCTCCTACGATCTGGGGAGCCCGTGGATCGAGCTCGTGGCGATCGCCTTCGGGATCGGCATGGGGCTGACGCTCGACGAGTTCGCGCTCTGGCTGAACCTCCAGGACGTCTACTGGACGGAGAAGGGCCGCCAGTCGATCGATGCTGTCGTCGTCGCGAGCTGCCTCCTCGTCATTGCGGTCCTCGGCGTGCAGTTCTGGATCGCCGTCCACGAGGCCGTTCTGGTGCTGCTCGGCATCGGGGGCGAGCAGCTCGAAGGCTATGAGACGACGCTGTTCCTGCTTCCCTGGCAGCTCTTTGGGGTCGGTCTCGCGATCGTGTGCATCCTGAAGGGAAAGGTGTTCATGGGGATCGTGGGGCTGTTCGTGCCGCTGGTAGGCCTGATCGGGGCCGTCCGCCCCGCCAAGCCCGGTTCGCGCTGGGACCGGCGGCGCCCCGCTAAGCGACGGGCGCATTCCAGCGCCTGATCACCCGCACCTCACGTTCGTAGCCGAGGATCGAGAGCGTCGCGGTCCCGAGAGCGAACAGCGCCCCCGACTCCGGCTGGAGGGCGAGCCAGCGCGCCGTCAGCACGCGCAGCACGTGGCCGTGCGAGAACAACGCAGCATCGCCGTCCTGGCCCGCCAGCTCCTCGACGAGCGGGTCCACTCGGGCGCCCACCTCCCCCGCCGTCTCCCCGCCCGGACACCCGTCGCGCCAGAGGAACCACCCGGGGCGCGTCTCGCGGATCTGCTTCGTGGTGATCCCCTCGTACTCGCCGTAGTCCCACTCGAGCAGGGCGTCGGTGGTCTCGGCCGTCTCCCCGAGGCCGGCGAGCCGGCACGTCTCCGCGGCGCGCTGGAGCGGGCTCGTGAACACGTGCGCGAAGCGGCGCCCGGCGAGCCCGGCTCGAAGCCGCTCGGCCTCCTCGCGGCCGCGGTCCGTGAGCGGAACGTCGGTCCGCCCCGTGTGCCGCAGGTCCCTGCTCCACTCCGTCTCGCCGTGGCGGACGAGAACGACCTCCATGCGGCGGGATCCTCGCAAACCGGCGCGACGGCGCGGGGTTAGGCCGCCTCTCGGCTCCCGCCCGTGGGCTCCGTCAGCCGGAGCAACAGCTCCTCCGTCGAGACGTCCTCGCCTTCGCCCTCCTGGGCCGTGGCAACCTCGGAAGCGCGAAGTAGGTCGATGGCGGTCGACCGCACCTGGACGACGATCTCGGCCAAAGCGAGATCGCTCCCCGCATGCTCGTGCGCCTCCAGGGCCCGCGCCGTGGCGCGCGAAACGTGGCGCCGCAGCTCGGTGGTGCGGCTCGGGTCATCGAACTCGACGGCGAGCGCCCAGACCGCCAGAGCCAGCTCCCTGACCGCATCGGGGAGCTCCTCGGGCGCCTGCCGCTCGGCCCGCAGGAAGCGCAGGACGTGGCGAGCGAGGACTCGCGTGTTCCGCACGGCGTAGTCGATGTGCTGGGCGCCACGGGCGTACCGGTCGAGCTCCACGAGGACGGGGCGTCGCACGGGCGACCAACGAGCGGTCTCCCGCCCGGTGCGAAGCGCATCCTCGAGCTCCCGGACCGGCCCGTCCAGGCTTCGTGCCGCCGCGAGGGCGGCCTCCGCCTGCCGCCTGTCCCCCGCCTCGAGCGCCGCCGCGAGCCGCTCGAGCACTCGACCGAGGTCGCCGAATACCGTCTGCGCGGCGCGGCCGACGTGGAGCTGCGGGTCGAGCGGGAAGACGAGCGAGCTGATCGCGAGCGCGACGCCGCCGCCCGCCAAGGCCTCGAGCAGGCGGTCTGCGGAGAGCCCGGTGGGCGCCGGCTCGAGCGAGGCGAGCAGGGTGGCCGACACCGCCGCTTCGGTCACCAGCACGGGCCCTCCGTGGAGCAGCACGGCCGCCGACATCGCCAGCACCACGAGCACCCCGATCTGGAGCGGCCCGGTGCCGATCACCCTAATCAGGAGGTCGGCGACGGTGATCCCGACCACCACGCCCCCGATGAGGTCGACCGTTCGCTCGTCCCGGCCCCCATACGTGGCGCCCAGGGAGATCACTGCGGCGATCGAGGCGAAGACCGGCCGTTCGGTGCCGACCACGAGCTTCGCGAGATACCAGGCGGCCACCGCGGCCACCGCGGTCTGCAGGATCGGCCACAGCCTCATCCGGAGCCGGACGAGTGCTCGACGTGGCGTCTCTCGTGTCGGGGTGCGGTTCGTCATCGCAAGGTTCCCACAACCGGCGTGCGCGGCTTCATCCGCTGGCGTAAAGTTCGTTTCAAGCGGAGTGAGCGGTTCCGCGGCTCGGGCGGCGGTTGCCTCGGGCCTTCTCCGAGCGGCGGGCCGGCCGACCCTGGGAGGAGGACCATGTACCGCGCCCCCGATGGCGAGCAGTACTTCGTCGTAGACACCCACGTCCACTACTGGGACGCGAGCCCCGAGAACTGGGCGAACAAGTACGGCGAGGGCTTCATCAACTGCTTCTACGACTACCACCGCAACCTGAGCCCCGAGGAGTGGGTCTGGCCGATCGAGAAGTTCCGCCTCTACTCCGAGGAGGACATGATGCGCGACCTCTTCGACGAGGGATACGTCGACGTCGCCATCTTCCTCCCGACGTACCTGACGGACTTCTACAGGCGGGGCTTCAACACCACGGAGCGGGACGCCATCCTGAAGGAGAAGCACCCCGACCGGTTCATCCTCAACACCTCGTGGGACCCGCGCGACGGCGAGGCGGGCCTCGAGAAGCTCGAGGAGAAGGTCGAGAAGTGGGACATCAAGGGGGTGAAGCTCTACACGGCAGAGTGGCGCGGCGACTCGCGCGGCTGGAAGCTGACCGACCCCTGGGCCGAGCGCTACCTGGACAAGTGCCGGGAGCTCGGCGTGACGAACGTCCATGTGCACAAGGGGCCGACGATCTGGCCGCTAACCCGGGACGCGTTCGACGTGAGCGACGTCGACGACGCCGCCACGAGCTTCCCGGAGTTGACCTTCATCGTCGAGCACTGCGGCGTACCGCGGCTCGAGGACTTCTGCTGGATCGGGGTGCAGGAGCCGAACGTGTGGGGCGGGCTGGCGGTCGTGGCGCCCTTCATCCATACGCGGCCGCGCTGGTTCGGCAAGGCGATCGGGGAGCTCCTCTACTGGCTCGGCGAGGACCGCATCACCTGGGCGAGCGACTACGCGATCTGGCACCCGAAGTGGCTGGTTGAGCAGTTCGTCGACTTTCAGATCCCGGACGACATGACCGACGAGTACGGCCAGCTGACCCCGTCCATCAAGCGCAAGATCCTCGGATTGAACGCCGCCCGGCTGTACGACATCGCGGTGCCGGAGGATCTCCGGGAGCGTGAGCCCGCCGAGACCGGACCCGAGGTGACCGAGAAGCCGGCCGTGCCGACGTCGTGAGCGGCGGGCTCGCGTCCGCCGGCCGGGCAGCCGCCCCGCGGCTACGCGAGGCGGATGTGCGCGATGCCCTGGCCGGGGTGCTCGACCCCGAGCTCGACCAGTCGATAGTCGAGCTCGGGTTCGTACAGCGGATACGCATCGAAGCCGCGGGTCATCCTCAGGACGCGGCGGCCAGGGCGCGCGTCCGGGTGGAGCTCCGACTACCCACCTACTGGTGCGCGCCGAACTTCTCGTGGATGATGGTCGAGGACGCGCGTGCTGCGCTGCTCGTCGACCCGCGGGTGGCGGACGTGGAGGTCGCGCTCGTGGACCACCACGCGGCCGAGGAGGTCTCGACCGGCGTCGGCGCCGGCCGGGCCTTCGGCGAGGTGTTCGGCGCCGCTCCGGACGGGCGGCTGGGGGACCTGCGTGACCTGTTCCGGCGCAAGGCGCTCCTGGCGCGCCAGGAGCGGGCGCTGCGCCCGCTCGGCCTTCCGGACGAGGACCTGGCTCGCCTGCACATCGGCGACCTGCCGGACACGGACGACGTCCGTACGTACCTCGCCGCGCGCGCCGAGCTCGGCCTCGACTGCTCGCCGCGGGCCCCCGCCCTGACCGACGCGGCCGGGCGCCCCGTCAGTGGCGAGGCGGCGGCCGCGCACCTCCGGCGCGCGCGGCTGATGCGGGTGTCGATCGAGGGAAACGCGGCGTTCTGCCGCGGCCTGTTGGCGACTAGGTACGGGGAGGTATCTCGATGAAGGCGGCGCGGCTGCACAGCTACGAGGAGGACCACCTCCACCTCGACGACGTGCCGGAGCCGGACCTGCAGGACCCCCGCGACGTCATCGTGCGGATCGGTGGCGCCGGCCTGTGCCGCACGGACTTGCACATCATCGAGGGGATCTGGAAGGACATCGCCGAGCCGGAGCTGCCCTATACCCTGGGCCACGAGAACGCGGGGTGGGTCGAGGAGGTCGGGGACGGCGTCCGAAGCGTCGCGCCCGGCGACGCGGTCATCGTCCACCCGCTCATGACCTGCGGCGTGTGCCTGGGATGCCGGCGGGGCGAGGACATGTACTGCGAGAACAGCCTGTTTCCCGGTCTCAACGGCGAAGGCGGATTCGCGAACTTCCTGCGCACGTCGGAGCGCTCGCTGATCAAGCTCGACGAGCGCCTCGACCCGAAGGACGTCGCCCCGTTCGCGGACGCCGGGATCACCGCCTACAGGGCCGCGAAGAAGGCGGCGAGTCGTCTCGACCCGGGATCGCGCTGCGTCGTTATCGGGGTCGGCGGACTGGGGCACGTGGGCGTGCAGGTGCTGCGCGCACTCTGCCCGACCACGATCATCGCCGTCGACACGTCGGACGAATCGCTTCGGCTGGCCGGCGAGCTCGGCGCGGACGAGCTGGTCAAGTCGGACGACAACGTCGTGGAGAAGGTCAAGGAGCTGAGCGACGGCCGCGGCGTGGACGCCGTCATCGACTTCGTGGCCGAGCACGGCACGACCGAGCAGGGCCCGCCGATGCTCGTCCAGGGCGGCCGCTACTACGTGGTGGGCTACGGGGGCCGCGTGGACCTCGCCGCGATCGACGTGATCTTCAACGAGATCGAGGTGATCGGGAGCCTGGTCGGCAACTACGTGGAGCTGCTCGAGCTGATGGAACTCGCCGCACAGGGCAAGGTCGAGCTCCGAGCGCAGACCTATGGGCTCGACCAGATCAACGAGGCGATCGACGACTTCATGGCGGGCCAGATCCACGGCCGCGGGGTGATAGTGCCGGACGGGCGGCCGGCGTAGACGGCCGGAACCATGCGCGCCGCCGGGGCAAGCTGTCCGGCCGGCGGCGCGGTGCGGCTCACGGTACTTTACGTACAACCAGAACGGTACCTGCTGGGCGCCGTCCCAGCGGATGCTCACCGCCAGCGCCTTGTGCTCGCGCCATCCGTGCGGTGTGCGCGGGAAGTCGCCCCGAGACTCGACTCGTCCCGCGCCGAGCGCGTACGGTTTGCGCGGATGCCAGAGCCGCTCACATGGGAGCAGCTTGAGCTGCCGGTGCTCCGCTGGGTGCTCGCGTCGGGGCGTGACCAGCTAGACCTGGTGCGAGGAGGGTCATCCTCCGAACTCGCTCGGCGCTCACGGACGATCAGGTCGACGACGCGCTCGCACGCTTGGAGGGTCACGGGTTAATCGCGGGCGAGCAGCGGAAAGGCTCTGGTACGTCTTGGTGGACGGGGTTGCGCCCCCGGCCCGATGGCCTACGGGTGCTGGGCGAGTGGCCGCCGGTCGACGCAGCCGCCGTCAACGTCGCGCTTTCCGCCGCGGAAGAGGTGACGGCCGTTGGGGCGCCGCCCGCGGCGACTGACATGGCTCTCGAGCAGCGCCCGAGCCCTCGCGAATGTTTCCTCGTCAACGATCGGCTCGTGGCTCGCGTCGAAGACCTCGTCGTCGTACTCGACCTTGCCGGTGAGCTGGACGTTCCGCAGGATTCCGGAGGCGGTTGACTGCCGCCATACGTTAAGTCTCGGCTGCCGGACACGTGTGCCCTAGCCGTCTGCAATCAGGGCAGCGCGGGTTGAAGCCGCCAGCTCAATGTCTGGACCAGCGAAGAACCCCGTTCTCTGGATCGGGGTCTGGCAGGCCATCGAAGCGGTCGTCCGTCGCAGGCTCACGGGTGTAGGCCTTGCCATACAGCTGCGCCGCCCTCTTTCTACCCCCGTCGCGCGTATTGCACCGCCGATGCTCGGGAACGGCATGCCTGCCGGCGTCATCACGGCCGAGATGCCACGGCTCGTACGGGTGGATCGGCAGTCCACAGCGCACCAGACAGCCCGGCCTGCCTGCACGTCCCGCGCATAGCGCTCCGTGAGCTTCTTGTGGCTACTTCCATACTTCCAACGGGGACCAGGCATCTTCCTTAGACCTGTAGCGGCTTTCCAGCCTCAGGGAGGGAAATTTGTCGAGGGCTCAGGGGGTCGAGCGCTGTCTCTAAAAACTGGTCCCCCGTCAGCGGCCTGTGCGAGGCTCTGTAACGGTCTTCGAGGGCTACAACCATGCCCTAGGGTACCCCTTGACCGTTGGAGAGGCTTAGGAGGCCTCTGACCATTCCTGTTAGTCGGGATGGGCTGGCCGCCGCCGTGGTCAGTGGCGGAGGCACGCAGCCCATCCGTACCCCTTGAGGAGGTGACCCTCAAGTCGTTCCGCGCCCGGAGCTCGCCACCTCGGTCAAGCATCAGCTGGTGGCAGTGTGCGCAGTCCGGCGAATCCTCGAGCCGCTCCCAGCCTGTCGGACATCGCAGCGCCGAGCAACGTTTCCGTATCGGCGGGTAGGTGCGCTTGTCCCGTCGGGGCCTGCGGTGATAGCGCTCAACCGGACCAACCGCTAGTCGCCCCATCGCGTCCCCCACCTGCTGACCCGTGCGATCCGCTCACGCTTCTGTCGGGCCTGCTCCTGCTTCCAAGCCTGCCCTTCCTCCGTCTGCTCCCAGACCGCCTTGGCCTCCTTCGGCCCGAGCAGCTTGTCCCGCGCCGTCTGGCTGTCCGGAATCGCCTCGACGAGCCAGGCCGCGTCTTCGCGCAAGAGGTTGAAGGTGTTGGCCGGCTTGACCTCCTGCGTCACACCCAACGGAGCTAGCCACTTGCGTTCCCCACCGGCAATGCTGTCGCGAAGCACGAGATCCGACTCGCGGGCCTCGGGGAACAGCTGCGCGCAAATGCTGGTCGAGCGCAGCTCGACGACTGCCTGTCGTGCCTGTTCTGCCTCGGCGATGGCGCGCTCGCAGCGTTCCTTCGCATCAGCCGCGGCCTTATCGACGTCGCGCACCAAGCGGTCTCGGTGGACCTGGACAAACGACTCCTTGTCCCTCAGCACTTTGGCGGTGGCGGCGTGTACTGCGGCAATCTCTCGCAGTAGCCGTTCCCCCTCCTCCTGAAGCTTTGGCTTCCGTGGCTCGGGCTTCTCGCCCCGCTGCTCGAGCAGCCATTGGGCGTGGGCCTCAGCGTCGCGTGTCTCGGCGAGGTGAAGCTCCTCGTCCAGCTTCCGGAGCTCTCCTCGCCGAGCCGCGCGCCCCGCTCGTCGAACTCGCGGGGCGCGCTCGTCGAAGCGGGCGAGCTCGGGCCAGCGGTTTCTGGGTGGCAAGAGCCGCCTGAGCGCGTTGTCTTCCTGCAGCAGAACATCGGGATGCTGCTCGGTAGGCCACCTCATGCGGCGTCAGCCGCGGCTCGCGGTGCATGGCGGCAATGTTGCCTCAGCCAGCTCCTGGTCTCCTTGAGTGGGATCGACCCGCTTGGTCATGCCGCTTGCCCTTTAGGACGCGCCTCGAGCAAGCGAGTCAAGTGACTTCGGTGAACTCAAGTGGGCCTGGTCCCCCAACCTGACCAGCGGGGATGACACCTTGCCGGATAAGTCTGCGGACGGTGGGGTCGCTGAATCCTAGGCTCAGTGCAACTTCAGGAATGGAGAGAAGTTGATGGTCGTCTGTGAGCGGCTTTGGTTAATCGTACTCGATGGAAGCGCAGGGAAAGCTTGGGCGTAGCGACCCGTGCTGGCCCGGCTCGGGCAAAGAAGGTCAAGAAGTGTCATTGGCCGACCGTGAGGCGGCGAAACCGCGTCCACCTGGTACTGCAAGGCGTCCCGCCGGACGCCATAGGTACGGTCGGCAACACCCCCTGTACTAGCCGCAGGTCAAGCGCGCCAAAGGCCCTGAAGGCGGCGGGCGGACTAGTAACCCGTCGAATAAGTGGCGGCCGACGATCCGCAGGTTGGGCCGGTTGTGCCCTGCCTTCGGGATCGCCGCCTGCCACTCGCCCGGCAGATCGTCAAAGGTGCCAGCCTCGGGTAGCACCTCGTGGAACTCCCGTCGCTGTGGGTCACTCATCTCCGACAAAGGCGGGTAGGCGACGACCTTCCCGACGCGGCGGTTTGGTCCGCGCTCTCCATCGGCGGAGCGTAGACCGAGCGAGAAGCTTGGCGTGGAGCCCTCCTGCGCTGGCACTGTGTGCCGTTACTCCTCGGCGTCACTAGCCGGCCGCGCGCCACTCGCTATTGTCGCTCGTGCGGGGTCTTCGCAGACGCGCTGTGTATTAGAACAGACCGCGCCGATGCCAACTAGATTGTCGGAGTTCCAACTGTCCTTCTCGTGACCGCTGCAGTAGTACGTCTGGACATTGCCCCATGCCTCGCATTTAACCATGTTAGGTCCGTCCCACGGGTCGTACGTGCGGATCGTGAACATCGCGCCGCTATCGGTGGAGAAAGTGACCCAATTGCTGCAGCCGCGGAAAAATCCACCATCCGACTCCCAGTGCATCACCCCGGGGCCAAACCCCGAGGGCCGGTCGTGCCAAGTATCGGTGTCCCAGGCGCCGTAGTCATGCAGGTTTAGGGTAGTGCCGGAGTCGTTATTCAGATAGAACTCGCAGGTGTGCCCGCCGTCGTCGATGAACAGGGCTGTTCGGCCGAAGCGGCGTGCCACCGATCGGTCGAGCCGGTTGCCGAAGCGATCGAGCGCCCTGTGACGAGGCGTGACGCCGCGAACTGGCTCCGCGCTGGAGGGCAGCTTCCGGACGGTGAACGCCAGGCTATTCTTGGCCCGGCGGTAGCGGGGGTTCATGAGCTCGATCGGGAGCGCATCCTGCCCCCTGCGCGTGAACACGTTTAGGACCGCGTTCGGGTGCGGCGTACCGGTGTGGAACCCGAGCGCCTTCAGGAGCTCCCGCACGGTAAGGGTCCCGGCGATCCGCTTCGGCCGGTCGGTGAAGTAGAGGGCGTGGTCGTCGACCCCGCGCAGAAGGAGCCGATACTTCCTGCCCTTGACTTGGACGAGGCGACCGCCGCGAGCGTTCTGGACGAACAGAAGCCCGCCCGAAGCGCCTTCTGACTCGGCTTGCCCCGAGCGCTGCTGTGCGCCGACCGAGGTCAAACCCGCAATGGCCGCAGCCCCACCGGCTCCCAGCAGGGCGGAAAGGAGGCACATCACTGCTATCCGCCGTCGCACCCGTGGACGCACTCCATCGAAGCTTCTCCACCTCCTTCGCGTCCCCTGTCTGGCAGTTTTGGCCTCGTCACGTAGTTGGTTCTTCATCGCTGCTCCCTCTCGCCTGCCGCCGCGGCCCCGGGCCGACACCACACCCAAGCATGGAGTCTTCTAATCCGCACTAGGGAAACCCCAATGTTTCCCCCAGTCTTTGCCGCGGCCGAGGGCGCCCGGCGCGCGCCGGATGCGCCGAGGTGGAACGGGACACGCGCGAGCTGGTGCGGCGGCTCTACGAGCGGGGTGCCAGGCCGAGCCAGCTAGCCGAGGTCCTCGGCGTCAGCAGGGCGACGATCCACAACTGGGTCGAGCGACCGCAAGCTTCAGGCCGGCTGGCCGCTCTATCCGCCGGATCCCGGTAGTGTCATGCGCCCCGGTTAGCCTCCCATTGCCCCCGCCCTTCAAGCAACCACGCCCAAAGGCCGCCTGTTCGTTCTGGATGAGGCTCAGTGGAGCTACATCCTGT
>JACVRW010000089.1 GCA_014534235.1 Thermoleophilaceae bacterium | reverse complement strand
GGGCTCGCTCGCGCCCCATGGCCGGCCGCCTCAGGCGACCCGAGGTTCTGCCCTCCTCCGTTTGGCGGCTGGGTCTGGCCGCAGCTCCTCCGCCGGCGTCAAGCGCCCGCCTCGATCCGTGCCCACCCGGAGCAGCCCGCTCGCCCACCGCCACGCCGCGACCCCGCAGCCGCGTGGCGCGCCCACCATGCCGATCAACTCGGCCAGGGACGCCACGTCGCCCGGCGAGGCCGACACCGGCTCCACCGGGCCGCCCAGTGCCGAGCCCGCCAATGCCGCCAGGAGCGCCAACGCCGCCACCGCCGCTTACCACCAGCGCCACAACCCACGGCAACGGCCCAGCCGGCGCCAAAGGCTCGGCTTCCTCCCAGCCCGTCTCGCTCACTCTTCGCCGCACACCGGAAAGGCTCTCTGCGAGGGCTCGGATTGGAGCTCCACGCTCGGTCTTCCGCGACGACAACGAAGACCAGGCCCACGGGGCAGAAGACCCCGATGTGACTGCGTGGGCGAGACGAGAGGGAAAGAGCAGAACCCGGGGTCGGGGAGGCGCGAATGCGCAAGCGGAAGAGAGGCCACCGTAGCGCGTCCGCGGTTCGTCTGTGGAAATCTCGGAACGGCCTGGGTTTCACTGTCACCGCGCCGCCGCGCCCCGGAGAGGCTCTCGAAGCCGCTTGCTAGAGCGCAATAGCGCCCCGAAGCCATTCCTTTTTTCCGACGCCCGCAGGCGATTTTTCGGACCCTCAGGGCGATTTTTCGGACCCTCAGGGCGATTTTTCGGACCGCTCGGGGAATTAACGCGGGGCGGGCAAGGCTGAGCGGTTAGCCGCCGGGCGCCGCCTGGAGCGGCCCGTGCGCGGGGTTTGCAGGGTGGAGGACAACCCGGAGCGGCTGCAGACCGTGGGCGGCCCCCGTACGGGGTCGGTCCTACAGGGCATACACGCGCGCACGCGCGTATAGCAGCTCGCCGGCCAGGACTTCCCGCGTACCCGCGAAGCCGCTGAGGACGGCGCCCTGTACTCCGAACTGCTCGCCGTAGTGTCCGGCGATCACGCCCGGCAGAAGGCGTCGTCACCCAGGCGACGTGGGTACTGGAATGACGGCACCACAGCGACCATGGGATGTCCAAGCTCGTCTGGCCGGGATGGAAGGACAGGAGACGAGAGCGCTGCCTTTCCACACTATGTGGAGCCACCGGGTCGGCGTCAGCGATGTCATCGGAGACGGGTTTCGCCGATGTCGTGGACGCGATATGTGGAGCGGTGTCATCGATGTTGAGGCGTGGGTGACTTTGGGGTCTCGGCCGGCTGGCCGCGGAGCCGAGCCGTAGGCGAGGCGAGGCGGCCGGCCGGGTGCGAGGGTGGCTGTGGTCGGGGAGCCCCCGGTGGGTCTGTCCGGCGGGCGGCATACGGTCGCCGCGTCGTGACCGTCAGCGACGTCAACGGGTCCGATGAGCGCGGGTTCGATGTGCGTCGTGTGCGCATGCCCTCGAGCGGAGTCGAGTCGTGGACGGTGGTGGGCCGGACCGTCGGCCGGTTGCGGTGGTCGACGAGTTCTTGGCGTGGTTGACAGAGATCGAGCGCCCGCCGAACACGGTCGAGGCCTATGCGCGCGATTTGAGGCTGTTCTGGTCGTTTCTGGGCTCGCGCGGCTCGGCGTGGGAGGCGGTGACGGTGGCGGAGCTGGGCGAGTTCGCGGCATGGGCGCGGCGGCCGGCGGAGAACGTGGTCGTGCTGAGCGAGCTGGCGGCGCGGCGATCGGCGCGGACGGTGAACCGGATACTGACGGCGGTGGTCGGCTTCTACGAGTTTCAGGGGCGGCGTGGAAACTCGCTGGCGCGCGAGCTGGTGGTCCAGACCCGGACCGGCCGCGGCGGCTACAAGTCGTTCCTGCACGGGATCGCGCCGGCGGCGCCGCGGGGGCGGGCGGTCAGGTTGCCCGAGCAGCAGCGGTTGCCGCGGACGCTCAGCCTCGAGCAGGTGGCGGCGGTGATCGACGCCCAGCGGCGGCTACGCGACCGGTTTCTGTTTGCGCTGTTGGCGAGCACCGGGATGCGGATCGGGCAGGCGCTGGGGCTCCGCCATGAGGACGTGGTGGCCTGGGAGCGGCGGATCGAGATCGTGCCCAGGCCGCGCAAGGAGAAGGCGCTGACGATCGGCGCCGTCTGTAAGCAGCTCGAGCGCGAGTTCCCCGGACATCTCGATGGGCGGCCGCGCGCGAGCGCGCAGCAAGGGCGGCGCGCGCGGGTCGGTGCCGGTGCCGGGCGAGCTGATCCGGCTGTGGTCGGACTACGTGCACGAGGAGTACGGCGGGCTCGACTCGGACTTCGTGTTCGTGAACCTGTAGGAGGGCGAGATCGGCCGGCCGCTGAGCTATGCGGCGGTCAACAAGCTCGTGCGGCGCACCCGGCGGCGGGTCGGCTTTCACTTCACCGCCCACCAGTTCCGCCACACCTACGCGACCTTGGCCTATCGCGACGGGGTGGCGCTGGAAGTGATCGGCACGGTGCTGACCCACCGCTCGCCGCAGTCGGCACGGATCTACACGCATCCGACCGCCGAGGACCTACGCACGGCGCTGGCGGAGCGCGGGGTGCTCGACCGGGTGGCGGATCTGGTCGCGTGACGGCTGCGGCGCTGCGTGTGCTGGAGGGCGGCCGGTCGCCGCGCGGCTGGGAGGAGCTGTGGGCGCGCGACCAGTGGCATCCGCGCGAGCTGCCGCACGGCGAGGTCGCGAGCGTGCCCGGCGGCGGCGGGATCCTGCACTTCGAGGGCCTGGTCCAGGCGTGGCTGCGCGATGCCGCCAAGCGCTGGGCCAGGGCACGGCTGCTGAGATCGACGACGCCGCAGACGAGCGACTACCTGTCGCACCTACAAGCGTTCAGCGGCTGGCTGGCTGAGCGGGAACCCGGGGCCGGCTCGCCGGCCGCGATCACCCGCGCCGTGCTCGAGGACTACATGCTCGGGGTCCGAACCTGCGACCTGGCGGCGGGCACCAAGAGTATGCGGGAGTCGAGGCTGCGGATGTTCCTCGAGGAGCAGCGCGAGGACGGCTTGCCGGGCTGCCGCCCGGCGCGGTAATCCACGCCGGCGAGATCCCGCTCGCGGGCTACCGGCTCCCGCGGCGGCTGGAGCGGTGCATCTTCGACCAGTTCGTCGACCCCGCCAACCTGGCGCTGCTGCCGTTGGAGCAGCACCGCACGGTGGTGCTGCTGCTCGCCTACACCGGGCCTGCGGGTGTCGAGCGTCGTGACGCTTGCGCGCGACGCGCTCGAGATCGGCACCGACGGCCACACCTACCTGCGCTACCGCAACGTCAAGCTTCGCCGCGAGGCTTTCTGCTGCCCTCGCCCCCGGCGCGCAGGCGAGGGACTTCGCGCGGCGGCAACCAACCATCACCCCTCGCACACGATGACCCGCCAGATCGTCAAGCGCTACGTGCGCAAGGCCGAGATCCGCGATGGCGAGGGGCGGCTCGCGACCTGGGTGCACCCGCACCTGTTCCGCCACCACCTCGGCACCAGCATGGTCAACGACGGGGTGCCGCTGCCGGTGATCCAGAAGGTGCTCGACCACGCGTCGCCCGAGATGACGGCCCGCTACGCCCAGCTTCACGACGAGACGCTGCGGCGGGAGATCGCGCGCTGGCACGAGCGGGTCAACATCCGCGGCGAGCGGGTCGCGCTGCCGGCCGAGGGGCCGCTCGGGCAGGCGGCCTGGATGAAGGAGCGCATCGCCCGCGCCCGCCAGGCGCTCCCGAACGGCTACTGCGGCCTGCCGCTCGTCCAGACCTGGCCGCACCCCAACGCCTGCCTCAGCTGCGACAACTTCCTCACCGACCCGTCGTTCCGGCCGGTCCACCAGCAACAGCTCGCGAACACCAGCGAGCTGCGCGAGCGCGCCGAGCGGCAGGGCAGCCTGCGGCTGGTCGAGGTGCTCGAGCGCGACGAGCGGTCCCTGACCCGCATCCTCACCGGACTCGACCAGATCGAAGCCGACCACCAGGACGACGCGACCGAGCTCGACGTCGTCGAACTCGCCGTCCGCCACCCCGCAACCCGGAGCGACGCGGCGTGCGTTAAAGACGGCAACGGCCTGCGGGCCGCGGCGGCGGCGCGCACGCTAGGCGCTATACCCGGGCGAAACTGGAATCCCGGATCGAAGGAGGCCCAGGGACGAATTCTGTCGGTACCGACCTGCATCGCAAGGCTCGCACGTGGCGGCCCGGACGAGCACGGCGGCTTTCCGCCGAGCATGCGACCGTCCAATCGAGCAAGTTCGGCGAAAATTGGACCGTCATTGGACCGTCAGGTGCCGATCAAGGCCCGTCCGCCCGCCAGAGAAAGGCCCTGTTTCCAGGACTCTTCTCCTATAGCGGGGGACCGATACAAACCCATTAGCGACCTCGCCGTGGCCGTCGAGTGGGTTGTGACCGGAGCGAGGTGACCCGCCCGGGGGGATCCCGCACGTCGCGGACGGCCGGCGTTATCGAAGGGCGGCGGCCGCCGGGCCCCACGTTCGCGGCCGGCTCGCTTCGCGTCCGCAGTCAAGCTCTCGTCCGCCGGCCGGGCTCGGGCATCGCCTGGAGATTGCCCGGCGGCTCGGGGACGCCAACGAGGTCGTATTCCCCGAGTTCCGCAGTTTGTGGGCACCTGAGGCCTGATCTCGGCTCGGATTTGGCTTACGAGAGCCTGATGCGCCGCAGGCGGGTGTTCCAGGCTTGGGCACGCGGGTAGACGTCGATGGACCAGGTCTATCTGCTAGACGCTCCAATGTGGGCATGTACCTACGCCGGACTCAGCGGCGGCGCCGGGACGGGACGGTGGTCGGCTACCTGCAGCTCGCCCACAACCGCCGGGTGGGCGGCGTGACCCAGGCCAAGGTGCTGCTCAGCCTGGGCCGCGAGGACGAGCTCGACGTCGAGGGCCTGCGGCGCCTGATGCGCTCGATCGGGCGCTACCTGGAGCGCTCCGATGGGGTCGGCGCGCTGGAGGAGGCCTCCGGCGGGGAGCTGCGCGCCACGGACGCGCGGCCGATCGGGGCGGCCTGGGCTCTCGACGCGCTCTGGCGCCGGCTCGGGATCGACCGGGCGATCTGGCACGCGCTCCGCGGTCGCCGCCACCGCCACGACGTCGAGCGGCTGCTGTTCGCCCTGGTCGCCAACCGGGCGATCGCCGCGGCCTCGAAGCTCCGAGCCGCCGAGTGGGCCACCCACGACGCCGCGATCCCGGGTCTCGCCGGGCTCGACGACGATCGCGCCTACCGGGCGATGGACGTGCTCGCCTCCGCCGACGCCGAGGGAGGGGTCCGGGAGGCCGTCTTCTTCTCGGTCGCCGACCTGCTCAACCTCGAGGTCGACCTGCTGTTCTTCGACACCACCTCGACCTACTTCGAGATCGAGGACGGGGACGAGGCCGACGGGGAGGCTGCCGAGCCGCTGCGCCGCTTCGGCCACTCCCGCGACCGCCGGCCCGACCGACCGCAGATCGTGATCGGGCTGGCGGTGAGCAGGACCGGGATCCCGGTGCGGGTCTGGACCTTCCCCGGCAACACCGCCGACCGGTCGGTGATCGAGGAGGTCAAGTCAGGCCTCGCCGGGTGGAGGCTGGGGCGGGCGATCTGGGTCGTCGACCGCGGGATCGCAAGCGAGGACAACCTGCGCTGTCTCAGGCGCGGTGGCGGCCACTGGATCGCGGGATGCGGATGCGGGCCGGCGAGCGGGTCTGCGAGGCGGCCCTCCAGCGCCCCGGGCGCTACCGACAGCTGCGCGACAACCTGCGGGTCAAGGAGGTCCGGGTCGGCGACGGCGACACCACACGGCGCCTCATCGTCTGCCACAACCCCGAGGAGGAGGCAGGGGACAGAGCGCGCCGCGAGCGGGCGGTGGAGCGGATCGAAGCGGAGCTCGAGCGGATCGACCGCCTGCGGGCCCGCTCCGGCAAGGCGGGCACCGCCCACCTGCGCGCCGAGTGCGCCCTGCGCGATCACCCCTCCTACTCGCGCTACCTGCGCCAGACCCCGGCCGGTCGCCTCCGCCTCGACAAGGCCGCCATCGCCGCCGAGGAGAAGCTCGATGGCAAGTTCCTGCTGGAGACCTCCGACCCGGAGATCTCGGCCGAGGATGCCGCCCTCGGCTACAAGAACCTGCTCGAGGCCGAGCGCGGCTTCCGCGAGCTCAAGGGCACGCTGCGGATCAGGCCCGTCTTTCACCGCCTCGACGAGCGCATCCGCGCCCACGTCCTGATCTGCTGGCTGGCCCTGCTCTTGGTCCGGATCGCCGAGCGCGAGAGCGCAAGGTCCTGGCGAAAGATGCGGGCCGAGCTCGAGCGGATCAAGCTCGTCACGCTCCAGGACGCCGCCGGCACGGTGGAGCAGACGACGCCGCCATCCGGCTCTGCGAGCGAGACTCTGGCCGCCCTCGCGGTCGAGCCACCGCCGCCGGTCACCTCGCTCCAGCCCTCCTGAGCGGCCGCTCGGCGTGGACACACGGCACGCGCCCAGAGGGCACGCAACCCCGCTCCGATGCCGGATTGCGCCGCTCTCCGCGTGCCTACAACTGCGGAACTCGGGTGTTCCGGCGGGCACAAGGCGGCTGCCCGAGATCGCGGCCGCATGCGAGATGTACTCCTCGGTGCTGTCCGCGCAGCCGCTGAGCGAAGCCGAGGCAGGAGCCGCTCGACGTGCAGGTCCTTCTAGCTCGCCCACGGAACCTCGTGCAGCCAGTTCGCCGGATCGTCTCGGGCGGGGGTGCCACCCGAGAGCCAGCGTCCGACGAAGCCGAGACGGGCGTTGCGTGGGCGGCCTCGAACTGCGTGTGCGAGGACCGCTGCGCGCTGATCCTCCAGCTTCGGCCGGAGCGCATCTACTTCGGCCGCGATTGTGGCGAGTTCGCCTTCGATGTCTTCGAGCGAGCGCGGCGGCCGCGAGCGGAAGAAGAGTCGACTGACAGGTAGCTCCCAGCCGACCTTTGTCTCACCGCCATCGCTGAACCAGGCGTCATCGACGAAGGTCGCGACCTCACGCTCGAAGTACTCGTCGAGGTCGTCATCGAGTGGGACTAGCTCGACGTCACGGAGTTCTGGATCGGGCTCCGGCTCCCCATTCGCCTGAGGGACGGCTGGGGCTCGGGAGTCGCGAACCGAGAGTGCGGCCCAGACGATTCGCTTTGTCGTGGCCGTCAGCTTCCGAGGGCCGAGGGCCCTCTCAACCGCGGCTTCCGCCTCTGCGCGATCAGTCGTGTTCAGGCCGTCCTTCACGCGGAGGGCCTCCACGAGCGTGTCTTGCAGCTCGGGTTCGGTTTCAGCGAGCTTCTGGTAGCCCGGCTGCTCGCGCAGGACCTCAACGGCTGCTTCGCCGGCGCGGTAGCGCAGCCTAAGCGCGCGCTCCAGCGTTGCGCGGCGATACCCGAAGAACGTCGTCGAGCGGACTTTCGAGCGCTTCCCGTCCTCCTTCACGTCTCGCCAGAGGTCTAGCACCTGGGTGATGTGGTCAAGCGACAGCCGTCGGCGCTTGTTCCCCAGGCTGCGCGGCATCGGCTCCCAGAGATCGCGGGCATCGATCAGCTGCACTTTGTTCTTGCGGTGCGGCTCCTTTCGCGCGCTGAGGACCCAGATGAACGTCGCGAGGCCCGTGTTGTAGAAGATCTGCTCAGGCAGCGCGACGACCGCTTCGAGCCAGTCGTTCGTGAGGATCCACTCGCGGATCGCGTTCTCACCTGATCCCGGGCCGCCAGTGAAGAGCGGCGAGGCATTGAAGATGATCGCGATGCGGCTGTCGCCGTTCTTCTCGGGCGACTTCATCTTCGCGAGCATCGTCTGCAGGAACAGCATCGCGCCGTCCGACTTGCGCGGATAGCCGGCACCGAACCGCCCGTCGGATCCGAGTTGCTCGTGCTCGGCCTTGACGGCCTCGTAGTCATCTGACCAATCGACACCGAACGGTGGGTTCGCCAGCATCAGGGCAAAGCGCCGGTCGGCGGCACCGTCGGCCGAGAGCGTGCTGCCCGAGGCGATGCGGGCGGGGTCCTGCCCCTTGACGAGCATCTCGGCATGGCAGACCGCCCAGGACTCCGGGTTGAGTTCCTGGCCGAAAAGAACGAGCTGCGCCTTGTCGTTGCGCTCGCGAACGAGTTCGTCGCAGACGGAGAGCATCCCGCCAGTCCCGCGGGCAGGGTCGTAGACGGTCCGCACCGCGCCGGGCGTCTTCAGCAGGTCCTCGTCTCCAGCCAGCACGAGCTCGACGCAGAGCCGGACTACCTCGCGGAAGACCGCTTCCGCCTGGACCGCTTCGAGCGCGGTGCGCTCCATGCTGCGTCAAGCGGTCCTTATCCCTGGACCTGAGCGGCCTCCGCCTCTCTCGGCGACCCTTGGGCCCCGAGGTAGGCCGGTGAGCCGCGTCGAGCGGGCCGATCCCTGGACTTGACGCTGTTCCTGATGTACAAATTGATCCGGTCCGAGCCGACAGGACCGGGAGGAGGGGGCTGTGACAGCTACTTTGTTCGCTCAGGCGGGGCAGATCTTCCGTGACCAGGTAACTACCGACTCGCTCGCGCAGAACATCGTCTACGCGTCGGGCACGGTCGGAGCGCTCGTGATCTTCGCGGGGCTCTTGCTTGTGGACATCGGCGGGGTAAGGCGGGTCAACGTCTTCGACACCGTCATCCAGAAGGTCATCGGGTTCTTCATAGGGTTCGTCGTCTACTTCCTGATCGGCTTCGCGATCTGGAACTGGCAGTACTACGTCGCCTTCGACGTCCCGAACCCGTACTGGCAGGCCATAGAGGACTGGTGGCTCGGCGGCTCGTTGAGCGGCGCCTTTGCGCAGGACACGAACCCGGACGGGATGGGGGCGAACCTCAACAACCAGCAGATCTTCATCTTCTTCCTGGCGTGCTTCGCGGGGATCATCAACGTGCTGATCCACCTCGCCGTGACGGAGCGGATCAAGGCGGCCGCGTACTACGCGATCTCGTTCGTCGCGGCCATCGTTTCCTCGGTGCTCAGCTGGCTGACCTGGGGCTCCACCGGCCCGCTCACGAACGCGGGCTACCACGACTTCTTCGGGGCCGGGTTCGTCTACGTGTTCGCGGGCGCGGTGGCGCTCGTCCTGGTGCGGCGCCTCGGGGAGCGCCCAGGCATGTTCCGGCCGCACGCCTTGGTGGGTGAGTACCGGTCGTACAACCTGGGGCTCACCGCGATCGGCCTCGTCTTCATCATCGGCGGGCTCCCGTTCGTGATCCTCTCCTGCGGCTTCTTCTTCGACCCGCAGGCGCTGTTCGTCGGCGTCAACATGACCGATACGGGCATCGGCGTGGCGTTCAACAACCTCGGCCTCGCATGGGCCGGCGGAGCCCTCACCGGCGCGCTGATCGCCTACAGGACGAAGAAGTACATCTACACGCTGCTCGGCCCGTTCGCCGGCTACGTGGCGGGATCGCCCGCCTTCGACATCTACGCGCCGTGGGAGATGCTGCTCGTCTCCCTGGCCGCGCCGTTCGTCGCCTACGCCGTCTACGAGTGGCTGCAGCGCCGCGAGATCGACGAGCACAAGCTGATTCCGCTGTTCATCGGGGTCGCCTCCTACGGGATCCTGATCGCCGGCGTGCTCAACTGGGGCACGCCGCAGGGCGGGTACTTCGGCGTCACGGAGGGTGACTACGCGTTCCAGAACGCGGAGATAAACCTGCTGTGGCAGGCCATCGGCCTCGCGGTCTGCCTCGCGGCCGGGCTCCTGACCGGGTGGGTCATGAGCTTCGTTCTCGAGCGGACGACCGGGCTCGGCGTCTCCGAGGACGTCCAGGTCGCGGGCTACGACGCTCGCGAGTGGGAGGTCGTCCACGACCTGGAGCCGGCCCCGGCGGCAGCCGCCGTGGCCGGGCAGCCGGCGGCGGTCACGCGAGCCGACGGCGAACCCGCGCCCACGGACGTGAGGACCGGTCCTTAGCGACGTGAAGGCGCCGGCGGGCGCGCTGAGCGCCGCGCGCCGGCGCCTCAGCGCACCGCCGGCTCGAAGGCCGGCATTCAGTCCTCCTCCATCTTGGGGCGGGGGCCCGACTCCTCCTCGCTCGGCAGCGCGCGCTCCTCCGGCGGCATCGTCTCGGACTCCTCGCCGGCGAGCAGCACATCGTCCGCGAAGTGGTCGTGCATCCAGTCGAGGTGGTCCCAGCGGCTGTCGACGATGCGCTTGGTGTCCCAGGCCGGCACCTGCTGCTGGCCCGTCAGCTCCATCAGCTCGGGGTCCACCTCGTAGACGTGCTCGAAGCGCATCACGACCACGTCGGTGATCGGCTGCGGCTCGGGCGGTCTCTGCTCGCCCAGGCGGAAGATGCTCATGCGAGGCCCTCCTCGTAGGCCTCGTCGAGCGACTGCTTGCCCGGGTTCATCACGTTGTTTGGGTCGAGCGCGCGCTTGATCGACTTGACGACCTGCCAGGCGCCGCCCATCTCGTCCGGCACGAGCTCGGCGTCGCCCGCGCGGGTGGCGCCGTGGCACGCCGTGATGGATCCGCCGTGCCTCAGCGTCACCTCCGAGATCTCGCGCTTGCAGTTCACCCAGCCGCCCCAGTTCTCGTCGTCGAGACGCTCCTCCCAGATCCCCACGTCTATCTCCACCAGGTAGTCCGCCCACGGCTTGTGGGCGCCGTTCGTGTAGGCGAACATGCCCCAGTCGTCGAAGATGCCGTAGCGCTCGCGGTAGCGCGCCACGATCGCGTGCCACTCCTCCCGAACCTGCGGCAGCGCCGAGTAGTTGAGCGCGGCGTCCTCGCAGTGCCAGGACATGATCACGGCCTGCCCCTCCTTCGAGCGGCCGTGCAGCGGCGTCGCGTAGCGGTCGTGCCGCGAGGCCCAGTCGCCCGACGAGATCTCGTCGCCGAGATACCTGCCGCCGCGGCTGCGGCCGAGCTTCATCACGACCCTGGAGGCCGGCTCGACCTCGGCGCGGCTGCCGTACATCGCCACCGCCACGACCGCGCGCACCGAATCCGGCTGGGGGATGTACGCCTCGTCGTCGCGCCGCAGGTAGCGGATCTTCCACTCGTCGAAGAGCACGACGCCGGCGAGCGTGGCGAGGCCGGCCTTGGTGAGCACGCCGGTCGTCTCCCAGGCGCTCATGTAGTCCTCGAAGGCGAAGAACGCGGCGAACTCGACCTCCGGGCGCGGCGCCAGCTCGAGCGTCGCCTCGGTGCAGATGCCGAGCGTGCCCTGGTGGCCGGTGAAGAGCTGCTTCAGGTTGAACGCGGTGGAGGACTTGCGGAGCTTGCGGCCGCCGCCGTCGCCGATCTCGACGATCTCGCCCGTCGGCAGCACGACCTCCATCGACACGACGTTGTCGCGCGTGTGGCCGAAGCGTGCGCCCAGCAGCGACCAGCCGCCCGTCCCGATCCGCCCGCCTACGAGCGAGCACGGGTACGACGCCGGGTCGTCGGGATAGAAGACGCCGTGGCGCTTCAGCTCCTCGTTCAGCTTCAGCATGTTGATCCCGGGCCCGACCGTGACCGTGCGGTCGGCGAGGTCGACCTCGTGGATCTCGTTCATCAGCTTGACGTCGACGACGATCCCGCCGCGGAGCGGCACAGCGCCGTCGGAGAGCCCCGTCCCGCCGGCGCGGGGGACGACGGGGATGCGCAGCCGGTTGGCGAGCTTGACGACCTCCGAGACCTCCTCCGCCGTGCGCGGCAGGATCGCCACGTCGGGCATGTACTCCGCCCACCGGTGCACCGGGAAGGGCGCCGGCACGCGGGTTCGGTTCACACGCGAGCTGAGGTTGGGCAGCACGCGGTCGTCGTCGCCGACGATCGCCCGCAGCTCCTCGACGACGCCGTCGTCGACCGCGCTCTTGAAGGCGACGCTCATGGCCGCGCCTCCTGCACCGGCGCATGCGCGTGCCCGCCGACCTCGATCCCGGCCGACTGGGCGACGAGCTCGAAGAGGTCCATGACCTCGAGCGGCTCGTCGGCCTCGGCCCCCGCCTGCGACAGCGGCCGCTCGGACCATGGGCACGCGCTGACCAGCGCGTCGACCTCGAGCTCCTGCGCGCGGGCCACGCGCCGGCGGCTGATCTCCTCGGCGATCTCCGGCTTCTCGACCGGCAGCCCCGCGCCGCCGCCCGAGCAGTACGACCACTGCGTCACGTGGTCCACGTCCCTGAACGTAATGCCGGGCACGGCCCGCAGCAGCTCCCGCGGCGCCGCGTGGACACCCTTGCGCTTGTTGAGCCGGCACGGGTCGTGGTAGGTGACGACGCGCTCCACCGGCTGCGAGAGCTGGATGCGCCCCTCCTTGACGAGGTCGTTGACGAGCTCGACCCCGAGGACGATCTCGAAGTCGTACTCCTCGCCGAAGTACTTCGGGTAGTCCTCGGTGAACGCGATGTAGTCGTGCGGGTCCGGGGCGATGATGCGCTTCGCCCCGACCGCCCGCCAGTCGGCGACGTTGTGCTCGGCGTGCTTGCGGGCGAGGTCGACGTAGCCCATCTCGGCCGCCGGCCCACCGCAGCACCACTGCTCGCGCATCAGGCCGAACGGCACGCCGGCGCGCTGGAGCAGCTGGGC
>JACVRW010000066.1 GCA_014534235.1 Thermoleophilaceae bacterium | reverse complement strand
AGGGCGGCGGCCAAGAAGAACGCTCCGTCGACGGCCGCAGTGAGCGGGGAGGCGATGGTCCAGGCGAAGGAGTCGTCGGTGCCCTCGGAGAAGATGAACAGCTCTACGCCGGCACCGACGACGAGCACGCTGGCGACCGCAAACAGGAGCCGTAGGCCCGGGAGCGGCCGCGCAACACCCGCCGACTCCATCGCGCCGGAGTTCTAGCAACTACGTTGCGGTCCCCTGACATAGGCCATCCCGGCTGCGCTGCTCTCGTAGTCGCGGGAGCTCGGCGTCGGCCGCTCAGGTGGCGAGGGGCCGGCGTTACGATCGGCAGGGTGACGCTGCAATCCGTCCGCGACGATCCGCTCGGGGCGGTCAGGATCTTTGCCGGGCTCTCGGAGGAACTGCGTGGCGAGCTATTGGGCCATGCGGAGCGCTCTCGCCTAGCCGCCGGGGAGTGGGTCTTCCGCGCCGGCGAGCCGGCGGCCGCAATGTACGTCGTCCTCTCGGGTCGTCTCGAGGTGCTGATCGAGCAGCCGGAGGAGTTGGTGATCCGGGTGCTCGACCGCGGCGCCGCGCTCGGCGAGCTCGCGCTGCTGACGGGCAAGCCGCGCTCGGCCTCGGCCCGGGCGCGCCGCGACAGCGAGCTCCTGAAGCTGACCCGTGAAGCGTTCGGAGAGCTGATCCGATCGGACGCGTTCGCGCGCGAGCTGCTGCGCGCGCTCGGCGAGCAGCTACAGGCCAGCCGCAGTCTCGACGCGTCGATGTCGCCGCGGCCTGCGACCGTCAGCGTGGTCCCGGCGCGCCCGGGACTCGACGCCGAGGGATTCGCCCATGCGATCACGCGCGAGCTCGGCCGCTGGGCGCCCACAGCGCTGATCGACACGGCGGGAGCGGGGAGTGACGCGACCGGCTTCGGACCTTTGCTCGATCGGCTCGAGCACGAGCACGAGCACGTCGTGCTGGCGGCGGCGAGGCCGCCGGGGGATCCATGGACGGAGTTCTGCCTGCGCCACGGCGACCGCACGTTCGCGCTCGTCAGCGGGGCGCCGGACTCGGCCGTAACCGAGTCGCTCACTGGATGTGAGCCCGTCTGCGCCGAGGCCGAGGCGCATGGCCGGCTGAGCGCCTGGCTCGACGTGCTCCGCGCGACCCGTGGGCGGCTGATCGGCGACGGCGGCCCGCGCGGCTGCACCGCGTCAATCGCACGAGCGATCGCGGGGCGCTCACTCGGGATCGTCCTCTCCGGCGGCGGCGCTCGCGGCCTGGCGCACATCGGCGTTCTCGACGAGCTGACGCGCGCGGGCCTCGAGATCGACCGCGTCGCCGGCTGCAGCATGGGCGCCGTGATCGGCGCGATGTTCGCTTCGGGGCGCAGCCCGGACGAGATCCGCCGGATCTGCGAGACGGAGTTCGCCGGGCGCAACCCGCTCGGCGACTACACCCTCCCGCTAGTGGCCCTGGTGCGGGGAGAGCGCGCGCGCTCGATGGGCGAGCGCATCTACGGCGACCGGCTGATCGAGGAGCTGCCGCGCCAGTTCTACAGCGTCAGCTGCGACCTGATCAGCTCCGAGCTCGTCTTCCACCGGCGCGGCCGCCTCGACGAGGGCGTCGGCGCGAGCATGGCGCTGCCCGGCGTCTTCCCGCCGGTCAGCGTGGACGATCGCTTCCTCGTGGACGGCGGCGTCCTGAACAACCTCCCTATCGAGGCGATGGCCGCCGATGGCGAGGGTCCGATCATCGCTTCCGACGTCACGGCCCGGTTCGAGCCGCCGCGGCGCCGCCCGCGCCACGATCTGCTTCAGCGCGCCCGCGAGGCGCTGACGGGCATCGGCGCGCCGGTGCCGCTCGGGTTCCGCGAGATCATGATGCGCACGGTCGTGCTCGGCAGCATCGACACGGCGGAGGCCGCCCGGCGCCACGCGGACGTCGTGATCGAGCCGGCGGTCCAGGCGATCGGCCTCATGGCGTTCGATCAGCTCCCCGCCGCATTCCAGGCGGGTCGGCGCGCTGCGGCAGCGGCGCTCGAGTCCAGCCCCGAGCTCGTCTCGCGCTACGCCTCGGGCTGAGCGGGCCGTGGCGCGCCCGCGGGGTCCGGCACGGACCACGCCCGCAACTTCGCGGCGCGGCCGCGGACGTCGAACTCGTCGACGTAGACGAGATCGCCGGGCGGTCGGGTCAGTGCGGCCTTCGTGGACTCCGCGATCAGCAGCATGTACCCGCCGTTCTTGGTCAGACCCTCGAGGCGGGAGGCGGTATTCGTCGTGTCGCCGATCGCGGTGTATTCCAGCCGCTGCGCGGAACCGACGTTGCCCGCCATCACCTTGCCGGTGTTGAGGCCGATCCCCATCCGGAGGCCGTCGCCGAGCCGCGCGTCGTGCAGCCAGGCATTGAAGCGCTCGAGTCGCCGGCCCATCATCTCGCGAGCCGCGGCCAGCGCGCGGTCGGCGTGGTCCGGGTGCGCGATGGGCGCGCCGAAGAGCGCCATGATCCCGTCACCCATGTAGGCGATCAGCGTTCCGCCCGAGTCGAGGATCGCCTCGCTCATCTCCCCGAGATACGCGTTCACGACCTCAATCACCTGGTCGGGCGGCAGCGACTCGGAGAACGACGTGAAGCCGCGCAGGTCGGTGAACATCACTGTGCACTCCCGTTCGACACCGCCGAGGCGCAGGTCCTCGCCGGCGTCGGCGAGCACGTCGTCGACCACAGCCTCGGGGACGAAGCGCGAGAAGATGTCGCGCACCCGCTCCCGCTCGAGCGTCGCCGTGAAGTAGCTGACGGCGAGAGCGGCGACGGTTGCCATCGCCAGCGCGACTAGGGGATATATGACAGCCACGACGATGCCTGCTTCGAAGGCGAGCTGTGCTCCGATCGCAAACAGCGCCGCGACTGCGAGCGCCACGCCAAGCGACCCGAGCGGGGCAAGGCGCATGCTCGCGGCGGGGGCGACGCAAGCCATCAGCACGATGAGCGCGACATCGAGCCAACCGGGCGCATACTGCAGGGGCAGCCCGCCGAGAATGGTCGCGATCGCGTTCGCCTGAATCTCGGCGCCGCCCATCAGCTCGCCGCCCGCGACTGACGTCGGGTGAACGTCCTGAAGCGTCGGCGCGGAAGCGCCGACGATCACCGCCTTGTTCTCGAACAACCGACGGGGGAAGTCACCGTCGAGCACCCGTGAGAAGGAAATCGCGTCCATCGTGCCCGGCGGCCCGACGTAGTCGATCAGCGCCGCGCCGCCGTCGAAGCGGCTGACGTCCACCGGCTCTCCGCGGAAGGCCTCGGCGGCGGCGAGGCTGAATGTCGTCAGTCCGTCGATCGCGGCCGGCACGCGCCGGATCACGCCGTCGCCGTCGGGAATGAAGATCGCGTTGGCGGCGCGAGCGCCGATCCGCGCCAGCACGTCCTCGCCGCCGAGGACGTTCGTGCCTCCTTGCGGCGTCACCTCGGTAGTCGCCAGGACGACGTTGCCGTGGCGCGCGATCGCCTCGACGAGGGCGCGATCCTCGCTCCGTACGGTCGGCTCGGTGAACTGAATGTCGTAGGCGATCGCCCTCGCCCCCGCCTCGCGCAGGATGTCGATCAGCTGGGCATGGACGCTACGCGGGAACGGAAACGCCCGCCGGAGGTCGTCGAAGGTGCGATCGTCGATCTCGACGACGACCAACTCTCGCGGCCGCTCGCGCTCGCCCCGGACCGAGAAGCGGGCGTCGACGAGATCGAGCTCCGGTCCCTGGAGCGCGTCAGTCGCCCAGAGCACGATCCCGATCGCGGCTGAGGCCGCGGCGACGAAGACGATCATCGCGAGCCTGCGGCGGCGCAGCCGCTCCCGCGTCGCGCTCACGCCGCCAGCAGGGCCACGCCGAGCAACACGACGAAGTGAAGACTCAGATCCACCCCCATTAGGCGCAGATCGCTCGGCTCCCGCACGGTCTTCACCCGGGACATGTAGACGCCGAGCAGGCGGCCATCGTCCTGGGGGAGGTGGGTGACCGCGATCAAGGCGCCGATCCCCAACGCTTCGGCGACGCCGATCCTGGAGCCGCGCCAGATGAGCGCGGGCACGAAGGCGAGCATGTAGACCACGATGTGAGCCAGCAGGGCCCGGCGAGCGAGCGGTTCACGTCCGAGGCCGCCCGCTTCGTGGAGCTCTTGGGCCTCGTTCTGGACGACGAAGTCGCCCACGAGGTGGGAGACGGCGAAGAGGGCAAAGCCTCGACCCAGAGCACTGCGGGGCTACGGCTACAGCTCCGCCCATCTCACCGGCCCACCCTAACGGCATCGCTGCGACGGGGAGTGACCGGACGCCTCGCACCGGGCGAGCCCTGGATCGGAGCCCGGTGATCTATGGTCGGGGCGTGAGGACCGTCGGCGGCTATCGGATCGTCGAGCCGGTCTCGCGCGGAGCTATGGGCGCCGTGTTTCGAGCCCGTGACGGCGCCGGCCGTGACGTGGCGCTCAAGCGGCTGACGGAGGGCCCGCGCGAGCGCTTCGAGATCGAGGCCCGGCTGCTCTCCCGTCTCAGGCACCCGCGGGTCGTTGAGGTCCTGGGCCACGTGCATGACGACGGCAGTGACTACCTCGTGATGGAGTTGGTGGAGGGCAAGGACCTCGGCCGCCTGGTCAAGGAGGAGGGTGATCCCGGCCTGGGCGTCGAGCGGGCGCTGGCGTACGGGGGGCAGGCCTGCGAGGCGCTCCAGTACGTCCACGAGCAGCAGATAGTCCACCGCGACGTCAAGCCGCAGAACCTTCTGCTGTCGCCAGACCGCGGCGTCGTTCTGGTCGACTTCGGGATCGCGCGGGAACTCTACGGCGATAGCTCCGGCACCCGCGGCGTCGGCACGCCGCTCTACATGGCGCCGGAGGTGCTCGTGGGCGAGTCGGTGTCCCCACGCAGCGACGTCTTCGGGCTCGCGGCGACGGTCTGGACGCTGATCGCCGGGCGGCCTCCGGGCTACAACGACGCGACGGTCCTCTCCGAGCTGGTCCCGGGAGTCACTCCGGCGCTCGAGCAGACCCTACGCCGCGGGCTCGACCTGCACTCCGAGCGCCGCTTTGGCTCCGCCGCCGCCTTCGCCGCGGCGCTGGGCGCGCCGCAGGAGGCGATCGCGGGCGAGTCGCTGGCCCTGAGCCTCCGCGGCCCCAGCGAGCACCGCGCGCTGGTCGAGGCGATCGTGCGCACCGCCGCGGGCGTCTTCGAGGCCGCCGCGGCCTCGCTCGCGCTGGTCGAGCCGACCACCGGAGAGCTCGTCTACCAGGCCTCGTGGGGTGCCGGAGCCGCCGAGATCGTCGGAGTGCGGCTCGAGCCGGGTCGCGGCATCGCCGGTGCCGCGGTCGCCAGCCGTGAGCCGGTGGTCGTCTCGAACTGTCGCGCCGACGACCGTTTCGCGGCACAGATCGCCTCCGGCACGGGCTACGTACCGAACACGATGCTCGTCGTCCCGCTCGAGCGCCGAGGCAAGGTGATCGGGGCGCTCTCGATCCTCGACCGCCGCGACGGCGGCCGCTACCGCGAGTCCGACGTGCCGCGGGCGCGGCTCTTCGGCGAGCTTGCAGTCGCCGCTATCCCCGCCGCTCCGCCGCCCAATACCTCCGGCCGGCGCTGAGCTCGATCCGCCTGTTCGCCGCCAGGTCGGAGACCACGACGGCCCCCTCCGTGACGTCGGTCAGCGTTCCGAAGCACGCGTCTACGGCGGAGAACCGCGTGCCCCGGATCGTGGCGGCCGCAAAGCGGCCCCTGGTGCGGAACTCACCCTCGGCGTCGACGAAGAGCTTGCGGATCACAGGCCCACCGACGGTCGAGCGGTCGCGTTTGGCCTTCTCCGTCCTGCACTTCGAGAAGTCGCCGCCGCGCAGGGCGAGCGTGACCTGGGTAGACCCCCGCTCTTGCGCGACCTCGAACCCGCCCCGCGAGAACTCGCCGGTCTGCAAGCCGCCCTGCGCGGTCTCCGACGTCATCCGGACCGCGCCCCTGGTCGCGTCGACCTCCGTTCCGACCGGCACGACCGTCGCCTCCTCGAGGCGGACGAATGTCTCCTCGTCGGGCTCCGAGACCAGAACCTCGCCGCGAGTGGGCTCGAGCTCGACGCTGTCGCCGGCGACCGGGCCATCGGATCCCGACTCGCCTCCGCCGCAGCCACTCGGCGCGAGGGCGAGGGCGAGGGCGATGAGGGTGAAGGTGGCGGACGCGCGCCTCAACGACGTGTCCTCGCACGCAAGAGGAACACGACGCCGACCAGGAACAACGCCGCGAATCCCGCCTGGATCCACAGACCGGCGCCGAACGCAACGTCGAAGAACGCTTCGCCGTACGGGTTTGCCCGGCTGAACGCCGGATCGGCCGCGATGCGGTCGTTCATGTCGACGACGTCGCCGACACTCGCGAGCCCCCATTGAGAGAAGATCGCATAGGAGATCGAGTGCGCCGGCTCCGGCATCTGCGCGAGCGGCACGATCGTGCCCGCGAAGAGCAGCTGCGGGATCACAGCCAGCGGGATGACGCTCATCGCCTGGTCCTCGGTGGAGACGACGGATGAGATCAGCAGGCCCATCGCGACGGCGGCGAAGCCGGCCGCGAGCAAAAGCGCGAAGACGGCCGCCCAGTTCGCCGGCGGCTCATCGAGCGGACGGAAGGCGAACAGCAGGCCGGCGTAGAGAAGCGTCTGCACCGTCACGAGCCCGAACAGGACAATCAGCTTCGAGAGCAGGTAGGCGCCGAGGCGGGTGCCGATCGCCGCCTCGCGCTCGAACACCGCCCGCTCCTTGACGATCTCACGCGCGGCGTCGATCGAGCCGAACCAGATGACGGTGATCAGCGCAAGGAACAGCATCTGGATGGTCTGCGCAGGGTTGCCGCCCGGCTGCTCCATGACGCCACTCTGGAAGAGCCCGACGCCGGCGATCGCGAGCAGCGGTGCCTGACCGAGCAGGAGCAACAAGTTCCGACGGTCGCGAACGAGGAGCTTCAGCGCCCGGCTCGTCAGCACGGCCGACTGCCGGGCCAACCCACTCGACGGCGGCTTTCCCGCCCCCCGCTTCGGCGCGACGGACGGTGCCTCCCGCTCGGCGGCGGGACGCCTCGCCTTCCCCAGCCAAGCCTGCAGCGGCACCTCGTCGAGCGCCCTGTAGATGCCGTCGTAGTCGTCGACCTCGAAGAACTCAAGCGCCTCGCGAGGGGGACCGTCGAAGACCAGATGGCCACCGCGGGCGAGGATCAGCACGCGGTCGCAGAGCGCGAGGTTCTTCGTCGCGTGCGTGACCAGCGCCAGCCCACGCTGCCGGTCGGCGAGCGCTCGGAAGAGCTCCATCATTCGCGTCTCGAGGCCGGGATCCATCCCTGTCGTCGGCTCGTCGAGGAACAGAAGTCCCGGCCGACCGAGGACCTCGCAGGCGACGCCGGTGCGCTTGCGTTGGCCGCCGGAGAGCGATCCGATCAGCGTCCCGCCGTGCTCTTCGAGAGCGAGCTCCGCGACAGCCCCATCGACTGCCTCACCGAGCTCCTGGCGCGACGCGTCGGAGGGCAGGCGCAGCCTGGCCGCGTAGCCGAGCGCCTCACGCACCGACAACAACGCGTGCACGATGTCGTCCTGAGGGACGTAGCCGACATCGGTGAGGCGAGCCGCCAGCGGTTCGCCGTTCACGGTTACGGTTCCCGAAGAGGGATCGTTCACGCCGGCCATCAGCTTCAGCAGCGTGCTCTTCCCGGCGCCGCTCTCCCCGATCACGGCGACCAACTCGCCGGGTCCGATCGAGACCGAGGCCTCGTGCAGGATCGTCTTCTCACCCGCCCGTACGGTCACCTCGGTAGCGGCGAGACGCAGCGAACCCCGCTCGTCGCGGCTGACGAAGCTGTGGCCATCGAAGACGAGGCGGTAGGCGCCGATTCCGATCGCCGAGCCCGGCTGGAGCACCTCGCGCTCTACGAGCCGACCGTCGAGGCGGGTCCCGTTGCTCGAGCCGAGGTCCCGCAGCTCGACCCGCCCTTCGCTCTCGACCACCTCGGCATGGAACCGAGAGACGTTCGGGTCTTCCAGCACGACGTCGTTTCGCTCGTCACGCCCAATCCTGAGCGTCCGCCCGTCGAAGGCGATGGTCTTGATCTCGGTGACGGGCGTCTCGCGGGACGCGATCCGGGTCGCCGCCCCGCTGAGGAAGCGGATCTCTCGATCACCGATCTCGATCGCGTCGCCGCCTCTCAGCGGTCGCGGACGATCGCCGAGCGGATCGCCGTTCACAAGCGTCCCGTGACGCGACCCCAGGTCGGCGATCCACCAACCACGATCCCCCCAGTAGATGCGTGCGTGCCGGCGCGACGCCCTCTCGGTCGCGATGACGAGCCCGTTCTCCAGGGCCCGCCCGATCGTCAGCTCGCCGCCGCTGATCACCACGCGCTCGCCGTCGCAGAGCACGGAGGCGGCGATCGCGTCCTCACCCGTCTCGATGCCCGCCGGCCGCTCGCCCTCTCCATCCATGGCGGTCAACGTAACCGGCCGGAGGGAGCGGAACAAGACCAGATGCTCGCTGCCCTGCGATGATCGACCGATGGACGTCCTGCGGCCCGGCGCCGTCTTCGCCGGCCACCGGATCGAGCGCCTGCTCGGCGCGGGAGGGATGGGCGAGGTGTATTTGGCGCGCGAATCCGACAGTGGACGAGATGTGGCGCTGAAGGTACTCGCCCCGCACGTCGCCGGCGACGCCCGCTTCCGGCGCCGATTCGAGCGCGAGTCGCGGTTGCTCCGCGACCTCGACCACCCGCACGTGGTTGGCATCCACGCCGTCGGCGAGCACGACGGTCGCCTCTTCATCACTTTGTCCTATGTCCCGGGGCCAGACCTCGCCGCGCTGCTCGCCGAACGCGGCACGCTGCACCCGCGCCACGCGGCAATCGTGGTCGCGCAGATCGGCGCGGCCCTAGACGCCGCCGCCGCCCGAGGCCTCGTGCACCGCGATGTCAAGCCGGGCAACATCTTCCTGCGCGGGCGCGGCGACCAGCCGTACGCCTACCTCGGGGATTTCGGCCTCTCGAGGTACGTCTCCTCGACAAGCGGCCTGACCCGCACGGGGCACTGGGTCGGAACGATCGACTACGCGGCGCCCGAGCAGCTTCAGGCGGACGAGGTCGACCAACGAGCCGACATCTACGCCCTTGCCGCGGTTCTCTTCGCAGCGCTGACGGGCGAGATCCCGTTCCCGCGGCGGCGAGACGTGGACAAGATGGTCGCCCATCTGAGCGAGCCGCCCCCGAGGCCGTCGCGGCGGGCCGAGACGGTGCCGGCTGCGTTCGACCATGTCGTCGCACGGGGGATGGCGAAGCTGCCGGGAGAGCGGCATCCGCGCGCTTCCGAGCTCGGCGCCGAGGCGCTCGCCGCGGCCGCGACCTCGGGGCCCGCCCCACCGTGGCGGCTTCGCCTGCCCGTCACCGACCCCCGGGCGGATCCCGACGCGCCGACCGCCGCCTAAGCTCCCACGGCGTGGCCTCGGCGGGCATGACATCGCGCATCGCGGGGCCGCTTGCGCTCTGGTGGCGGGGCACCTCGCCGCTCGTCAAGGTGGTCTACCTTGCGCTGCTCGCGAACGGGGTGCCGGCGTTCATCCTGCTGATGAGCGCCCCGGCTCACACCGATGACGTTTTCGTTTGGACGGTCCAGCCGCCGGCGAGCGCCCGCCTGCTGGGGGTGATGTACGGCAACGCCCTACTGCTCGTGGCGCTCGGCGTCTACCAGCCGTGCTGGGGGCGGGCCCGGGTGATCTTCGTCCTCGTGAGCGTCTTCTCCGTGGCGGCGACGATCGTGACGTTCGTGAACATCGACCCGTTCCTCGAGCACCCGTGGTTCCACCTGACCTACTGGTTGACGATGTACGCCGTGCTGTTCGTGGCCGCCCCCTCCGCGGTCTGGTCGAAGGAGCGCGCCCACGGCGGCCGCCTCCCCGTGGAGGCCCCGCTCACTTCGAGCGCGCGAGCCGCGGCCGCGCTCATGGGAGCGTTGCTCGGCGGTCTCGGCGTGGTAGCCCTGGCGACCCCCGCGACGCTTGCCGACATCTGGCCGTGGCAGCTCTCCCCGCTGGTGGCCCGGATCATGGGCGTCTGGCTCACGGCGCTCGCCGTCGCGTTCGCGTGGGCGCTCTGGGACGGCGACCGCGTGCGGACTCGACCGATCTTCGTGCAGGGGATACCGACGGGCGCCCTGCTGGCGCTGCTCCCACTCGTGCATGGCGACGAACTGAAGGCGAACGCGGCCGCCCAGCTCGTCGCCTACCTAGCGCTGGCCGGGCTGTTCATCGGCGTCGGGACGCTCGACGCCGGTCGGCGACCTGGGCCGAGGGCGCGCGGCCGAGCCTAGGTGGGCGCGGCGGGGGAGCGTCGGCTCGACGCCCTGGCGCTGGTCATCGCCGGGGCGGTGGATCTGCTGGCGGGCGCCGATGCAGCGCTCCTTCTGGCCGACGGCACGGTGGCGTCCGGCGGCGACGTCGCGGACAGGGTCGGCTGGGTGAGCGACCACGCCGACCGGTGGAGGGTGGGCTGGGCATTCTGGGTCATCGTCACCACTACCTTCGCCTGGGCCTTCTACGCGCTCGCCCGCAACCTCGGCGGCCGCAGGCAGTGGCGCGACCTCGCGGTCGGCGCGGCGGTGCTCGCTGCGGCGGTGGACCTCGTTGGGATAGCGCTCAACCTCGCCGCCCTCCCGGACCTGGCGAGCCGACTGCAGGAGCTTGACGGAGGCGCGCGGGCGTCCGTCCTTGCCACCTACGCCGCGATGGAGGACGTGGCGCGTGCGCTGACCGACGTCAGCGCCTACGGGCTCTACACGGCGGCCGGCCTGCTGCTGCTGCCCGGGCTGCTCGACACGCCCGGCTATCCGCGAGCCCTGACCGTGATCGCCTCCATCGAGTGGGGCTTGGCGGCAGTGGTCACCGCGTTGCTCGCCCTGGGCAGTCCCGCGGCGACCGGTCCCTTCGCCGTCGCGCTCGTGCTCTACGTGCCTTGGGCTTGGGGCAGCGCCTGGTGGCTGTACTCGGGATACCAGCGCCGATAGGGGCCTGCCACGGCCCGCACGGTCGGCGGCTGGGCGTTCCTGGGGCGCCTCGGCGCGCAACGAGCTGGCGCTTGCACCAGCCCACACAACAAGCGGTCTACCACGTTCCGGGCCGGCGGCCGTTCGCGCCGACAGGCGGCCCGCCCCTCGGGCCGATGTGGAAAGGACCCGGGCCTGAACCCGACTCCCGTCCGGCACACCGAATAACGGACGCCGCCCAGCTCCCCACTGACCCTGCCGCCTCCATGCTCGACCTCGTCCGCCCGTCAGACGGCGGAATGTGCGGATCGAGTCGCCCCGCCGGCTGGACGGCCTATGTCAACAACTCCCGATATTTCCGCCACGGCCCATGTGAGCTCAACGGACGTACCTGCGAGGAGCCGAACTGCGAGGGCGGAGCGGGCGCGTCGGATTCAGACGCCCGCTTCCCCGGAGGCGGAGCAGTAGCGCCTACTGTCGCCGGCGATGACCGTCGCTACTTGTCGGCGGCCCGTTGGAAGATCGTGATCGGGATGCCCTCGCCGACCGTCTTCACCTGGGCCAGTTTCCAGGTCGTCTTGTCGGTGGTCTCTCCGAACAGGCGCCTGCCGGTGCCGAGGATGACCGGGAAGGTCATGAGGTGGATCTCGTCGACTAGGTCATCCTCGATCAGCTCCTGGACGAGCTGGATGCTGCCGGGCACCTGGATCTCGCCGTCAACCTGCTCCTTCAGCTTGCTCACCTCCCGGGCCACGTCGCCCCTGATCACGGCGGTGTTGTTCCACTCGGGGTCGGTGAGGGTGCTCGAGACCACGTACTTGGGCATGCTGTTGAACTTGTCTGCGAACGGGCCCTCGCGCCCGGGCCAGGCGCCGGCGAAGCTTTCGTAGGTCCTGCGGCCGATCAGCAGCGCCTCCGCTGCGAACGCCTCGTCGAGCTTGAACCTATTGCCGTCCTCGCCGCGGTCGAACTGGAAGCTCCAGCCCGGGTACTTGAAGTCCTCGCCGCCGGGGGCCTCAACCACCCCGTCGAGCGAGATGAACTCTGTCACCACGATCCTTCCCATCCCCAACCTCCTCGTTGTCGTAATTGCAGCTGGGACCGGCGCGGCGGCAACAAGTCATCGCTGCGAGCCTCATCCCGAAGTGAATCGCGTGCGGCAAGCGCGGCACTGCTTCACGAGTCGGGCGAGTCGAGCAGAAGCACGCGCGGTCGCACCCAATCGCGCGCAGACTCACGCAAACCCGCTAATGGTGTCGTTCGCCCCGAGGTGCTGCACCCATCCGCTCGTGGCACCACCCTCAGGCGGTCCGGATCGCGGCGTCGGTCGAGACTTCAAGCACGCGCAAGACGGCTGCGAGCAACTCCGCCGTCAGAGGCTCAAGGCCGATATTCCCCAGCGACGGTCAAATCGCCCCATACGCCCCTAATCTTGAGCCGCTGCGGGAGCTTGTTGGCGAGGGCCTTGAGTGCCAACGGGTGACAAGCGCGATGATTGCGTGATGGCCGCTCCTGCTGCGCGCATCGGCGCGCTCCCCGGCCTTACCGACGCGAACCGCCGCTGGTGGACCCTGGCCGGCACCTGCATGGGACTGTTCGTGCTGATGCTCGACTCGACGGTGATCAACGTCGCGCTGCCGGACATTGCCCGCGATTTGGACGCCACGACCGCCGGGCTGCAGTGGGTCATGAACGCCTACCTGCTGGTGCTGGCGTCGTTGGTGGTGAGCGCGGGGCGCCTAGGCGACATCCTGGGGCGCCGGCGGATGTTCCTGATCGGCATGGCGGCATTTGCGGGCGGCTCGGTGGTGGCGGCGATGTCGGACTCGGAAGAGGTGTTGATCGCCGGGCGTGTCCTGCAGGGCGTGGGCGGCGCGGCCCTGCTGGGGCTGTCGTTGGCGATCGTGTCGACTGTCTTCCCAGCCGGCGAGCGTGCCCGCGCTCTGGGCATCTGGGCCGGTGTGTCGGCGCTCGCGTTGGGCCTCGGGCCGCTCGTCGGTGGCGCCCTCGTCGAAGCGGTCAGCTGGCGCTGGCTGTTTTGGGTGAACCTGCCCTTTTGCCTGGTCGGCGTGGCGCTCGTGCTCGCATCGACCGTCGAGCAGCGCGACGAGACGGCCGCGCGCCGGATCGACATTCCCGGCGTGATCGCCGTGGGGCTTGGGCTGGCCGCGGTCGTGGTCGCCCTCGTCGAGGTCAAGCCGTGGGGCTGGGCCTCGCTCGCGACGCTTGGCGTCTTCGCCACCGGCGTAGGGCTGCTGGTGGCGTTCTGGTTCATCGAGCACCACGTGCGGTGGCCGGTCGTGGAGTTCGACCTGTTCCGCAACGGGCCCTACTTCGGAGCCAGCGCCGCCGGGTTCTGCCTGGTCGGCTGCTACTGGGCGCTGATGTTCCTGCAGCCACAGTACCTGCAGACGGACCTCGGCCACGGTGCTCTCGAGGCGGGCGTGCTGATCCTGCCGGTGACGGCGCCGATGATCGCCATCTCGCCGCTGGGCGGACGCCTCATCGCGCTGTTCGGCGTCCGCCCGCTCATGACCGTGGGCATGGCGCTCGGCACCGCCGGACTGGTCGTGCTCGCGCAGGTCGAGACCGCGAGCGGCTACGGGCTGCTGTTCCCCGGCTACCTGCTGTTCGGGATCGCGCTCGGCTGCGTCTATGCGCCGATGTCGACTGCGGCGATGACGGCCATGCCGCAGGCGAAGGCGGGCATCGCGGCCGGCGTGCTGGCGAGGAACCGGGTGATGGCCGGCGCGATCGCGCTCGCGGCGGCCGGCGCCGTCTTTCAGGCCGTGCTCGACGACGATCTGCACGCGGGCCAGGTCGAGCCGGCAGCGTTCGCCTCCGCCCTGTCGGCCTCCATGTGGCTGCTCGTGGGTCTGTGCGCGGTCGGCACGGTCCTGACCTGGGCGTTTGTACGCGCGAGCGACGACACCGCGGTCGCCCCTGAGCATCAGGCGCATCGCCACTTCCACCTGCCATGGGTCGGCCAGCTCGGCGCGCCGTCACGAACTTCAGTGCCGGACTAACGCCAGCGAGCGGCGCGCAGCGACGCGCCCAAAAGCCGACGCGCCATGCAAACCAGGCTCGCTTGGCCCGCGGCACCGGGCGCCGCCGTCGGCGCGTGGCACGCGCGACCAGCGACGCCCTGGCGGTAGCCTCACGGCGGACCGGTGGCACTCGACAGCAACAAGCGCCTCGCTCGCCGAGCCTTAACCGAGATCTACGCGGGTGGGGAAATCGAGAAGGCAGAGGAGCTCGTTCACCCCGAGTTCGTCGATCACGAACCCGCACACGGCGAAACACCAACTGGCCCGGCCGGCGTGCGAGCCACCGTCAAGCAGCTTCACAGCGCCTTCGGCGAGCTGGCGTTTGCCGTCGAAGACGAACTCGCCGAGGGGGACCGGGTGGCCCAGCTGGTCACTATGAGTGGCCGGCACACCGGCTCGCTGATGGGCGGTGAACCGAGCGGCAGGAAGTTCGCGGTCCGCCACACCTACATCTGGCGGATCGCCGACGGCAAGCTGATCGAGCATTGGGGATGCCGGGATGATCTCGGTTTGCTCCAACAGCTCGGACTTCTGCCTACGGCCTGACCGCCCCTACCCCGCGCAACCGGCGGCAATCCGGAGAGAATTCGTCGCTGGATCGCAGGGGCCGGCGCGGGGTACCACGGCGCGCTGAGCACGCGAGCGCGCGCGACGCCGTGCGACGGAGCGGCGACCGTGCCGCGACCGTCTGCGGAGGTAGGGTCGATGCGTGCTCGAGATTCGCGTCTTGGGCGGCTTGGCGGTCGAGCTCGATGGGCGGCCGGCCCAGCTTCTGGCGGACGCGCGCCCGCCAGCTGCTCGGCTGGCTGGTGATCTCCCCCGGACTCCATCCGCGGTCGGCGCTGGCGGGGCGCCTGCGACCCGACGGCGGGGAGGAGAGCGCGCGGAAGACGCTGCCGACGCGATCTACGAGCTCCGTCGCACGCTCGGGCCGGCTGGCCGTCAGGCGATTGTGGCGACGCGCGACCAGGTCGGTCTCGAACCTGCGCTCGTGCGCGCCGACCTGTGGGAGTTCCGGCGGCACGTAGCGGCAGGCGAGTTGGAGGAGGCCGTCGAGGGCCGGATGGGCGAGCTGCTCGCCGGGATGGATGCCGACTGGTTGCTGCGCGCCCGCGACGACCACGCCGCGGAGGTTGGGCGCGTGCTTGCCTCACTGCCGAGCAGGCCGAGGCCGCGGGCTGGTTCGTCGCCGTGGTGGACAGGACGACGCCGGGGGGATATCGCCGCTCGACGCCAAGCGCCCGCAGAGCGCCGGAGTCGCACGCCGGCAAACTCTCCAGCCACGGCGTTCCGTCGCCATGCCATGCGGACGCTAGCCGACTCCCAGCGCGGACATGTACGAATCTGGTACCCGAGCTCGCTGGGGCGGACTCACAAACGCCGCTCTTCGCCGCCGGGAGCTCGCAGCCCAAGACGAGCGTTCTCGAGCGCACTTAGCGCGCGGCGGCGTGCCGAGTGGGAGATCGGATGCAGGCTGAAGCGCGCCTCCTCAAACAGGGCCGTGAGCGTCGTCAGCGATCGCTCGGGCATGCCGTGCTCGCGGAGTACGCGGGCGAGATACTCGCGTGGTGCCTCCGGCGCTCGCCGCCCGAGCTCCCGTTCCGCCAGCACCTGCTCCATGCGAGCGTACGCCGCGATCACCGCAGCCCGGGGATCGGCGGGATCGCGCAGCGGCTCCAGCGCGGCCTCGACGGCGCGTCGCGCGACCTCGGCGTCGTCGTCAATGCCGACGGTCGGCTCAGTCGCGGCGGCCCCGGGCTGTCGTCGGGGGGCTCTGCGGCGCCGCCACCATCTGAAGCGCCACAGCCGCACGCCGCGAACGTGCAGGACGCCGGCGACCAGGATCCCCATGGCGACGACCCCGGCGAGCATCAACGGCACCCACGCCGGCAGGGTGAACCCCTCTTCCTCATAGAGGACGAACACCTCCGGAGGCAGCGGGCCCGACCGGGGTGGCGCGCCCTCCGCCGCCCGCTCGGGCGCCTGAAGCGCCTCCGTGGATTCGTCGACGGGACCGCGCAGCGGCTCCCGGCCGCCGATCGCGACCACGCAGACGAGCAGGGTGACCACCACCGCGACGGCAACGGTGCGCGCCACACGGTAGCTCGGTGTCACGCGCGGAAACCGCCGGTGAGGGTGACGCTCAGCAGGCGGGGTCGTAGTCGCGGTCAGAGAGCGCGTCCTCCCACTCGGCTCGGGTGAGCCTGCGGCCGGCCACGGCGCAAGCGTGTCGCGCCCAGGACGACGGGCGCACGTCCCAGCGGTAGGCCTGCCCGGTGTTGTAGATGGCGAAGAGGTAGGCCCCGTCCGGCGT
>JACVRW010000195.1 GCA_014534235.1 Thermoleophilaceae bacterium | reverse complement strand
TGTCCCAGACGAAGAAGCCCTGCAGGCGGATGCGGGCCGGGAGGATCTGCGGTCCGCGGATCCCCATGTAGATACCGGCCGTGACCGTCGCCAGGATCCCGGAGGCACCGATGGCGTCGGCGGGCACAAAGGCCGCGTAGCCGGTAAGCAGCGAGATTGTGATGCTCACGTGAGCGTCGGCCGTGCGCTTGCGGATCTCGGCGACGATCCACCCGACCGCGATTCCGATCGCCACGCCGCCGGCGGCCCCAAGGACGAACTTCAGGCCGGCATCGGCGAGCGAGAAGCTCCCGGCCACGACGGCGGCGACCGCGACGCGGTAGGCTACGAGCGCGGTCGCGTCGTTGAAGAGGCCCTCGCCCTCGATGAAGCTGACCAGGCGCCGCGGGGTGTCGAGGCGCCGCATGATGGTCGCCGCCGCGAGCGGGTCGGTCGGCGAGACGATCGCTCCGAGGACGAAAGCGGCTTCCCAGGACAGGCCCGGGATGAGCGCGTGCGCAGCCAAGGCGACCGCGCACATCGTCGCGAGCACCAGCCCAACCGTGCTGAGCGTGAGCGCGCGCAGGTTGGCCCGGAGGTCGCTGAAGTTCGCGAAGATCGACGAGGCGTGGAGAAGCGGCGGCTGGAAGACGACCAGCACGATCTCGGGGTCGAGCTCCACCTCGGGCAGCCCGGGAACGAATCCGAACAGGGCGCCGCCGATGACGAGGACGATTGGATACGGCACCGACAGGTGGCGGGCGAGCGCGCTCAGGCCCGCGACGGCCACCAGCAGTCCGGCGATCAGAAGCTCGGCTTCGCCCATACTCCCGGAGTCTATCCTTCGAGAGGCGCCCCGGTCAGCGGTGGGTCACTCCGGGCCGCGCGGACGGCGCCAGCGTGGTCTCCTTCACCGGCGCGTCGCCGAGCGCCTCGTCGATCGCCTCCAGCGTGTCGGGCGTGAGCTCGATGCCCGACGCCTCCGCGTTGGCGTGGACCTGCTCGGACCGCGTGGCGCCCACGATCGCCGACGCGACCTCCGGGCGCCGCAGCACCCAGGCCAGCGCCATCTCGACCATCGAGAGGCCCGCCTCCTTGGCGATCGGCCGCAGCCGCTCGACGGCCTCGAGCGTGGCGTCGTTCATCACGAGGCCTATCGAGGCGCCCATCTCACTGTGCGCCGCCCGGGAATCGGGCTGCGGCGCTTGGCCGGGCCGGTACTTGCCGGTGAGCAGCCCCTGCGCGAGCGGCGACCAGACGATCTGCGAGATCCCGTTGGCCGCGCACCGAGTTGCTCGACCAGCTTGGCGGCCTCGCCGACGTGTTCGATGCCGAACGGCCGGTAGCTGGTCCAGACTCCGATCTTGCCGATGTCCACGAGCGTCAGTCGGTCCTGCGGTCACGGGTCGGTTCCCGCTCTTCCGCAGCGGTCGTGGCCGCGAGGATGCCGAGCAGGCGGAGTGCGTCTGCTGATCGCGTGCTGGGGTCGGTGGTGTAGATGAAGATCGTCAGGCCGGTCATGGAACAAGCCACCGCCGCCGGGCTCGAAGGCGCGCTGCCCGGCATGGTCGCCATCATTGTCTCCCAGAGCGGCGGGGTCCCGTGCGATATCCGGTTACCGTCTCGTCGCGGCGGCTCCGGGGAGGTGGAGCGGCTCGTCGGTGGTCGGAGGTCGGTACCCGACCGAGCGCTTCCCGGCCGCGTCGACTTCTTCGGGCGTGAGAAGCACGAGCGTCCGTGCTGTCAGTGCTCCAGACGCGTTGACGGCGAGTGAGACGGCCGTAGCACTCTCGTTGTCCGGAAGATCAGCGATAACGTAGGCGTCACGGTCGCCGAACGCGAAGTAGAAGCTCTCGAGCCGTCCGCCCACGCTCTCAACGGCCTTCGCCACGGCGTCGCGCCTGCTGCTTCCGCCCTCGCGTTGAACGCCTTTGACGCCCTCGAACGTGTACGACGCTTCGAATAGATACTTAGGCATTAGCACACCCTCCTTCGTGCGGTCGATTCTCGACGCTCTCACTCCATAATCGCGCTCGTCGCCAGGCGTTCATGACGGGTCGATCATCACCTTGAGTGCCTCGCGGTCGTTCATCGCGCGGTAGCCCTCGGGGACTCCATCGAGGCCGACGGTGCGGTCGAAGACGCGGCCGGGCTCGATCCGGCCGTCGAAGATGTCGGGCAGCAGCTCCTCGATGTAGGCGCGCACCGGCGCCGGGCCGCCG
>JACVRW010000088.1 GCA_014534235.1 Thermoleophilaceae bacterium | reverse complement strand
GTCTACCGCAAGATCCACATGTTCGACGTCGAGGTCGGCGGTCAGCTCTACCGCGAGTCGGAGTCCGAGGAGCCGGGCGGCGAGATCGTCCTCTCGGAAACCGGCGGGGGCCTGCCCCTCGGCCTGACGATCTGCTACGACCTGCGCTTCCCGGAGCTCTTCCGCATCCTGGCGGTGCGGGGCGCCTGCATCGTCTCGCTGCCGGCGGCGTTCACGAAGGTGACCGGCCAGGCCCACTGGGAGATCCTGATCCGGGCGAGGGCGATCGAGAACCAGGCGTTCATGGTGGCGGCCGACCAGATTGGCATGCACCCGCCGGACAAGGAGTCGTTCGGCGGCTCGCTGATCGTCGACCCCTGGGGAGAGGTGCTCGCACGCGCGCCGGACGCCTCGGCCGGAGCCGCCGAGCCATGCTTCATCGCCGCCGATCTGGACCTCGCCCGCCAAGACGAGGTGCGCGAGAAGCTGCCGAGCCTCGCGAACCGAGTGGCCGATGCCTACCGCTGGCCCGTCGCGGCCCCCCGGGAGGCGCCGGTCTGATGGCCACCGCTCCGAAGGCGGAGCCCGTCGACAAGCGGCGGCTCATCCTCGATGCGGCGGTTTGGGTGTTCGCCCGGCGCGGCTTCCACCACTGCCGCGTCTCCGACGTGGCGGACGAGGCCGGCGTGGCGTACGGCCTCGTGTACCACTACTTCGACTCGAAGGAGGAGATCCTCAACACGCTCTTCCTCGAGCGCTGGCAGGTCATGCTCGACGCGATCGACGAGATCGACGCCCGTGACCTCCCGGCCCGGGACAAGCTATACGCGGTCGCCGCGTTCATCATCGACTCCTACCGCCACAACCCCGACCTGATGAAGGTGATCATCGTGGAGGTCACCCGGGCCGCGAACTCGTTCGGCCGCCTGCACCTCGACCGGATCCGCGAGGCCTACACGGGTATCTCCGACATCGTCGAGGCTGCGCGAGCCGAGGGCTCGTTCAAGTCGGACATCCCCTCCGAGTTCGCCGCGATGTGCTTCTACGGCGCGATCGAACAGCTGTTGACGAGCTGGATCTTCGAGGTGCTGCCCCGGACGGAGGAGGAGTTCGAGCGGGCGAAGGAGCTGGTCGTGGAGGCCATCTGCGGCGGGCTCGAGTCAGCCGGCACGAGCCAGCCCGCGACGTCTGCTTGAATCCGGCGCCGATGCAGAACCAACTCGCGAAGCAGCTGATGTGGTCCGGCCTGCTCGCCGGAGTGGGCGCGCTCACGACGATCGTGGCGAACCGGCTGGCCGAGATGATCTGGGTGCGGGTCTTCAAGGAGGACCCGCCGGTCCGCTGATGGCCGCCGCCGCGTCGCCCGGAGCGGAGCCGGGGCAGGGCGCCACCGGCGGCCCTCCCGCCGCTGCCGCCGCCGGCGCCGTTGAGGCGGGCGGGGAGCCGACCGCCCCGATGGGAGAGTCGCCCGCCAGCGTGACGGCTGGTGACCGCGACCCCTTCGATGAGCGGCCGGAGGCGTACGTGGGCGCCGCGTTCGTCGGTGGGTTTGCGCTGGCCATGATCCTGAAACGAGTGGCGCGATGAGTCCCGCCGACGGAGTTCCGCCCAGGGACACGGCCGCGAAGTCGCTTGGCGAGATCGTCACGGACGTCTCGGAGAAGGCGTCGCTCCTCGTACGCGAGGAGATCGAGCTCGCGAAGGCCGAGGTCTCCGAGAAGGTCTCGAAGCTCGGCACCGGGGCCGCGGTGGGCGGCGCGGCCGCGGTCTTCCTGATCTTCGCGATCACGATGCTCTTCCACGGCCTCGCGTGGTTCCTGAACGACCTCTTCAACTGGAACTCGATCTGGCCCGGCTTCGGGATCGTCTTCCTGCTGCTCCTGCTGCTGGCGATCATCGCCGCGCTCGTGGCGCAGCGCATGTTCAAGCGCGGGGCGCCGCCCACACCCGACCTGGCCATCGAGGAGGCCAAGCGCACTCGCGCCGAGCTCGAGGCGCAGAAGATCCAGCGCGATCAGGTCGCGCGTTCGCTCGAGAGGGGAGAGGGGTCCTGATGGCCGCCGAAGGGCGCAGCCCGGAGATGATCCGCCAGTCGATCGAGGAGACCCGCCGCGAGCTGACCTTCTCGGTGAACGACCTGCGCTCGAAGATGGCTGAAATCACGGATTGGCGGGGCCAGCTCCGCCGCAACCGCAGGGCGGCGCTGATTGGCGCCGCGGTGGCCGGGTTCGTGATCGGCGGCGGGGTCGCCGCCACGTTCTCTCTGCTCTCCGGTGGGCGCTGAGCCCGCGCGGAAGCGCTCCGCCGGCGTCGTTAGAGTGCCGCCGGTCGGTTCTTCGTCCCCTACGCCGAGGAGATTCATGAAGCTGATTGGCGCCGGGTTGCCGCGGACGGCAACCACGACTCAGATGATCATGCTCGAGGCGCTTGGACTGCCCTGCTACCACATGCGCGACATGATGGCCGACCTAGCGACGAGCGTCCCCCAGTTCCGCAAGGCCCTGGAGGGCAATGCCGACTGGGACGAGATCTTCGAGGGCAAGGAGTCGACCGTCGACTGGCCCGCCTCGTACCACTGGCGCGAGCTGGTCGAGGTCTACCCGGACGCCAAGGTTCTGCTGAGCGTGCGCGACGCCGACAGCTGGGTGCGCAGCATGCAGAGCACGATCAACCAGATCGCCTTCGGGGACGGCCTGTTGCATCACCTCTGTTGGGCCCAGTACGCGATCGACCCCGTCTACGCCGCGTGGATCGACCTGATGCTCGAGATGATGTGGAGCGAGCGCGGGGCTATGGCCGGGACGAATGGCGAGCCCGAGAAGATGGCGGTGAGGATGCAGGAGTGGAACCAGGCGGTGATCGACACCGTGCCGGCGGAGCGGCTGCTCGTGTGGCATCCCAAGGACGGCTGGGAGCCGCTCTGCGAGCTCCTGGAGGTGCCCGTCCCGCACCAGCCCGTCCCGCACGTCAACGACACCGAGAACTTCCAGAAGAACCTGATCATGGGTCCGGCGATCAAGGCGATCAACGCCTGGTGGGAGGAGAACGGTCCCCCGGAGGACCCCGCCCAGAAGCGCCCGGCCGGGGCCGCCCAGGCTCCCGCCTAGGCCGCCTCCGGCGCCGGCCGCTTCAGCCGCGGATAGGCTGGCCCGCGGCCGATGACCCGGGTGGTGGAGGTCACGAAGCGGACGCTCGTCTCGTTTTACGACGACCAGATGACCCACCACGCAGCGGCGCTGACCTACTACGGCCTGATGTCGCTGTTTCCAGCGGCGCTCGTCGGCCTCTCGCTGCTCGGACTTCTGGGGCAGTACCCCGATACCTACAACGCGGTCGTGAACTACCTGGAGGAGGTGGCGCCCGAGTCGGTGGTGGATCCGCTCGACCGCTCGCTCCGGAGCGCGCTGCAGAGCAGGGGCGCGGCGGCCACGGCCCTGGCCGTCAGCGTCGTGGTCGCACTGTACGGGACGACCGGGGCGCTCGAGGCGGCACGACGTGCGTTCAACGTCGTCTTCGAAGTCGAGGATGGGCGCGGTTTCGTACGGCGCAAGACGGTCGATGTGCTTTCGAGCATCGTGCTGATGGCGCTCGTGCTCGCGAGCCTCGTCCTGGTCTTCGTCGGCGGAGGATTCGCCAGGGACCTCCTCGGCTTCGCCGGCCTCGGCACCACCGCCGCCCGGATCTGGAACGTCGCCCGGTGGCCCTGCGCGCTGCTGGTAGCGATGCTCGTGTTCGCCTTCATGTACTACGTCACGCCCGACGTAAAGCAGCGCTCATTTCGCTGGCTCACTCCGGGTGCGGTGATCGGCGTGCTCGTATGGCTGCTGGCGTCCATCGGGCTGTCGACCTACCTCACGGAGGTGGCGGCGGTGGGCAAGGTCTACGGCGGCTTCGCCTCGGCGATCGTGTTGCTCCTGTGGCTATGGCTGACGAACGTCGCCCTGCTCTTCGGCGCGGAGCTGAACGCGGAGATCGAGCGCGAGAAGGAGCTGACCGAGGGCGTGTCCAACGGGGAGACGCTGAACCGGCCCGAGCTCGGTCGCTAGCAGGGAGGTCGTTCGATCCCATCAGCGGCGGTCGGCGTTCGGCACGCCACGATCACGAGGCGGGTATCGGTCGCGAACGGGCCGCCGTCGAGGTCGCCGTGGCACCGCGCGTCCTCGAACCCGGCGCGCGTGAGCATCCCGATGAGCTCCGTCGCCGTATAGGCGCGGAGCGAGACCGTGCGGGCCTCCCGCCGGCCCGTGCTGTCGATCAGTGTCTGGGTCGACTGCACGACGCCGGCGGCGGCATCGAACGTTCGCTGCTCGAGCAGCAGGCGACCTTCCCCCACGAGCCGCCAGTCCTGCTCGCGGAAGTCGCGGACCAGCAGGTCCCGATGCATCGTCTCGATCACGACCCGTCCGCCCGGGCGGAGCGCGCGACGGATCTCGGCCAGCACCCTCGTGTCCTGCTCGTCGCCGAGGTACCCCAGCGAGGTGAAGAGGTTCAGGGCTGCATCGAAGCTTGCGTCCGGAACCGGAAGCTTGCGGTAGTCGGCCCGCAGGAACGTGGGCCACCGCGCGCCACCGGTCCGCCTCCGCGCCTCGGCCAGCAGTGATTCGGAGCGGTCTACGCCGACGACGCGGTAGCCCGCGCTAGCGAGCGGCAGGGAGTGGCGGCCGAACCCGCACGGGACGTCGAGCAGGTCTCCCCCGGCCGGGCAACCGGCCAGGCGGGCCGCGGCCAGCGCCTGGGCCTCAGCCGCCTCCTGGCGCTCGCGGTCGGCGTACGCGCGCAAGTAGAAATCGCTGAAGAAAGCGTCCCATGTCTCCGGCGAGCTGGGTCGGCGGCCCACTAGGAATTCCCGCTCGCGTCGGCGCGGGGTCTACGTGCCCGGCCGCCGCCTCGCGCGGTCGCCGCCCGCGACTCCTCCTCCGCGCCGTAGCTACGCCGGTGGAGCAGCGCGGCCACGCCGCCCACGGGGATCGGCAGCCAGAACGCCACGATGCGGTAGGCGAGCGTCGCGAGGACGGCCGCGGCCGCCCCCACCCCGGCCAGCGCGAGCGTCCCGGTCAGACCCGCCTCGACGAAGCCGAGGCCGCCGGGCGTCAACGGCAGCGTGCCTAGGAGCTGGGCGGCGAAGAACGCCAGCAGGACGAGGGAGGCGCGCGGGTGCGCGCCCACGGCGTAGAGCGCCGCCAGCAACGTCAGGTAGTCGAGCACCCAGCGTCCGGCTGCGCCGAGGAGCGCCCGCCACCACTGCCGCCCGAGAACATCCCGGACGACGTCGCGCTCGCGGACGAGACGCGCCGGCAGGTCGGCAAGTGGCTGCCGCCCCCGCAAGACCCAATTGCGGATGCTCTGCGCCGCCCGCCCGGCCAGCTCGAGCGGGCGGTCCCACACCATGCAGGCGGCTCCGACGGCCAGTATGGCCGCGAACAGCACGGCGCCCACGATCGCCGCGTGCACGAGCCCGGGAGCGACGGTCGCGCCGGTGACCACTGCGGGCACTGCGAGGACCGGAAGCGCGAGGAGGGTGCCGAACACGATCACCGAGGAGGCCGTCATCCCCGATGCCGCCGCCGCGGCCGGAACGCCCGCCCGCAGTAGCATCGCGTACTGCATCGCACCAGCGGCGGCCACCCCGCCCGGTACCACCCGCCCAAAGGCGTTCGACGCAAGCTGCGAGGTGATCACCGGGCCCCAGCGCCTCGCCCGGATGGCCATCCGCTGCACCGCCCACATGCAGGCGTAGCTTCCGACCTGCAGCGCGAACATGGCCACGAACCAGATCGGATCGATGTCGCCGAGCTGGTCGAACGCGCCGAACACCTCGAGCAGCGCGGGCGCCAGGAGGTAGAGGGAGACGCCGGTCACCACGAGGAGCACTCCGTGGCGGGCGATCGTGGCCGGCGCCATGTCTCAGAGGCTAAGCGGGCGCCGGACCGGCCGCGGGCGGCCGCTCGCCCGGAGGCGGCTCGTGCCCGGCGGACCCCCCCGGCGGGGGCTCCCCCGGCTGGACGTCCTTGATCGTCATCGTCCGAACGTCCACCCACTCCCGGATCAGGATCTGGATCGAGGCGGCCACCGGGATCGCCACCAGCGCCCCCAGGACGCCGAGGAGCGTGGCGCCCAGCAGCACGGAGACGATCGTCACGAATGGGTGGACGTTCACGGTCCGCTTCTGGATCTGAGGCTGGATGACGTGGTTCTCGAACTGCTGGTAGACGACTGCCCAGATCGCCCAGATGATCGTCGCGGTCGGGAAATTCTCGAACAGGGTGACGATCCCGATCAGGACGGCCGCGATCGTCGCTCCGACGAGCGGTATCAGCGAGAACAGGGCCGCCATGACCGCCAGTGGTTCCCGGAAGGGAATCCCCAGGATCAGCAGCACGATGTAGGTCGCCACCCCCGCGATGAACGCGATCGTCAGCGCGCCGGCCACATAGCCGCTCACCGCCGAGGCCATGCGGTCGAGCGAGCGGCGCAACCGCTCGCGTTGCTCGGGCGGGCGCGTGGCGAGCGCGCGGTCCGTCCAGGCGCGCCCGTTGGCGAGCAGAAAGGCGGTCAGCACCAGGATCGTGATCAGCGCGAAGATCGAGTTGACGATCCCGAAGCCCACGTCGCGCAGCGCGCCGGCCGCACCCCCGAGCTTATCGGGGAGCTTGCCCGCCTCCTCCTCCAGCCGGCGCGTGATGTCGTAGTCCCGGTTGATCTCCCGGAGCCGCCGGTTGTCCTCGACGAACTCCGACACGTCCCGCGCATAGCGCGGCACGTTCTCCGCGAACTGCGTGCCCTCCCTGATCACCGGCGGCACGATCAGCGCGATCAAAAGCGTCGGTATCCCGAGCAGGCCGAGGAACACGATCGTGACGGCGAAGCCGCGCCGCATCCGCCGGGCCAGCACGTTCACCGGCGGCGAGAGCGCGGCGGCGAGGAAGATCGCCGTCACGATCCACAGGAGTGGCCGCCGCACCTGGTAGATCAGGTACAGGCAGATCGCGACGGCCACGACGACCAGCGCGATCCGGACGACCATCCTCGTAGTAGGCATCAGGGCGGTATTCGCCCCTACGGCGGACGCTCCTACGTCACGAACCGAGAGGGCAGGCCCCCGACTCCGAGCAGGCCGGGGCCCGTATGGGCGGCCAGCACCGGACCGAGCTCGCTGACGAGCGTGGGCGGGCATCCGAAGATCTCGGTGCATCGCTCGACGAGCCGGGCGCACTGCTCCGGCGCGGCGATGTGCTGCACCGACCACGCGTCGGCGCCCGAGTCGCGGCGCTGGCGTGCGTAGTCCACCATGCGCTCGAACGCCCGGCTCGACGTGCGCACCCGCTCGACCGGCGTCATCTCGTTCTCCACTGTGAGGATCGGCTTCACCTTGAGCGTCGAGCCGATCCAGGCGCTGGCGGCGCCGATCCGGCCGCCGCGCCTGAGGAACTCGAGCGTGTCGATCGCAAACCAGATCTTGAGCTCCTTACGGGCCTCGAGCACACGATCGACGATCTCGTGCCGGCCGGCGCCCTCGGCCGCCGCCTTGGCGGCCGCGAGCACCATCATGCCGAGGCCGCCGGCGGCGGTCCGGGAGTCGACGACTTCGATGCGCTCGCCGCCCTTGCCGTCGCGCTCGAGCGCCTGCTTCGCCTGGCGCGCCGCTTCGGCGGTGCCTGATAGCCCGGCCGAGATGTGGATCGAGACGAGCTCGCCGCCGTCCGCCAGCAGCGGCTCGAACGCCGCGGTGAAGTCGCCGACGGACGGCTGCGACGTGGTGGGCAGCTTGTCCGCGGCTCGCAGCTCTTCGAAGAACGCGTCGTAGTCGGTGATCTCGAGCTCCGGCACGGGACGGTCGCCGTCGAACACCACATACAGCGGAACGACCCGGATGCCGTGGCGCTCGATCATCTCCGGCGGCAGGTAGGACGTGCTGTCGGTGACGACCGTGACGCGCCCCATGGGCGCGGCAGCCTATCCGCACTCGTCTGATATGGCATTCCACTTGACCTGTTCGGCTGGGGCGCGCGCGTTGCGGCAGGCACAGCGATGCGCCGGGCACGCGATCCGGGCGCCGGCGCCGTTAGCGACGCTGTCAGACTGATATGCGCGGATCCCGATTGGCCGCGGGACCGTGTTTCGTCGTGGGGGCCGTTGTCTAGGAGCGAGCGTCGCACGACGCCGTGCGTCGGGCTGCTCATAGACGAGCCGCGGATCCCCTCGCGCCATAGCCGGAGCCCGAATCGCCCGCTCGCCGGTCGTCGATTCCCTCGCTGGCTCGTAGGCGAACGCCCCCGGTGCTCCCGCCGCCGTCTGGGCCGGCCCATCCCCCCACCCTCCGTTTGAGCGCCCGCGGGCAGCGCGCTGCGCTGCCCGTTGTCGAAGGGCATGGCCGCGCCTTGGTCCTCGTCCGGGCGCGCTCAGCGGAGCGAACGCGCGATGCGCAACGCTTCGTGGAGGGAGCTGGCGCCCTCGATGCGGTGCACCAGTCCGGCTTCCTCCCAGACGAGCGTGTCGCCCGCGAGCCGCAGGTCGTCGTCGCGGAAGCGGCCGCGCTCGTCCTTGAAGACGATGGCGTGCGGTCGGCCCCTTATCCACGCGCCGCGCGCGCCGTCGACGGTGACCGATCGCACGCGTGTGCTGGGGCCGATGACCTTCTCGGCGAGCACTCCGCCGCCTCGCTGCTCGGTGATAAGCAACCCGATGCGCTCCGCGCGCCGCGCGGGCAGGGTCGGGCGCGGCCGATAGACGAGCGAGACCCTGCCGCCCTCGACGCGCACATCGTCGGGGCGGCCGAGCGCCGCGGGGAGCAAAGGCGCGAAGCCGACCCGCTGTCGCGCTCGGCCCAGCGACATCCGCGGGCCGAGATCGGGCTCAGCGAGGAGCTCGCGGGCCGGCGGCGGCTGCGACGCTCGTCGCACCTCGACGCCGCGGAGCCCAAGCCGCTCGAGCACCTCGTCGCGCGCGGCCGGGAAGGCAAGCGCCGCGGCCGGCAGCGCGACGATGGCCGCGATGGCGATCGCGAGCGTCCGCTGTCGCCGCCGGCGGCGGGGCGCCGGTGGGACGGTCGGAGCCGCGCGCAGGCGCGCGCCCACGCCCGCCGCGATGTCCGGGACTGGAGGCCACGGCTCCGCGGCGGCCAGCTCGCGCAAGGCGCGTTCGAGGTCAGCCATGGCCGGCCTCCGTGCGCGTGCGCAAGCGGGTGAGGGTACGCGCGGTTCGCGACTTCACGGTTCCACGCCGGACGCCCAGCACCGTTGCCGTCTCCTCCTCGCTGAGATCGAGGAAGTAGCGCAGGTAGATGAGCATGCGATCGCGCTCGGGCAAAGCCGCGACGGCGCCGCGCAGCGCTTCCGTCTCAGCCGAGCGCAGCGCGGCGGTCTCGGTGGAGGGGGCCGCCTCCCCCGAGACCTGCGCCGCGGCGCGCGCAGCGAGATGTTCTCGCCGCCCCTCCGCGCGCCGGCGGTTGCGCGCCTCGTTGACGACGATCCTCAACAGCCATGGCCGCAGCGCCCGGGCAGCGTCAAAGCGTCCGAGCGCCGCATACGCCTTCAAGAACGCCTCCTGTGTTGCGTCCTGCGCGTCTGCGGCGTTGCGGGTGACGAGGTAGGCGGCGCGAAACGCCGTCTCCTGATGGCGCGCCACGATGATCTCGTAAGCGCCGACGTCCCCGCGCTGCGCGCGCCGCACCAGCTCGCCGTCGTCCCGTGGCCGGCCCACCACTGCGGGGCATACACCGTCCGGGTCATCGCGGTTCCCGCTGCCTGTCGAGATCGCGACTCGGCTATGAGGCGTCCCGCCGGCCGCGACCCATCCGTCGGCGGAGCGGCCCGACCACGCCCGTCAGCAGCGCGAGGCCGCCCCCCGCGCCGATCGCGACGAGCCAAGCTGCGCCACCGCCGCCGCGAGCCGCTTCCGGAGGCCGCACCACCTCCGGCGCCAGCGACGTGCCGCCCGTGCGCTCGAGCATCGCGGCCTCCAGCGCTCGGGCGCGAAACGGCTCACGACCCCGGGTGACCCGTCGCAGCGCCCGCACGGTCCGTGGTCTCGCGTCCATCCACGTCCCATCGCTCCCGCGCAGCTTGCGGACCGAAGGGACGTAGATGGTCGCGAACCTGTCGACGATCCGTCCGCTGCCGTCGCCGACCGCCAGGCGGACCCTGTAGAAGGGACTCGGCGTCCTCGGTGGCGCGCCGATCGGACCGCCCTCGACGAGCGCATGGTTGCCGCGGTCAACGTCGACCTTCCTGCAGCCGTCGGCGCCGCAGACGGATGCGGCCTCGATCTCCTTTGCGACGGCGGGCATCGACAGCGTCAGAGTCGCCGCCGCGACCGCGACCAACGGGATCGTGCGCATGGACATGGACCTCTCCTCGCCGTCGGGGCTCGTGTCGCCCTTGTTACACCCGGGAAGGCGAGCCGGTTCCCTCGGCTAGCCGGGCCCGCCTGCGTCCAGTTCGCCTGCGGCCCGGAACGCCGACCTCACGGCGGACCGTGTCGGGGCGCGGTCATCCCAGGATCCAGTCGGGTTTACAGCGGCGGTCGGCCGAGCTGTCGGGCCAGCTGCCGCTGCCCTCATCCAGACAGCCAACGCGGCGCTCAACGAGGAACACACCCGCTCGCACCGCCGACGATATCGCTGACCGCGACCTGCCTCAGTGCTCGCTTCCCACCGAAAGAGGTGTGTCTTAGACAACCTCGTCGGGCGAGCGGTCGAGCTTGAGCTGATCGCGGTGCCGAGGAGCAACTTCGTCGTCGTCATCCAGACACGTTCTCGCTTCGGCTCCCCGGTGAGTCCAGCACGGTGGTCCAGCGCCCCCTGCGTCAGTCACCAGCTCTTCGCCCGCCCCCTGCGGCCGACCGAAGTGGAATCGATTGGCGCGCCGGTGCTTGGCCGCCCGAGTTGTGCGGCACTTCTCCCGGCGGCGAGCATCATTGGAGGCCCCGCTTGCGGGCGTCCTCGCTCAGGGCACGCGCCATTTCTCGCGGCGCCGTTCGCTCCTGCAGCCGGGCAACCTCGTCGTCACGACGCACCGACTCGCGGTGGACGGCGTCTTGGAGCCCCTCGAGGAGCTCCTCGAGATGGGAGACCCGGCGCTCGAGCAACTCGAGGCGCCGCTCGGCCGATCCGTCGAGCGACCGCTGACGGCGACGGAAGCGCTCCAACATATGCGTCTCCTCTACCTCTCTCGGGAAACCGACGCGACAGGCAGAGGAAAGACCTGAGGTGCGGGTCCGGGATGCCAGCCCCGGGACGTCTGTCACAGCATAGCCGGGTGGCCGGTACCCTTTATCGACGAGTACCCATCGCCGGGTGTGTCACGCCTCCTGCACCCTCCATGGTCACTATCAAGCACGGGGGCGGCAAGGCGGACCACATGACCGACCAGTCGGACGGGCAGCCGGAGAGCTCCGCGCGTGGCGAGGCCGCGTGGAAGCAGGTCCGGGAGGCCGTGGCGGCGCGCAACCAGCGCGCCCAAAAAGCGGGGCGCGAGCGGCGCCAAGCATACGAGCGCCGCCGCGACGAGGCACGTCGCGCCGCCGAGGCCCGCGCCCACGCGCGGCTGCTCCACGGCCGTCGAGCCCCCTAGCGGACACCGGCAGGCGAAGCGAAGCGGTGAGCACCCAAGAGTAACGGCCAGCAGAAGCGCCGCGAGAAGCTCGCGCTGATCCGCGAGCAGGTCGAGAGCGGGGAGCTGACAATGAGGCAGACGACGCCGGCCGAGCGAGCCAAGCACCCACCCCGCCCGGCCTGCCGAGGCGCAGGCGCGCGTGACGCCCGTCCAGCTCTCCCGCCCCAGATGGAGCCGGCGTTAAGAGACCCGGCGGGCCGCGTTATCGCCGCATCGCCACCGCGGCGCAAGCCCGGCACCGTCGAGCGCTGGAAGTTCGTGCTCGCCCGCGCCGGTCCGTGCGCGGCCGCGTTGGCGGCCATGTGCCGCGACACCTACTCGATCTCCGCGACGCGGGACGCGCTTGGTGTCTGGCGCATCCTGCAACTCCGCGACGCGGGGACGCCCCAGTGCATCGCGTACGCCGGAACGCGCCCCCGCGCTCGCTGAGGGCTTTGGCTTAGGCGAGCGGCCGCACGTTGACGGCGCGCGGACCCTTGGCGTCGCTCTCGGCGTCGTAGGAGACCTTGGCGCCCTCGGTGAGCGACTTGAAGCCGTCGCCCGCGATGGCGCTGTGATGTACGAAGAGATCCTTCCCCCGGTCGTCGGGCGTGACGAAGCCGTAGCCCTTGTCGTCGCTGAACCACTTCACGGTTCCGGTGGCCATTGCTGGTACCTCCACTGTTTGCGTGCTGCGAACGCGGAGGATGCTCGGAAGCAACGACTACGGGCGCTTGCACTGGTCGTCGAGCGAGAGCTCGACCTGAACACCTCGGACGGTAGCACCACCTCCAAGAGCGCCGGTCTAGCCTGACCGCGCTATGGTCGATGCCCGACAGTCGCTCGCCAGTACATCCCCTTCTCTTACGCGATTCAGACACGCGCCCCGTCCAGCGGCGGATCCCGGGGCGGCCGGGGGGGCGGCGGTACGCTGCCCGAAATGAACGTGTACGCCGAGCTGCTCCGCCAGCTAGCCTAACTCGAGCGCTCGTCCACCTTCTACCGCGAGCGGCTCGGCGGCCTCCGGGAGCGGGTCGGCGGCGTGGCCGACCTGCCGCTCTTGCCGTTCACCACGAAGGACGAGCTGCGCGCCGCCCAGGCGTCCCAGCCGCCGCTTGGG
>JACVRW010000036.1 GCA_014534235.1 Thermoleophilaceae bacterium | reverse complement strand
GGACGCGGGGGGCGCCGGGGGGGGGGGGCCGCGCTGGGCCGGCGCGCCCCCGGGGCCCGCCTGCGACGGGCGCGGTGGCGACCGCCCGACGGTCACCGACGCCAACCTGCTGCTCGGCTTCCTCGACGCCGACTCGCCGCTTGCGGGCGGGGTGCGGCTCGACCGGGCGGCGGCCGAGCGGGCCGTGGGGCAGCTGGGCGAGGAGCTCGGGCTGTCGGCGGCGCAGACCGCCGCGGGGATCACCCGCGTGGCGAGCGCCGAGATGGGACAGGCGGTCCGCGTGGTCACCGTGGAGCGAGGCATCGATCCGCGCGACCTCGCGCTCGTCGCCTTCGGCGGCGCCGGGCCCCTGCACGCCGCGCAGATCGCGGACGAGCTCGGGATGCGTCGCGTGCTGGTCCCGAACGCGAGCGGCGTGCTGTCCGCGCTCGGGCTGGTCGTATCGGAACGCCGGCGGGACCTCGTCGAGAGCGTCCTGCTGGCCGGCGCGGACCTCACCCGCGAGCGCGTCGCAAGCGTCGTGCGGCGCCTCGGCGAGCGCGGCCGCCGCGAGCTTGGGGCTCCCGACGCCGAACTGCGGGCCACCTACGACCTCCGCTACGCGGGACAGGCCTTCGAGCTCTCCGTGTCGGGCGAGCTCGACCCGGAGCCGGGCGAGCTTCGCCGCGCCTTCGACGACGCCCACGATCAGCGATACGGCTATGCGGACCCCGAGGCGGAGCTCGAGCTCGTCACCGTCCGCGTTGCCGCCGCCCTCCCCGGGGCCGAGCTCCGCCCGGCGGAGCGGGCGGGCGCCGAGGAGCGCGGCACACGGCGGGCGCGGTTCGGCGACGAGCTCCGGGACGCCCGCGTGCTCGGCGCGGGGGAGGCCGACGTCCAGGGACCGGCGATCTTCGAGCTCCCCGGGTCGACGCTCGTCGTCCCGCCGGGCTGGCGGGCGGCATCGACGGCGGACTCGGTGGCCATGGAGCGCACGCGGTGAAGGGGCTCGACCCGATCACGCTCCAGGTCATGCTCGGCGCGCTGCGCGCCGCCTGCGACGAGATGGGTGCCGTGCTCGTGCGCTCGGCTCACTCCGCGAACATCAAGGAGCGACGCGACGCCTCCACCGCGCTCTTCGACGCCGAGGGACAGATGGTCATGCAGGCGGAGCACATCCCCGTCCACCTCGGCGCGATGCCCTCGGCCGTGGCGGCGGTTCTCCGGGAGGACCACCGACCGGGCGAGGCGTGGATCCTGAACGACCCGTTCCGCGGCGGAACCCACCTGCCCGACATCACCGTGATCTCGCCGCTCTTCCACGGCGGTGAGCTGGCGGCGTTCGCGGCCAGCCGGGCGCACCACGCCGACGTGGGCGCGAAGGAGCCCGGGAGCATGCCCGCCGACTCGCGCACGATCCACGACGAGGGCGTCGTGATCCAGCCCACGAGGCTCACCCCCGACGTCGTCGACGAGCTGGCCGGTCGCATGCGCAATCCGCCGCAGCGCCGAGCCGACCTCCGTGCCCAGCTCGCCGCCGGCCGCGCCGGCGCGGAGCGGGTGACCGGGATGATCGAGCGCTTCGGGCTCGACGTGGTCAGAGCCGGCATGCACGAGACGCTCGACTACGCGGAGCGCAGGACCCGGGCGCGGATCGCCGAGCTGGAGGACGGCGTGCGTGAGGCGCGCGACGTGCTCGAGGCGGCGGAGGGGGACCTCGAGCTGCGACTCCGCGCCACGGTGGCGGGCGACGAGCTCATGCTCGACTTCACGCGATCGGCTCCCCAGCACGACGGGAACCTCAACTGCCCGCTGCCGGTGACGCTCTCGGCCTGCTACTTCGCGCTGCGGGTCCTCACCGATCCGGACGTGCCCCCCTGCGCGGGCGCCTACCGGCCGCTCACCGTGACCGCAGCCGAGGGCTCGCTCCTCAATGCGCGACCGCCCGCGGCGGTGGCCGCCGGCAACGTGGAGACCTCCTCCCGCGTGGCCGATCTGGTGCTCGCGGCGTTCGGCCGGGCCCTCGGCCAGGGAACGATGAACAACCTGACGCTCGGGAGCGACGACTTCACGTACTACGAGACGCTCGGCGGCGGCCAGGGCGCCTGCCCGGACGCGGACGGGCCGAGCGCCGTGCACGTGGCGATGTCGAACACGCTCAATACTCCGGTCGAGGCGCTCGAGCTCGAGTTCCCGCTCCGGGCCGTCGAGTACGCGGTGCGGCGAGCCTCCGGCGGGGCGGGCCGGCATCGCGGCGGCGACGGCGTGGTGCGGCAGCTCGAGGCGCTCAGCGAGATGCGGTACTCGCTGATCACAGAGCGCCGCCGCCACGCGCCGCCGGGGGCGGACGGCGGCGAGCCTGGCGCCCCTGGTAGGAACCTGCTGAATGGGGAGGAACTGCCGGCGAAGGCGTCCGGGAGGCTGCACCCCGGCGACCGCCTGCGAATCGAGACCCCTGGGGGTGGAGGACATGGAAAGGATTGAGCGCGTCGCCTTCTGCGGCCTCGGGATCATGGGCGGCCCAATGGCGGCGAACCTGGCTCGCGCCGGGCTCGAGCTCTCCGTATGGACCCGCACCGCCGGGAAGGCCGAGCGCTTCGCCGCGGAGCACGGGGTGCGCGCCGCGGCCACGCCGGCCGACGCCGCGGAGGGCGCGCAGGCCGCCATCACGATGGTGCCCGACTCGCCGGAGGTCGAGTCGACGCTCTTCGGCCCCGAGGGGGCCGCCGCCACGCTCGGCTCCGGCGCGCTGGCGGTCGACATGTCGACGATCGCCCCCACCGCGGCGAGGGCGATCGGCGACCGCCTCGCCGAGCGGCGCATCGACTTCCTCGAGGGGCCGGTCTCGGGCTCGCGGCCGGGGGCCGAGAACGGCACTCTCACGATCATGGCCGGCGGCGAGCGCGCGGCGTTCGAGCGCGCGCTGCCGCTGTTCGAAGCGATGGGAGAGCGAATCGTCCACGTGGGGCCGCGCGGACACGGCCAGCTGGCGAAGCTCCTCACGAACACGATCGGCGCCGTAACCGCGGCGGCGCTGGCCGAGGCGGTGCTGACGGTCGAGCGGGGCGGGGTCGACCCCGACGCGTTCCTCGAGGTGGCCGCCGGCAGCGCGGCGGCCAGCACCGTGCTCACGCTGAAGGGCCGGCGGATGTTCGAGGACGACTTCGAGCCGCTGTTCAAGCTGGAGCACATGCTGAAAGACGTCCGCCACTGCCTCGACGAGGCGCGGGCGCTCGGCGTGGACCTCCGATTGGGGGGCCTGGCGGAGACGCTCTACGCGCGCGCGGCGGAGGAGGGCCACGGCGAGGAGGACTTCGCGGCGGTGATCACGGCGGTGCGCTGAGCCGGGCACGACCTCGCTCGGGTTCCGCGGCCGCGTCGCGGCGGTTCGTCGCCGCCGCACGGGCGCGGGCAGCGACTCTCGCTTGAAACCGACGGCCCGTTTCGCAACAATGGCGCCCCGCGTTCTACCCCACGTTGTTCTTGAGCCGGAACGCGGGCTTGGAGGTTCCTCGTCTATGCCAGTTGCTTTCAAGGAATGGGCCGTGACCCTGCGTGCGCTCGCCGAGGGCGAGCAGCTCCTCACGCTCCGCAAGGGGGGAATCCGCGAGGAGAACAAGCACTTCGAGATCGAGCACGACCGGTTCTTCCTCTATCCGACGTTCGACCATCAGCGGAACGACCTGGTCAGGCGGTCGCACCATCCCGAGCTCGCCCGCGCGCTGGAGGAGGGCGTGTGGCCGGACGGCGAGCCGCCGGCGGAGGCGCTCATCCAGGACGGCGGGATCCCGCAGCCCGACCGGGTTCGGATCAGGGCCTGGGCGGAGGTCGCGGCGAGCTACCTGGTGATGGACCCGCGCACCATCGACGCGCTCTCGCCGTACTACATCTGGACCACCGACTACGCGGAGAAGCGACTCCGCTGGAAGCGTCGCCACCCGCTGCACGTGATGGTGCTGCGGACATACCGAATTCCTCGCCCGGTCACCGTCAAGGTGCGCCCGGAGTACCACGGGTGCCGCTCCTGGATCGAGCTCCACCGCGAGCTTCCGTTCGAGGGCACACCCGTTCTCTCGGACGACGAGTTCGAGCGCGCCTCGGAGGAGATCGAGGCGATCGCGTCGGACGCCGTGCCCGTTCTGGCGTAGCTCGAGCAGCGCGGCGATCTCGCCGGGCGTGTACTGAGCAGGTAGCGCCGCGCGACCCCGGCTCGGTGCTCCGGCCCGAGCTCCCCCGGCACGGCCGTCAGCTCGTCGGACAGCGGCTCGGTGGACGGGTCCGCGGCCGGTTTCCTCCGAGGCGGCGGCGTCCACCCCGCGGCGGATCGCACGCGAGCGCGCGCGGCGTCGAACGCCATGTTGACCGCGATCCTGTGCAGCCAGGGGCCGAAGGGCGCCCCGCTACGAACGCCGGGCCACAAGAGGTCCCAGTGCGAGAGTTCGGCGGAAGGTGCCCTGGGTCGAGTCGCACTCACTCTCGTTCTCCGCCCGCCATGACTCCTCGCAGGCGGGCGAGGCGAAGCGCGTGCTGGATGCGCTCGACCGGTTTCGCGACGAGGTCGGCGGGATGTTCGAGCACGCGCCCGGCGAGGTCGCGGTGGTCCTGCATCCGAGGTCGGCGGCGCTCACGCTGGCCCATCCCTGGTTGCCGCTCGCGCGCAGGGTCGCCGCGCCGGCTAGCCGCCGCTACTTCGCGGGCTGGTTCTCGATGCACGAGATCCACGTGCTGGCCCCGCCCGCGCTCGAGCGTCGCGCCTCCGGCGTTCCGGACTCGCGCCAGGCGCTGCTGCTCTCCCCGCAGCACGAATACGCCCACGTCGTGATCGGAGCCAACAACGCCGACCTTCCGCCGCCTTTCTCGATCGCGAGCTTTCGACGCTACATCCGCTGGGCGTGGTTGTGCGAGGGCGCGGCCACCTGGCTCTCGGGGCAGACCGCGCACTTGCGCCCCGCCATCGTCCGCCGGCTGCGCGATGGCGGCCATCCCGAGTTCCCGCCGTCGCCCGCCGACGCCATGCTGCTGGGCGGGACGCTCTTCGCGCTCCTCGAGCGCCGGCACGGCCCGGCCGCGGCGGCCCGCCTCGCGACGAACCCACTCGACCGCGGCCCCCGGGAGGTGCTCGCCGAGGCCTTCTACCGTCAGGCGGCGAGCGTCGAGCGGGACTGGCGGGCGGAACTCGACGCGCTGAGGGCCTAGCCGTATCTGCGGCCTCCCGAGCCGCCGCCGACGAGTCGGCGCCCAGCATCCTGCCTGGGGTCCGCGGCCGACTTCAATCCGGGACGCTACGTCCGATCGCGGTGGCCTCGACGAACGCTTCGTCGGCGAGGCCGGTCGTCACGCCTCGACGGGCTCCCGGGGCCTGAAGCGGTTCAGCTCGCGTAGCGCGATCACCATCTTGTGGACCTCGTCGGGGCCGTCCGCGATCCGCAGCCAGCGCCCCTGGCGCCACATCGCCGCGAGCGGGATGTCGTCGGACATGCCGAGCGCGCCGTGCACCTGCATCGCCCGGTCGAGCACGCGCTGGTGCATCTGCGCCGCCACGACCTTGATCATCGAGATCTGCTGGCGCGCCGCGCGCTTGCCCTCGGCGTCCATCTTCCACGCCGCGTGCAGGACCATCAGGCGGGCGGCGTCGATCTCCATCCGCGACTTGGCTACGAAGTCCTGGACGAACTGCTTTTCGGCGAGCGCGCCGCCGAACGCCCGGCGGTCGTGCGCGCGGCGGCACATCATCTCGAACGCCCGCTCGGCGGAGCCGATCGCGCGCATGCAGTGATGGATCCGGCCGGGACCGAGACGGTCCTGCGCTATCGCGAAACCGGCGCCGCGCCCGCCGAGCATGTTCTCGGCGGGCACGCGGCAGTCCTCGAAGCGGACCTCCCAGTGACCGGGCCCGCGATCGTGGCCCATCACGGGCACCGGCCGCACTCCGACGAAGCCCGGCGTGTCGATCGGGACCAGGATCATGCTGGCCCGCTTGTGCGGCGGTGCGTCGGGGTCGGTGACCACCATCGCGATCGAGACGGCGGCGCCGTTGTAGCCCGAGGTGAACCACTTGTGCCCGTTGATCACCCAGTCGTCGCCGTCGAGCTCGGCGCGCGAGACGAGCCCCGTGGGGTCAGAGCCGGCGCTTTCCGGCTCGGTCATCGAGAAGCACGAGCGGATGTGGCCCTCGAGCAGCGGGACGAGCCATCGCTCGCGCTGCTCCACGGTGCCGTGCTCGGCGACGATCTCCATGTTGCCGGTGTCGGGCGCGGAGCAGTTGAACACCATCGGGGCCACCGCGCTCCGACCCATCTGCTCGCAGAGCATCCCGTACTCCCAGACCGTGAGGCCGGGTCCATAGCGCTCGTCCGGAAGGAACAGGTTCCAGAGGCCCTCCGACTTGGCGCGCTGCCGCAGGTCGACGAGGATCTCGGGATAGGGAGCGCCCGGGCGCACCTCCGTGTCAACGGCCTCCACCGCCTCGAGCTCGACCGGATCGACGTGCTCCTCCATGAACTCGCGGACGCGCTCGAGGAGCGCGGCCACGCGTTCGGAAGGCGCAAAGTCCATCGGGACCCGAAGCCTACCGCCGGTATCAGGGGCCGTTCTGGAGCAGCCAGGCGACGAGAGCGGTCACTCCGCCGCCCAGCGCGATGGTCGCGGCGAGGACGAGCGGGCGAGGCCCGGGTTGCTCCGCCGAGGCGGTCGGAGCCAGCTCCGCCTGCCTCAAGAGCTCCCGCGCCGCCTCCGCGCCGGCCTCCGGCACCAGCACGTCGCGGGGCCCGGCGGCGAGGAAGTCGGGGACGTCGAACCCCTGGGTGCGACGCAGCACGCTCGGCACCCCCTCCTCGAGGAGCAGGCCCTGGATCAGCTCGGCCTCCGCCTGGTTGCGACCGCCGGCCACGCGCACGAGCCTGCCCTCGGTGAACGCCGGATTGATCTTGCGCGCCCGGCCGTGCGCCTCGCTGAGGGGCTCCTCGAGCGGCTCGGCTCCCGGAGGCGCGAGCGGCATTCCGCAGCGGGCACAGAAGCGCTCCTCGGCGGGGTGCCCGAGGCCGCAGGAGGGGCACGCAAGCGGCTGCGTGTCAGCCTCCGACGACGATCGGTTCCTCGTCGACACGGCCGTCGGCGATCCGCCAGCCCCGCACGACCGGGGCGTTGCCGTTCTCGAGCGACACGATCAGGTACCTCCAGTGCGGATAGGTGGCCAGGTTGATGTCGGTCTGCGAGGGCTCTGCCGGGCTGCGCGGATGGGAGTGGTAGATGCCGACCTCGTACCCCTGCTCGTCGAGCTGGTTGGCGGCGAACAGGCTCGCCGCGTCGAGCTCGTACCCGTAGGGGGAGTGGCGCTCGTTGACCGCCCGCACGACCTCCTCCACCGTCCCGTCGCGCATGCGCATGTAACCGCAGCACTCGTTCGGCGCCTCCTCGCGCGCGTGCGCCACGAGCTCGTCCCAGAATGCCTGCGAGATACGCACCGGCACGAAGGCTAGTGTGCTCGTCATGGCCGGCTCGCTCACGAGGCGCGGCGCCCTCGGGGGCGCCGCGGTGCTGCTCGCGTCCTGTGGCTCGCACGACCCGCGGCCCGGTCCCGGGGCCCGCCCCGGCTCCGGCGCGGGCCTGCTGAACTCGATCCTCGCGTTCGAGCATGCGGTGGTGGCGGCGTATGGCGCGGGGGCCGGGCTGCTGCGTGGGGAGGCTCTCCGCTACGCGCGGGAGATCGACGAGGAGGAGCGCGGCCACGTCCGCCGGCTCGAGGAGCTGATCCGGGGGCTCGGCGGCACGACGGCACGCCCCCGGACCCCCGACGAGTACGCTCGCTCGTTTCCCCGGCTCGGAAGCGGCGCCGACGCCCTGCGCTTCGCCGAGGACCTGGAGGAGGAGCTCGTGCGCAGGTATCTCCACGGGCTCTGGGGGCTGCCCGAGCCGGAGCTGCGCCGCGCCGCCGCCGAGATCTGCGCGAACGAGGGCGAGCACCTGGCCGTGATCCACGTCCTGCGTGGCCGACCCGCGGCGCCGCACGCGTTTGTCACCGGAACGCTGTGACTTCCGTCCCGCACGGGCTCGCCGACCCGGCGCCGACCCGCCGCGGGCTCGTCCTTGGCGGCGGGGCGGCCGCCCTCCTCGTGGCGGCACCCGCCGTCGGCGCGCCTCCATCGGACGCCGAGATGCTCGAGGGCCTGCTGTCCATGGAGCGCCGCCTGGAGGCGGCATACGAGGCGTCGCTGCGTCACGGCGCTCTGGACGAGCGGCTCGCGCTCTCCCTGCGCGACCAGGAGCGAGAGCACGTCCGAGGGCTCGAGCAGCTGCTGGCCGCCGGCGGGCGACGCCCGCTGAGCCCCCCGGCTCGAGATGCCCGGCTGGCCATGGCCCTCGCCAACCGGGAGGCCTTCGGCCGCTACGCGCTCGCGCTCGAGGACCGCGCCGTGGGCGCCTACGTGGACGTCGCGGCCGGCGTCGGCGACGTTGAGCTACTCGAGGCGCTCGGCGCCATCATGACGAGCGAGGCCCAGCACCGGGTGGCGCTCCGGCGAGCGCTTCGCGCGCGGCTGCTGGGGGTGTAGCCTGAACGCCATGGGTTTCATCTCCGCCCCCGGCCCGCTCGAGCTGCTCGTGATCCTGGCCATCGCGCTGATCGTCCTCGGGCCCAAGAAGCTTCCCGAGGCGGCGCGGTCGGTCGGCCGCGGGATGAGGGAGCTCAGGGAGTCACTGCAGGGCGGGCCGGGGCCCGACCCGTACGACGACTACGAGCCGGAGGACGAACCGGACAAGGAGCCGGCCCGAGGGACCGCTTCCTGACGGCTACCAGAAGGTGGCGCGCTCGAGCACCCCGTCGGCCTCGAGCTGCTCGAGCGACTTCGTGTAGACGCCAGAGCTGAGGTACTTCCAGCCGTCGTCGGGGGCGACGAACACCACGTTCCCCTCGTCCATCTCGGCGGCGACGCGGACGCAGATCGAGGCGATTGCGCCCGTCGAGACGCCGACGAAGACCCCCTCCTCTCGAAGCAGCCGCTGTGTCCAGACGACCGCGTCTCGGTTCGACACGAAGATCTTCCGGTCGAGCAGGGAGAGGTCGAGGATCGGTGGGACGTAGCCGTCCTCGAGCGAGCGGAGGCCCTGGACCAGCTCACCCTGGAGCGGCTCGGCGGCGACGATGACCGTGTCCGGGTCCTCCTCCTTCAGGCGGCGAGCGTTCCCCATCAGCGTGCCACCCGTACCGAGCCCCCCGACGAAGGCGGCCACCTCGTCGAGCTCCTCCAGAATCTCCACCGCGGTGCCGTCATAGTGGGCCTGGGGGTTCGCCGGGTTGCCGTACTGGTAGGGCATGTAGTACGACGAGTCCGCCTCGGCCATCTCCAGCGCCATCGCCACCGCGCCGTTCGATCCCTCCTCGCCGGGGGAGTAGACGATCTCGGCCCCGTACATGCTGAGCAGCTGGGGCCGCTCGGTGGTCACGTTGTCCGGCATCACCACCTTCAGCGGATAGCCCTTTCGCCGGCAGATCATCGCCAGCGAGATGCCGGTGTTGCCGGAGGTCGGCTCGAGGATGGTCTGCCCCGGGGAAATGAGCCCGTCCTCCTCGGCTCGCTCGATCATCGCCCGGGCCACGCGGTCCTTGACCGAGCCGGTCGGGTTATAGCTCTCGAGCTTGACGTAGATCCGCACCCCCGGCTTCGGGCTGAGCCGCTTCAGCTCGACGAGCGGCGTGTTGCCGATCGCCTGGATGATGTCGCCGTACTTGCCGCCGCACGGCCGGTTGTCGAGGCGCGGCTCCAGCACTTCAGAAAGCGTAGTACCCGGTCACGGACGCCTCATCCGCCGGCCATCGCCGGCAGGATCACAATCATGTCGCCGGAGCGGACCTCCGTGTCGAGGCCGTCGAGCACGCGCACGTCCTCGTCGTTCAGGTAGACGTTGACGTAGCGGTTTAGGCCGCCGTCCTCCGAGAACAGCTGCGACTCCGTGGCCGGATGCTGGGAGGCGAGCGAGCGGAGGACCTCCCCGACGTTGTCGCCCCCCGCCTCGACCTCCTTCGCCCCGCCCACGGAGCTCCGCAGCACGGGTGGGATCTTGACCGTGCTCACGCCGACCGCGCTACCCGGCCCCCGCGCAGAAGGCCTCGTAGTCCGGGAAGGCCCCCATCTCCTCATCGGAGATCTCCGAAGGATCGCGCGAGCAGATCGGGCAATCGGGATCGCGTCGGACCTTCAGCTCCGTGAACGTGGTGCCGAGGGCGTCGTAGAGGAGGAGGCGCCCGGCGAGCGGCTCGCCGGCCCCGGTGATCAGCTTGATCACCTCGACCGACTGCAGGAGCCCCATAACGCCTGGAAGCACGCCGAGTACCCCTGCGGCTCCACAGGAAGGCGCCAGATCGGCCGGCGGTGGGGTCGGATAGAGGCAGCGGTAGCAGGGACCCTCGTAGGGGTGGAAGACGGACAGCTGCCCCTCGAAGCCGAGAATCGACGCCGACACCACGGGGATCTGCTTTCGGACGCTGGCGTCGTTCAGGAGATAACGCGTGGGAAAGTTGTCGAGGCCGTCGACGATCACGTCGTAGCCGTCGATGATTTCCATGACGTTCGAGGCGTCGAGCCTGACGCCGTACTTCTCAACCTTGACATCCGGGTTGATCTCATGGATCGCGATCTCGGCGGAGTCCACCTTGGGCACGCCGATGCGGTCGTTCGAGTGTGCGACCTGGCGCTGCAGGTTCGAGAGGTCGACGACGTCGTTGTCGACGATCCCGAGCGTGCCAACGCCTGCGGCCGCGAGGTACAGCGCCGCCGGCGAGCCGAGCCCGCCCGCGCCGAGCAGCAGCACCCGGGCATCGAGCAGCTTCATCTGACCCTCGAGCCCGATTTCCGGTATGAGCAGGTGTCGCGAGTAGCGCTCGCGCTGCTCGGCGGTGAGCGTGCGGGGCACCTCGACCTCGTAGCCGCGGTCCTTCCACAGGGTGATGCCGCCGCGCATGGAAGCCACGTCCTCGTAGCCGAGGAGCTCCTTCATCGTATGCGCGGCGAGCGCGGAGCGGTTGCCCGAGGCGCAGTAGAGGATCACGCGCTTCGACTTGTCGGGCGCCGAGCCCTCGACGCGCGACTCGAGGTGCCCACGCGGCACGTGCAGCGCGCCCGGCAGGTGCGACTCCTCGAACTCGTGCTGCTCGCGCACGTCGACGATCACCGCGCCGTTGCCGCGCTCCCGGAGGTCGTGGACCTCCTTCGGGTCGACCTCCTCTATCTGCCCTTTGATCCGGCGGATCAGCTCACTGCCGCTCGCCATATCGCCTCAATTACCTCAAACCGGGTCGGAATTCAATACTTCAGAAAGTGTAGCGGCCGACCAGGCTCCGCGTGGCGCCGTTCGGCCCCGGAACCTACCGCGCGGACGTGTGGCGACGCGGAGCGGGGACTACCCTCGATCGAGTGAACCCGCGCGTCGTCGCCGCGCTCTTCCTGCTGGCCGTCTTTGCCCTCGGGGCGGTCGTACTCGTCGCGCGGGCCCGCAACGAGCAGCCCGTCGGCGTCGGCTCGGGCAGCCGCTTCGAGGGCTTCGTCATGCCCGCCGGGGTGCGGGCGCCCGACTTCCAGTTGCGCAACCAGGACGGCGAGCGCATCTCCATGCGCCAGTTCCGCGGCCGGCCCGTGATCGTCACGTTCCTCTACACGACGTGTGAGGAGACCTGCCCGATCCAGGCCCAGACGGTGCGCGGGGCGCTCGACCAGCTCGGCCACGACGTTCCGGCGATCGCGATCGCGGTCGACCCGCCCCGGGACACGCCCGAGCGCGCGCGTGCCTTCCTCGCGAAGCAGCGCGCCCTCGGCCGCCTCGACTTCGTGCTCGGAGCCCGCGCTGAGCTGCGGCCGCTGTGGAGGGGGTTCGCGATCCGGCCGCAGTCGGTCACCCAGGAGCATCAGGCACGCTTCACGCTCGTGGACTCGCGTGGCTATCAGCGGATCGGCTTTCCCGGCTCGCAGGCCACGCCCGAGGGCCTCGCCCACGACGTGCGGCTGCTCGAGCGGGAGAGCTGAGCGCGCCGGGCGGCGCGCAGCGCCCGCCCACGCGGGCGCCCTCAGGGCGCCGCCCCCGGAGGCAGCGCCACGGGTCGTTATCCTACTCGCAAGGTAGGATTTTCGGCGATGATGTTCTCGACTAAAGCGGAGTACGGCGTGCGCGTGATGGCGCATCTCGCCCGCGCGGCCGCCGAGGCCGGTGAGGGCGGCTCAGACGGCGGAGCGGAGGCGCCGATCTCGCTCGGCTCGATCGCCGATGCCGAGGGGCTGCCGCTCGCCTACCTCGAGCACCTCGTGCAGCGGCTGCGCCGCGCCGACCTGGTCGAGTCGCGCCGCGGCGCGCACGGCGGCTACACGCTGGCGCGACCCGCGGAGACCATCGCTATGGCGGAGGTTGTTCGCGCGCTCGAGGGCGAGATCGCCCCGATCGAGTGCATCACCGCCGATCCCGAGCGCGGCCTCGTCTGCGTCCGGGAGGGGGAGCTCGGCGACGACCCCTGCCCCACCAAGCTGCTGTGGACCCGCGTACAGGGGTCCATCGTCCGCACCCTAAACGAGATGACGCTCGCCGACCTCGTTAGGCCGGCGCACCCCGCGAAGCCGCAGCGCTCGCGGGACGGCGAAACACGACAGACGAAAATGGACCGCGGGGTCGACCGCCCCGCGGAGGTAGCCCTTTCGGAGAAAGCCACCGCATGACCCTGGAGATTCAGAACCTGCACGTCCGCACCGAGGAGCGGGAGATCCTGCACGGCGTGGACCTCGTCGTGAGGCGCGGGGAGAACCACGCGCTGATGGGCCCGAACGGCTCAGGCAAGTCGACGCTTGCGAACACGCTCATGGGTAACCCGAGCTACGAGGTCACCGAGGGCCGCATCCTCCTGAACGGCGAGGACGTCACGGACGCCGATCCCGACGAGCGGGCCAAGGCCGGCCTCTTCATGGCCTTCCAGTACCCGGCCACGATCCCCGGGGTGTCGGTGGCGAACTTTCTGCGGATGGCGGTGAATGCCAAGCGCGAGGAGCCGATCAAGGTCAAGGAGTTCGGCCGGCTCCTCGGCGAGAGCATGGACCTGCTCCGAATCGACCGCGACTTCACGAGCCGCTATCTGAACGAGGGCTTCTCGGGCGGAGAGAAGAAGCGCGCGGAGATCCTCCAGCTCGCCGTGCTGCAGCCCGAGTTCGCCGTGCTGGACGAGACGGACTCCGGGCTGGACATCGACGCGCTGCGGATCGTCGCGGACGGCGTGAACAGGATGCGGGTACCCGAGCGCGGGTTCCTCATCATCACGCACTACACGCGCATCCTCGGCTACGTGCGCCCCGACTTCGTCCACATCATGCTCGACGGGCGGATCGTCCGCGAGGGTGGGCCGGAGCTCGCCGACGAGCTCGAGGACAAGGGCTACGAATGGGTCCGCGAGGAGGTGGCGGCGAGTGCCCCCTAGCTTCGTCGAGGACCGCCGCAAGGCGGCGCTCGAGGTCTTCGAGAGCCAGCCGGTACCGACCTGGCGGCGCTCGGGCTTCTGGACCACCACGCTGCGGAAGCTCCGGCTCGGCGAGCTCGAGCCCAGGCGCTACACGCCGCTCGAGGAGCTCCCGGAGATAGTGCGGCAGGACCTGGGCGATGAGGAGCACGCCGGCCTCATGGTCCAGCGGGGCGCGAGCGTCGTGTACACCCACGTCGCGGACGAGCGGATCGTGATGATGCCGCTCGAGCAGGCGCTCGAGGAGCACACCGACCTCGTGGCGGAGTACTTCGCCAGGCGCCTCCCGTACGACGAGGGCAAGTTCCCCGCCGCGACCGCCGCCTTCTGGACCGGCGGGATGTTCGTGCACGTCCCCAAGGACGTACAGCTCGAGCGGCCGATTCAGATCGTGTGGCTGATCGACGAGCCCGGGACCGCGCAGTACGCCCACACTCTCGCGGTCGTCGGCGAGTTCGCAGAGTGCAAGATCCGCGAGTACTTCGTGGCCCCGGACCTCGCGGGCCAGGCCCTCCACGCGGGCGCGTTCGAGCTCTACGCCCTGCCGGGCTCGCATGTGAACCTCGCCCACTACCAGGACTGGGGCTCGGGCGAGGTGTACGACCTTTCCACCCGGCGCGTCGAGATTCGCCGGGACGCGCAGGTCAAGTGGGTCCCCATCCACCTGGGCGGCCACCTCACGAAGCAGACGCTCGACATCATCACGGCCGAGCGGGGCTCTGACATGCGCCACACCGGCATGTACTTCACAGAGCGCGACGAGCACCTCGACCTGTTCTCGACCGACAAGCACGAGGAGGGCCACACCACCGGCGACACGGTCTGGAAGGGGGCGCTCACGGGCGAGTCCCGGGCGTCGTACGAGGGCCTGATCCACATCGTGCCTGGCGCGAGCGAGACCGACACGTATCTGCAGACGCACCAGATGCTGCTGTCGCCGAACGCCAAGGGCGACGCGATCCCGTCGCTGATCGTCGAGGTCGACAACGTCAAGGCCTCGCACGGGGGCACCGTCGGCGAGCTCGACGAGGAGCAGATCTTCTACATGATGACCCGCGGCCTGTCGCGCACCGAGGCGGTCCGGGTGCTGGTCGAGGGGTACTTCGAGGAGGTCGTGCAGCGGCTCGACGATCCCGGTCTCGAGGCGCTCGTCAGGCGCCGGATCGCCGACAAGCTGCGCGGCGCCGAGCAGCAGGTGCGCGAATTCGTCGCCGAGCGGGCGGAGGCGGCCTGATCGTGGCCGCGGTCGCGACGCAGCCGCTCGTCGACGTCCGCGCGGACTTCCCCGTGCTCCAGCGGACGTTCGACGGCAAGCCCGTGGTCTTCCTGGACTCGGCCGCGACGGCGCAAAAGCCGGTCCAGGTGATCGACGCCATGAGCGCCTACTACCGCACCTCGAACTCGAACGTCCACCGCGGGGTGTACGCGCTAGCCCGCGAGGCGACCGACCTGTTCGAGGGCGCCCGCAAGAGGGTCGCGGCGTTCGCCGGCGCGGACCCCGCTACGACGATCTTCACCGGCAACGCGAGCGGGGCGATCAACCTGGTCGCCTACTCCTGGGGGCGCACCAACCTGGGCCCCGGAGACGTGGTCGTGGTCACGCACATGGAGCACCACTCGAACATCGTGCCCTGGCAGCTCGTGTGCGCCGAGCGGGGAGCGCGCCTGCGCTACCTCTCGACCTCCGAGACCGGCGAGCTCTCTCTCGACGAGCTCGACGAGGTGCTCGACGGCGGTAGCGTGAAGCTGGTAGCGGTTGCGCACGTCTCGAACGTGCTCGGCACGCTCAACCCGGTGGAGGAGATCGCGGCGCGCGCCCGCACCGCGGGCGCGGTGACGCTGGTGGACGGCGCGCAGGCGATGCCCCAGATGCCGGTGGACATCGACCGCCTCGGCGCGGACTTCTACGCCTGGACCGCGCACAAGGCGCTTGGGCCGACCGGCATCGGCGTGCTCCACGGCAGGCGCGAGCTGCTGGAGACCATGCCCCCCTTCATCGCGGGCGGCCACATGATCTCCCGGGTCGACCTCGAGTCCTCGAGCTGGAACGAGCTGCCCTGGAAGTTCGAGGCCGGCACCTCGCCGATCGCCGAGGCGGTGGGCCTCGGGGCCGCGGTCGACTACCTACGGGCCGTCGGCATGGACCGCGTGCGGGCGCACGAGCGCGAGCTCACGGCGTACGCCCTCGAGCGCCTCGCCGAGGTCGACGACATCCGCATCTTCGGGCCGCTCGACGCGGAGCGGCGCGGTGGGGTCGTCTCGTTCGCGATCGACGGAATCCACGCGCACGACATCGCCGAGATCTGCGACCGCGAGGCGGTCTGCATCCGCGCCGGGCACCACTGCGCCCAACCGCTCATGCGCACGCTGGGCGTGGCCGCCACCGCCCGGGCGTCCTTCCACGTTTATAACTCGCGTGACGACGTCGACGCGCTGGTGTCGGCGCTGCAGGCCGCCCGGAAGGTGTTCGAGCTCTGACCATGGACGCCCTCTATCGCGACTACATCCTCGAGCACTACAAGAACCCGCGGAACTTCGGCGAGCTCGAGCCCCACGACCTCGACTTCCACGACCACAACCCGCTCTGCGGCGACGAGCTGGGCGTGCACATCGTCGTCGAGGACGGGAAGGTCGCGGACCTCCGCTTCCACGGCCAGGGCTGCGCCATCTCCCAGGCGGCGGCGTCGATCACGTCCGAGGAGCTGATCGGCATGCCTGTCGCGGAGGTGGAGCGCCTCGGCGCCGACTGGGTCATCGACCAGCTAGGCATCGACATCTCGCCCACTCGTCGCAAGTGCGCGCTGCTCTCGCTGAAGGTCATGCGCGGCGCCACGACGGGCGACGCGTCCTGGCCCGACTGACGACTCGCGGCGCACCACCGTCGCCACCGAGGCCACGATCGCGACGGTGCCGACCACGACCGCGAGGGTGATCTCCTCGGAGAGGATCGCCCAGCCGAGGAACACCGCCACCACCGGGTTCACGTACGCGTAGGTCATGACGGTAGAGACCGGGGCGTGCTGGAGCAGCCAGACGAAGGCCGTGAACGCCAGCAGCGAGCCGGCCGAGATCAGGTATGCGAAAGCGAGCAGCGAGTCGGCCGAGAAAGCCGCGGGCTCTACGTCGCCGATCTCGCCGGTGAGGGTCCCGACCGCGAGCATGCCGGCGCCGCCGAACAGCATCTGCCACGCGGTCGAGGCGAGCGAGTCGGCGGGCAGGGGCGTCCGCGGTGAGTAGAACGCCCCGCAGGCCCAGGAAATCGACGCGGCCACGACCACGAGAACGGCGCCGAGCGGAGCGTCGCCCGGCCGGTCGCCCGGCAGCACCAGGACGGCGAGCCCCGCGAACCCGACCGCCACCCCGGCGAGCGTGGCGCCGGGCACGCGCTCGCCATGCCCGGCCCGCATCACGAGCACCCACAGCGGCATCGCCCCCATGATCAGAGCGGCGAGCCCCGAGGGCACGTCTCGCTCCGCCACCGTCACGAGCCCGTTGCCGCCGAAGCACAGGAGCGTGCCGATCAGGGCCGCGCCGGCAAGCTGGCGCGGGCTCGCCCGCACCCGCGCGGCGCCGCCCGTGATCCGCAGGATCGCCCAGAACACGCCGCCGGCGACCACGTACCGTGCCCCGGCCGCGAGGAGCGGCGGCATCGTGTCGACCATCACGCGGATGGCGAGGTAGGTGGATCCCCAGACGATGTAGATCGTCAGTAGGGCGGCCCAGAGCAGCCACCCGCTCTCGGCCGGGCGTCGCACGATCGCCTAACGCTCGCAGAGCGTCGCTTGTGAGGCCAGTGCGACCGGTGATGGGGCGGATCAGGCGGACTTATCGCCGGCGGCCGCGGTGCCGCCGGCGGCGCTCGCCGGGTGCGCGCGCGCCCATTCGACGATCCGCTTCGAGTCGGAGATCGTCTCACGGTTATCCGTAACGAGCACCGGAACCCAGTTCTGTCCGGTCAGCTCCCTCACCTCTCCGCGGGTGCGGTTCATGAAGTCGGGCAGAAGCCCGAGCCCGTAGACCCGCTTGACCTCCGGGTCCCAGCCCGCCTCGCGCAGCGCGGTGTAGGCGTTCCCACACGGGTGCCCACCGGGCCGCCACGGGGTCGGGAAGGTCCCCCAGCAGACGTAGAGCCGCATCGGTCGCAGCGTACTCCACGGCGCTCCGTGAGGCTCGCCCACTCTCCGGCTGCGTGGGCAAGGGTCCCGTCTGAGTGTTCCATGGCAACACCTATCCAGGATCCTTGCGTCTCCATCCCGTCCGAGCAGCCCGGCCAGGCGCCTCAGTCCACCAACGTAGTCACCGCCGCCGGCGCCGGTCGCACGAAGACGCGCTCGCCGACCTCGTAGAGCTCTAGCGACGGCAGCTGCACGAGCACCACGCGCCCCGCCTCGTGACGCAGGCGGTAGAGGACGTCGTGGCCCCGGAACTCGCGGTCTATGACCTCGGCGTTGGCCTCCCGGTCGGCGCGCAGCTCGAGCTGCTCGGGGCGCACGGCCACGTGCACGGTCCCGCTTGCGGGCGCGTGCAGATCGAAGATCCCCAGCTCCGTCTCCACCCCCGTGCCACGGGCCACCCCGGCGAGGATGTTCACCTCTCCGACGAACTGGGCCGCCCAGCGGCTGGCCGGCCGGACGTAGACCTCCTCCGGGGCTCCCACCTGGACGATCCGCCCCTCGCGCATGACGGCGAGCCGGTCGGCGAGCGAGAGGGCTTCCTCCTGGTCGTGCGTCACGAGCAGGGCGGTGGCCTCGGCGTCACGCAGGATCAGCTCGACCTCGCGCCGCAGCCCGGCGCGCAGCGTGGCGTCGAGGCTCGAGAACGGCTCGTCCAGCAGCACGAGCGCCGGCTCGGGTGCGAGCGCGCGGGCGAGCGCGACCCGCTGTCGCTCGCCACCGGACAGCTCATGCGGGTGGCGTTCCGTCTTGTGTTGAAGGCCGACGAGCTCGAGCGTCCGGCGGGTGAGCGCCTCCCGCTCGCCGCGCGGCCGGTTCGCGAGGCCGAAGGCCACGTTGCCGGCGACCGTGAGATGCGGGAAGAGCGCATAGTCCTGGAAGACCATCCCGATCCGGCGCCGCTCGGGCGGCAGGAAGCGGCCTGGGCCGGCGACCACCTCACCGGAGACGACGACGCATCCGGCGTCCGGTCGCTCAAACCCCGCGATCGTGCGCAGGAGCGTCGTCTTTCCGCAGCCTGAGGGGCCGAGCACGGCCATCAGCTCGCCCCGGTCGATGTCGAGGCTCACGTCGCGTACGGCTTGAAGCAGGCCGAACGCCTTTGAGACGCCGCGTAGCCGGACCTCGCTCATGCCCGCACGATCGGGGCCCCGCTTCTCACCTCGCGCTCCTCCGGACCTTCGAGCTCCTCGGCCCACGCGCCCGCCACCTGGGCGGCCTCGAGCTCGGCGCCGCGCCGCCCCGAGAGCCGGATCATCACCGCCACCGGAAGCAGCCCGACGAGCACGATGAGCAACGCGGGCAGCGCTGCGGTCTCGAAGAGCGACTCCGTCGTAGCCTGCCAGACCGCGATCGCGAGCGTGTCGCCGCCGAGCGGGCGGAGGAGGAGCGTCGCCGGCAGCTCCTTCATCACCTCGACGAACACGAGGAGGGCGGCCGTGGCGAGACCCGCGTGTATCAGCGGCACGTGCACCCTCGCGAGCACGTCGAGCCGGTCCGCGCCCAGCCCCCGGGCCGCCTCGTCGAGCTGGCGCGGAATCCGCACGATGCCCGCCTCGACGGCGCCCCACGCGAGTGCCAGGAAGCGCAGGAAGTATGCGTAGAAGAGCCCGATCACTGTGCCGGTGAGAAGAAGGCCGGTCCCAGCGATGCCGTCGATGCGGCGCTCGATCCATCCGAGCGGCACGATCACCGCGACCGCCACCACGGACCCGGGCAGGCCGTAGCCGATCGTAGCGGTCCGCGCCGAGGCGGCCGCGAGGCCCGACCGGCTCGCCCGCGCCCCGTAGGCGAGGACGACCGCGGCCAGCGGAATGAGGACCGCGCTCATCGACGCCAGAAGGACGCTGTTGCCCACCGCGGTGCCGAACTCCGGCGAGAGCAGCCCGTCGCGGATCGACTCGACCGACCACACCGCGAGCTGCGCAAGCGGCGCCGCCACCACGACTGCGACGAGCGCGAGCGGGCCGATCACCGCCGCGACCGCCGCCGCGCCGGTCAGCGGCATCGGCGGCGGCACATCGCCCCGCGCCGCCAGCTGCTGATAGCGCGCCCGTCCCCGCGCAAGGCGCTCGAGCACCACGAGCGTGAGTGTGACGGAGACGAGCAGCGTGGCGAGCTGCATGGCGGCGTCGCGGTCGAACGCGATGAACCAGACCCTGTAGATGGCGTCCGTGAACGTGCGGACGCCGAGGAGGTTGACCGTGCCGAAGTCGGCCAGCGCCTCCATCAACGCCAGGGCGACGCCCCCCAGGATCGCCGGCCGCGCCAGGGGCAGCCCGACCCGGGCGATCGCCACCCGGCGGGAGAGACCGAGGCCGCGCGCCGCCTCAAGCAGCGTGCGCGACTGCGCCAGGAAGGCCGCGCGGGCGAGCAGATAGACGTACGGGTAGAGGACGAGCGTAAAGACGACCACCGCGCCGAGCGGTGAGCGAATGCCCGGGACGTCGAGACCCAGCGCGAACAGCGTGAACACATAGCCCGGCATCGCCAGTGGAAGCACGAGCGCCCACTCGATCCAACCGCGGCCGGGGAAGTCGCAGAAGGTGACGAGCGCGGCGAGCGCGGTCCCGACGAGGAGCGTTCCGGCTCCCACGCCGCCGAGCAGGACGGCCGTCGCGGCCACGGCCTCCGGGACGAGGCCGGAGAATTCAGACAGCCCGCCCGGGGCGACGGCGAAGCTGAGCGGCAGTCCGATCAGAGGTGCCGCGACCGCAGCCGCGCACAGGACCGTCAGGATCCCCCACGCGTCAATCCCATCCGACTTCATCCATCAACCTCAGCGCGTCGTCGAGCCTCGAGCCGGCGCCGTCGACGTCGATCGGGTCGCGCTTGAAGCCGGGGGCGCCGCGTACCGAGAACTCGTGATTGTTTGCGGCGAACACCCGCTGCTGCCTGGGTTGGACGAGGAACTCGATCAGCGCCCGGGCGTCGGCCGCCCGGTCGGATCCGCGAACCACGCCGAGGCCCGAAAAGTTGACGTGCGTCCCCCGGCCGCGCTGGTCGGCCCAGACGGGCGCGACCGGGAACCCCGGCTCCTCCTCCAGCTCCCGCTCCAGGTAATAGTGGTTCGCGAGCCCGACGTCGCAGTCGCCGTCTGCGATCGCCTGGAGCACATCCGTGTCCGAGCCGAGGATCTCCGGATCATTCGCCATCCAGCGGCGGAGCATCCGCTCGGTCGCGGCCCGGCCGTCCTTGGCGAGCCGGTCAGCGACGAAAGAGACGTTGTACTCGCTGGTCCCAGAGCGCAGGCAGACCCGGCCCCGCCACCTCGGATCGCCGAGGCCCTCGTAGGTCGTCACCTGGCGGGGTCCCACGCGCTCGGTCGAGCGCATGATGGTCCGCGCGCGGAGGGTCAAGCCGAACCACGTGCCGTCGGGATCCCGGAGGTCCGCCGGCACCGCGGACTCGAGCCTCCGGGATGTGAGCGGCTCGAGCAGCCCAGCCTGCTTCGCCCGCCACAGGTTCGCTGCGTCCACGGTGATGAGCACGTCCGCCGGCGTGTCATCCCCCTCGCTCTTTAGGCGCTCGTAGAGCTCGGACGCCGAGCCGCCGCGCACGCGGAGGTCCGTGCCGGCCCGATCGGCGAAGTCCTCGAACGGCTGCTCCTCGCCGTAGTGGGAACGGGCGGAGTAGACGACGAGCTCCTCGTCGGAGGACCCTGACGTGGCGAGGACGACGCCCACGAAGGCCGCCACGATCAGCGTTCCACTGGCGATGAGTATCAGGAGAAGGGCCCGACGGGACACGGCCTACGGCGTCGTCTCCGTCTCGGCGGTCTCCGTCTCCGGCGACTCGGTCTCCGTCTCCGGCGACTCGGTCTCCGTCTCCGGGGACTCCGTCTCGACGGTCTCCGTACCGCCGGGCTCAGTGCCCGCGGTGCCGGTCGTCGCCGTCCCCGTGGCTCCGCCGTCCTCGAACTGGACGTCTCCCTCGCGGTCCTCGCCGCAGCCCGCGACCCCCAGCGCGGTGCCGGTGGCGAGCACTGTGGAGGCCAATACGATCGCGCCGGTTCGCAGCACGGCGTTAGGGTACCCTAAGTCCGACCCACGGGGTCGGGAAACTTGCGGAAGCGGTTCCTTATGAAACGTCGGACATGCCGGACGCAACGTGGCGAATCCCCGCCGACTCGCCGCCACTGCGGGTCGGCTGCCGCCGCGACTCTCGCTAGAATCTGATTTCCGACTTCGGAACCCGGAATTTGGAGCGCATGGCAGCCACCGACAAGACGCGAATCCCCAAGCCAAGCCCGATCAAGGAGAACGAGCAGGGTCAGCTCGTCGCGAAGAAGGGCGTCTCCCGCGAGGTGATCGAGGAGCTCTCCCGCGTCAAGGGCGAGCCCGAGTGGATGCGCGACAAGCGCCTCAAGTCGTTCGAGATCTTCGAGCGTAAGCCGATTCCGACCTGGGGCGTCGACCTCTCCGACCTCGACCTCTCGGAGCTGGTCCTGTACTCCCCGCCCGAGGCCGGCCGCTACAACAGCTGGGACGAGGTCCCGCAGGACATCAAGGACACCTACGAGAACCTCGGCATCCCCCAGGCGGAGCGCGAGCATCTCGCGGGCGTCGTCGGGGTCTGGCGGCAGGAGCCGTTCTACGAGGGCCTCAAGCAGGAGTACGCCCAGAAGGGGATCATCTTCTGCTCGATGGACACGGCGGTCCGGGAGTACGAGGACCTGGTCCGCGAGTACTTCATGAAGAAATGCGTCCCGCCGCAGGACAACAAGTTCTCGGCGCTCCACGGCTGCGTGTGGTCGGGGGGCTCGTTCCTCTACGTCCCCGAGGGCGTGAAGGTGGACCTTCCGCTCCAGGCGTACTTCCGCATGGAGGGCGCTTCAGAGGGCACTTTCGAGCACACGCTGATCATCGCCGAGCCCGGCTCCGACGTGAACTACATCGAGGGCTGCACGGCGCAGACGTACTCGGTCAACTCGATGCACTCCGCGGTCGTCGAGATCTTCGTCAAGGAGGGCGCGAAGGCCCGCTACACGACCGTCCAGAACTGGTCAAAGGACGTCTTCAACCTGAACACGAAGCGGGCGATCGTCGAGGCCCACGGGACCGTCGAGTGGGTCGGCGGCTCGATGGGCGCGAAGAGGGTGATGCTCTATCCGGGTTCGTTCCTGATCGGCGAGGGCGCCCGCGCCGACCACCTGAACGTCGGCGTGGCGAGCGGCGACGTCTGGAAGGACACCGGCGCCAAGGTCGTCCACCTCGCGCCCAACACCGCCTCGAACATCCTGGCCAAGTCGATCTCTAAGGACGGCGGGATCATGGGCTATCGCGGCCTCGTCCGCATGGGCCACAACTCGCAGGGCTCGAAGGCCCGCGTCCAGTGCGACGGCCTGATGATGGACGAGCGCTCGCGCTCGGACACCTGGCCCGACATCCAGATCCAGAACCCGCACGTCACCGTCGCCCACGAGGCGGTGGTCGGCAAGATCTCCGACGAGCAGCTCTTCTACCTACAGTCGCGCGGCCTCTCCGAGGAGGAGGCGGCCGCGATGATCGTCAACGGCTTCATCGAGCCGGTGACGAAGGAGCTGCCGATGGAGTACGCCGTCGAGCTGAACCGCTTGATTCAGCTCGAGATGGTGGACTCGATCGGGTAGCGCGGCGCGCCGCCGGCCCACGGCCATCACTCCCGGCGGTCCCCGCGGTCCTCGAGCCGTTCCCGTGCTGCTCGAGGCGCCCAGAGGCAGACGCTCATCCCGAGGACCGATGCGCTGCCGCTGGCGGTGCTCGCCCTGAAGACCGGCGTCCTACCCTGGCGGCACGCCGGCGGCCGCTTCCTTCGCCGTCCGCACTAGGTCGCCATGGTGACCCGCTGGCGCCGCGCGGGCTGGTCGTCGTCTGACCGCGGGCCGGATCAGTGCCGAACGTCACAGTTACTCCCGGGCCGGTGCCCGGTCTAAGCGGGTGACAGCGGAACCACGGAGGAGGCCCAAGACGATGCTTCGCGAGAACACTCCCACGGGCGCCCGCCCCGCAAACGCAGCTACGACCGACCGCCTGGAGGCGCTCGCCGCCATCTGGGCGCGGCAGACCGGTCGCTCGATCGTCATCAGCGGCGCGCCGGCGGCGAGCGCGCGGCCGGCGGCCGCCAGCGCGAACGCGTAGAACTTCCGGCATGGCTACGACCGAGGCGGCCATCGTCGACGCCGGGGGGCGCGAGTTGCGTGTGTCGAGCCCCGATCGCGTGATCTTTCCGGAGACCGACCGCTCCGGCGCGGTCACCAAACTCGACATCGTCAAGTACTACCTGGCGGTCGACGACGGCATCATGCGCGCGCTCGACCGGCGCCCCACGACGCTCGAGCGCTGGCCCAAGGGCGTGCACCCCGGCATCGTCCTGTCGACGCGCGAGAAGGGCGGCGGCGACGCCTTCTTCCAGAAGCGCATCCCGCGCGGAGCGCCGGACTACGTGGAGACCGCCCGGATCGAGTTCCCGTCGGGCCGCCACGCCGATGAGATCTGCCCGACGGAGGTGGCCGTCGTCGGCTGGGCGGCCCAGATGGGCACTATCACCTTCCACCCATGGCCGGTTCGACGCGAGGACGTCGACCACCCGGACGAGCTGCGCATCGATCTGGACCCGCAGCCGGGCACCGACTTCCCGGATGCCGTGCGCGTGGCCGCCGAGGCGCGCGTGCTCCTCGACGAACTCGACTACACGGGCTTCCCGAAGACCTCGGGAGGTCGAGGTGTGCACATGTACGTGCGGATCGAGCCGCGCTGGACGTTCACCGACGTCCGCCACGCGGCGATCGCCTT